>JAJDVM010000258.1 GCA_022826125.1 Defluviicoccus sp.
CGTCCGGTTGGGCAGGTTGCAGCGCACATAGGTCGGCAGGTAGGTGAACGACATGCCGAGCCGGCGGTCGTTCGACAGGTTGGGCGCCGAGCCGTGCACCAGCCGCTCGTGGTGGAGCGAGAACTGCCCCGCCTTGAGCTCCAGCTTCACCGCTTTCGAGTCATCGATTTCCTCGATGGTCTGGCCGCGCGCCAGCAGGTTGTCCGCCGCATAGGTCTCGACATGGACGTAGTCGGGCTCCTTGTGGGTGCCCGGGATGATCTGCACGCAGCCGTTTTCCTCGTTGGAATCGGTGAAGCCGAGCCAGAGCGTGACCACGTCATGCGGTTCGAGCCCGTAATAGGCCGAATCCTGGTGCCACGAGACCCGCTTGCCGTCGCCCGCGTCCTTGAACCAGAGCGTCGACAGGTAGAGCAGGATGTTGGGGCCGATCAAATCCTCGACGGCATCGAGAATCTTTGGGTGGTGGGCGAGTTCCCACAGCCACATGAAGCCGAGATGGACCTTGACCCTGAGGTGCTTCTGGATGTCGTCGTCGATCTCGGCTTCGAACGCCTCCAGCCTGGCCCGCGCCTCCGCCGCCTCTTCCGTGGTCAGGCAGTCGAAGGGAAAGCAGTAGCCTTCGTTCCAGAACTTGTCGACCTCGGCCTGCGTCAGGATTTTGGGCATGGCGGCCCTCCCCGGGCGGTTGGCACGCCCATTGTGCCGCCGAACCGGGTCGGGCGAAAGTCCTGCCCTACACCCGCTCCATCACCATGGCGATGCCCTGGCCGACGCCGATGCACATGGTGCAGAGCGCGTAGCGTCCGCCCCTGCGTTCGAGCTCGTAGAGTGCCGTCGTCGCGAGCCTCGCCCCGCTGCACCCGAGCGGGTGGCCGAGCGCGATCGCGCCGCCGTTCGGGTTGACCCGCTCGTCGTCGTCCGCCATCCCCAGCTCGCGGGTCACCGCGAGCGACTGCGCGGCGAAGGCCTCGTTGAGCTCGATCACGTCCATGTCGTCGAGCGCGAGACCGGTTATCGCAAGCGCCTTGCGGGTCGCCGGCGCCGGGCCGATCCCCATGATCCGGGGCGGCACGCCGGCGGTCGCCGCGCCGACGATGCGCGCCCTCGGCGTCAGCCCGTGCCGCTTGGCGGCGTCCTCGTCGGCCACGATCAGCGCCGCCGCGCCGTCGTTGACGCCCGACGAGTTGCCGGCGGTCACGGTGCCGTCCTTGCGGAACGCAGGGCGCAGCTTCGCCAGCGTCTCCATCGTGGTGTCGGCCCTCGGGTGCTCGTCGACCGAGACGACGATGGGATCGCCGCGCCGCCTGGGAATCGTCACGGGAACGATTTCCGCCTCCAGCCGGCCGGCGTCCTGCGCGTCCCCGGCCTTCCGCTGGCTCCACAGCGCGAACCTGTCCTGGTCCTCGCGGGTGATCTGGCGTTCCTCGGCGAGGTTCTCCGCCGTCTCGCCCATCGCATCGACCCCGTGGGCCTCTTCCATCCTCGGATTGACGAAGCGCCAGCCGATCGTCGTGTCGTAGACCTCCGCCTTGCGCGAGAACGGCTGCTCGGCCTTCCCCATCACGAAGGGCGCGCGCGACATGCTCTCGACTCCACCGGCGATGGCGAGCCCGGCCTCGCCGGTGCGGATCATGCGCCCGGCCTGGGAGACCGCTTCCAGCCCCGAGCCGCAGAGCCGGTTGACGGTCGCCCCGCCGACCTCGACCGGCAGCCCGGCCAGCAGCCCCGACATGCGGGCCACGTTGCGGTTGTCCTCGCCCGCCTGGTTGGCGTTGCCGAAATAGACGTCGTCGACCTCTTCCCAGTCGACCTGCCCGTTGCGTTCCATCAGCGCCGAGATCGGAACCGCGCCGAGATCGTCCGTCCGCACCGCGCTCAACGCCCCGCCGTAACGGCCGATCGGGGTTCTTACGGCGTCGCAGATAAAGGCTTCGGTCATGGCGGCGGCTCCTTGGCTCAAACAGGTCTCGTCGGGCGGGCAAACTAGAGCATCCCGGGTTCGGGTTGAAGCGGAGCCGACGCCACATTCGACGCGAGTTCATCGGCGCCGCCGGGCAACCGGCCGAGTAGCGATAAGGCGGGCTATCCTGCGAGGAACCCTGCCGTCGATGAACAGCAAACCCAGCCCGATGACCGCGGCCCCGGCAATCTCGAACGCGAGGATCGGCTCGGAGAGGAACAGGGTCCCGAGCAGCAGCGCGGTCACCGGCATCAGCAGTGTGACCAGCATGACGTTGCTACCTCCGGCGCGAACGAGAACCTCAAAGAAAACGATGTAGGCGAGCGCGGTTCCCAACAAGGCCAGCGCGCCCAGGGCGAGCCAGATCCCAACCCCCGGCATCGGCAGCGTCCATGGCCGATCTACGATGGCGACCGCCACCGAGATGACGAGGGTCGACGACACGAGCTGACAGGTCGCGGAGTCGAGCGGAGCAACGTCGGCCAAGTGACGGCGGCCCCAGAGCGCTGCAAAACCGTAACTCAGCGCGGCGGAGAGGCAGAGGCCGATGCCCACGAGCCTCGCATCTTCCGAGAGCGTGCCAGGGCGCGCGATAACCGCCACGCCGACGATTCCCAGCAGCACGCCCATCACTCGATAAGCCGACAGCCTCTCCTCTCGGAACGACGCCATCACCAGGGCGGTAAACAACGGCGTCATGGCGTTCATAATGGACGCCAACCCCACGCTGACCATGGTCTGCCCGGCATTCAGGAGGCTGAATGGCAGCACGTTGTTGAGCAGGCCCATGACCAGGAAGGGAGTCCAGGCCGTAAACCCACGCGGCAGCGCTCGACCGAGAAACCAAGATAGCGCCAGGAGCGCCATCGCCGCGACGCCGACACGGGCCAGAGCCACCGTTAGCGGCGGGAGTTCGTCGACCGCGACGCCGACGCAGAAGAAGGCGCCGCCCCACAGGACGGAAAGCAGGATCAGGAGACCCCACTCCGTGCGGTTCATGGTCTTGGGTTCCTGCATGCAAAATCCCGGCAAGTCCCGGCCCGACGGCGGCTACGGTCACGGCGTCACGATTGCAGGCCGATGCGGGACTCGTCATTCCGAATCTTGTTGCGGCGATCGAATTGCGCAGTTCCAGCCCCGCAGCGTCGGGGGCGCCGCCGACCGGGAGGATGTCCGTGATCGAACGCATTCGGCCAACTAGATGCGCTCCGGCGTTTCCCGGAACGCCTGTCGGCGTCCGGCTCGTCAAGTTATCGATACAAGCCCCGGTCGAGGGACGCGCCCTCAGCCCTCCACCGACACGAACAGGCTCTCGACCGGCATCGCCTCGGCGATGAAGTCCTGGTCCCTGAGATAGCGCGCCAGCGCTTCCAGGGTCGCCCGGTTGGGCTCGACGCCGTAGGGCCAGGGGTCGCCGTCGTCGAAGATCTCGTCGATCTCCTCGAGGTCGGAGACCAGGAAGGGCAGCATGTAGCGCTGGGCGGCGGAGATCCGCATGCGTTCGAGCGCCAGCGCCTTCGATGCCTCGAAGGCGTCGTAGAGCGATTTGGCGATCCACGGATGCTCCTCGTGGATCTGCCGCCCGATCGCCACCAGGTGCATGATCGGGTGGATCCGCCGCGTGCGGTAGAGGTCCTTCTCGACCTCGCGGAAGTCGGGAAACAGGCGGACGACGTCCGGATGGGTGCGGAGCGAGTCCGGCAGCCGCGAGCCCAGCAGCGCGTCGATCTCCCCGTCCGCCAGCATGTCGCTCAGGGACCGTCCGGTCTCGTTCTGCACGATGTTCGCGGGCTTCAGCAACGGCGGCGCCGACGGCGTCCCGTGGGTGCCGACCTTCTCGACCGCGCCCTGGACCCACTCGACGGTGGAGAGGTCGACGCCGTAATCCTCGGCGAGATGGCCGCGGCACCACACCGCGGCGGTCTGGGTGTAGAGCGGGACGCCGATGCGCTTGCCTTCCAGATCCTTCGGCGTCGAGATACCGGCGTTGCGGTTGATGCAGAAGAAGCCGTGGCGGAACGCCTTGGAGGGGAATACCGGGATCGCGACGAAGCGGCGGTCGCCGGCCGCGGTCATCGAGATGAATTCCGACGAGGAGAGCTCCGAGACGTCGAACGCGTTCTCGCCCATCATCCGGTCGAAGATCTCGCGCGGCGCGTCGATCCCGATGAACTCCAGATCGATTCCCTCGGGCGCGACCTCGCCCGACTTGAGCGCGTCCATGCGGTCGTAATTGCCGCAGGCGAAGTTCAGCTTGAGAGCCATCCCCGTCCCCGTCCTTTGTCGTCGGCCGCCGTTCTAGGGTAGCTTCGCCGGAGCGTCCAGAGCCACGCCGAACGGGAGCGGCCGATACCCATGTCCGACAGGTTTGCCAGCTACGAGCGTCTCGAATTTTCCCGCCCGGAGCCCGGGATCCTCGAAATCGTCCTCAACAACCCCGCGCGCCTGAACGCGGCGGACGCCGCGACGCACGCCGAGCTTTCCAGGGTCTGGGGCGACGTGGACCGGGACCCGGACACCCGGGTTGCGCTGATCCGGGGCGCCGGCGAGGCGTTCTCGGCCGGCGGCGACCTCGACCTCGTGGAGGAGATGACGCTCGACTACGAGACCCGCATCCGCGTCTGGCACGAGGCGAAGGACATGGTCTACGGCATGGTCGAATGCTCGACCCCGGTGGTCTCGGCGATCAGGGGGCCGGCGGTGGGGGCGGGGCTGGTCTGCGCGCTGCTCGCCGACATTTCGGTGGCGGCGAAGACCGCGCGGCTGATCGACGGCCACACCAGACTCGGCGTCGCGGCCGGCGACCACGCGGCGATCGTCTGGCCGCTGCTCTGCGGCATGGCCAAGGCGAAATACTATTTGCTGCTCTGCGAGCCGGTGAGCGGCGAGGAAGCGGAGCGGATCGGCCTGGTCTCGCTCGCCGTCGAGGACGAGGCGGTGATCGACACCGCCTACGACGTCGCCCGCAAGCTCGCCCGCGGCGCGCCGAGCGCGATCCGCTGGACCAAGCACACACTCAACAACTGGCTCAGGATGGCAGGTCCGACCTTCGATGCCTCGCTCGCGCTGGAATTCCTCGGTTTCGGCGGTCCCGAGGTCCGGGAGGGATTGGCGAGCCTGAAGGAAAAGCGCCGCCCCGACTTCATCGGCGGTGAGGGCTAGAACGGGCCGATCGGGATCGTGTAGGTCAGCGCGAGCGTCTCGGTGCCCGGGTTGGAGTCGTCGAACACCTCGGCGTGCGAGATGTGGTGGAACGAGATCCCGATCCTCGACCCGTCGTCCAGCCTGTGTTGCACGTCGAACCCGGAGCGGAACTGGACCGCGCTGCCGAGGTCCTTGCCGCTCCCCTCCGTAGGATAGGCGGCGAGCGAGAGGTTCAGCGAGACCAACAGGCGTCCAGAGAACAGGATATCGTGGCGGACCCCGCCATACCCCAGCACGCCGCCGTCAGTGGTCCCCGCCAGCCCCAGCAGGGGCCCGGTGCGCATCCCCAACAGCGCCGGCCGGTACTCGATCCGGAGCAGCCCAGCCGTGTCCTCCCCGTCGACGGCGTCGAACACGCCGGTGCCCAAGATCAGCACGTCGGGTTCCCTGTCCTGGGGCGGGTCCATGGCCAGGCTGTAGGCGAGGAACGCGGCGCCGCCCATCAGTATCCCGGTCGCCGCCTTGTCGGCGCGCGCCGTCCCCGGGCTGGCGACGGCAAGCGCCGCGAGGAGCGAGAACGCGATGGCGAGAAGACGATACCCTGACACCCGGCCCTCCCTGAACGGCGGCTCATCTTAGGCAGGGGCGAGGCGGATGCAATCGGCGGCGGGCGGCGATAACCTGCGTCCGCCGATGGATAACGCTGCGACACATCGCGAATCCGGACCGGCGGGATGGCGGACCCTGCTCGCCTTCTGCGCGGTCTCGGCGATCGCGGGCGCGGTCCTCTACCGCTTTCCGTCGATCGACCTGTTCTTCGCCGGCCTGTTTTACGATCCCGGGCACGGCTTCCCGGCGGCGCGCGACCCCGACGTCCAGACGATCCGCAAAAACTTCATCCGGCTGGGCTACGTCGTGTTCGCGGGCCTCCTGCTCTCGGTCGCGGCGCGGCATCTCTGGGGGCGCTACCTGTTCGGCCTCACGCGGCGCTCGATCTGCTTCATCGTGGTGTTCTCGGTGCTGGGGCCCGGGCTGATCGTCAACCATGTTTTCAAGGACCACTGGGACCGCGCCCGGCCGCGCGCCGTCGTGGAGTTCGGCGGCGAGAAGACCTTCACCCGGCCTCTGGTCATCGCCGATCAATGCGAGCGCAACTGCTCCTTCGTCTCCGGCGAGGCGAGCTACGGGTTCGCCTATGCCGCGCTGGCGTTTCTCGTGGCGCGGCGCTGGCGGCGGCGGGTATTCTGGGCGGCGATAGGCTTCGGCTCGGTCGTCGGCGCGTTCCGCATGCTGGTGGGCGCGCATTTCCTGAGCGACGTGTTCTTCGCCGGCGTGTTCACCATCGCCATGGCGTGGTACGCCCATCGCGAGATCGTCGTCCGCCGGCGGCTCGACCGGGCGATGGACCGGGCGGCGGACTGGCTCGGGATTCCGCGCGATCCGGTTCCGGCGCGGCAGATTACGGAAGGGCAAGGAGAATGACGGTTTATCGCGGCTTCGATCAGGAGACGCTCGACACGGAATACCGGGCGCGCGGGACGGTGCCGCTCGAGGTGTTCGAGGAGGCGATCGCGCGCTACGGTTCGGACAGCGCGCGGGCACGCGGGACCCTGGAATGCCGGGAGGACGTGCGCTACGGCGAGATCGCCGACGAGGTGGTCGACATCTTCCCGGCCGGCGAGGGCGCGCCGGTCCTGTTCTTCATCCACGGCGGCTACTGGCGGATGCTGAGCCAGAAGGAGAGCGCCTTCATGGCCGAATGCTTCGTCGGCTTGGGCGCCGCCGTGGTGACGGTCAATTACAGCCTCGCGCCGGGGGCGAGCCTCGATACCATCGTCGCGCAATGCCGCCGGGCGCTCGCCTGGACCTGGAACAACGCCGCCTCGTTCGGCGCCGATCCGGACCGCATCTTCGTCACCGGGAGCTCGGCCGGCGGGCACCTGACGGGTGCGATGATCTCGGGCGGCTGGCACGCCGATTTCCGCGTACCCGAGGACATCGTCAAGGGAGCCTGCGCGCTTTCCGGCATCTTCGATCTCGAGCCGATCCGCCTCTCGGAGGTCAACGAGTGGGCGAAGCTCGACGAGGCGGCGGCGCGGCGGAACAGCCCGATCCACAACCTGCCCGAGAAGGGCTGCCCGCTGATCGTCTCCTACGGCGGCAACGAGACCTCGGAGTTCAAGCGCCAGACCGACGACTACGCCGCCGCCTGGCGCGCGAAGGGCTTCGCCGCCGAGTATGTCGACCTGCCGGAGACCAACCATTTCGACATCGTCTTCGAATACCAGAACCCCGATGGACGCCTGACCCGCGCGGTCCGCGCCCTGATGGGATTGTGAAGAGGCCGTCATGGGCAAGGTGCTGAGCGCCGGACAGGTCGCCGCCTTCGAGCGCGACGGCTATGTCTTCCCGGTCGAGGCGATGAGCGCCGCGGACGCCCGCGCGCTCGGCCGGCGGATCGAGGACTATGAGCGCGAGGCGGGCGTCGACGCGACAAAGCGGCTCCGCGTCAAGGGCCACCTCGTCTTCCCCTGGCTGGTCGAGCTCGCGTGCCATCCCGCGATCCTGGACGCGGTCGAGGACCTGCTCGGCCCGGACCTCCTAGTCTACCTGTCGACCTTCTGGTTCAAGGGAGCGGGCGATCCGTCCTACGTGTCTTGGCACCAGGACTCGGCCTATTACGGGCTCGACCCGCACGAGGAGGCGACGGTCTGGTTCGCCTTCAGCGATTCCACGCCCGAGAGCGGCTGCGTCCGGGTGATCCCCGGCAGCCACCGCGGCGAGGAGCTGGTCCATGTCGAGACCTACGACGAGGACAACCTCCTGTCGCGCGGCCAGACGCTGGAGGGGATCGACGATTCGGGCGCGGTCGACCTGGTGCTTCGGGCGGGCCAGTTCTCGATCCACCACGAGCGCCTGATCCACGGCTCGGAGCCCAACCGGAGTTCGTGGCGCCGGATGGGGATCTCGTTCATCTACATCCCGACCCATGTCCGTTCGTCGATCGGCCGGCGCTCGGCGCTCTTGGTCCGGGGCGAGGACCGCCACGGAAACTGGGATCCGGACCCGGAGCCCCGCTTCGATCTCGACCCGGTCTGCGTCGCGGCCATGGAACGCAGCCTCTCCGGCTACATGGACCGCGCGGTGGTGCAGGAGGCGACCCGGGAGGCGTAGGCCTCCCCCCACGCTTGCGAGCGCGCGGAATCCGGCGGATACTCGCCCCGAACCCGCGAGGAGGAGACGCGGAATGGACGGAACGAGCGGATTTCCCGCCAACGGCAGCGCTGCCGCGGCGCCCGCCGATCTGGTCTGGCCGAACGACGAAACGCAGGTGCCGGACTGGGTCTATACCGACGAACGGATCTACGAGCGCGAGCAGGAGCGCATCTTCTTCGGCCGGCACTGGAACTTCGTCGGCCTCGAATGCGAGGTGTCGAAGCCGGGCGACTATATCCGCTCCTATGTCGGCGAGGTGCCGGTCGTCGTCACCCGCGACATGGACGGCGGGTTCCATGTCTTCGAGAACCGCTGCGCCCACCGCGGCGCCGAGTATTGCCGCGAGTACCGCGGCAACACCGAGCGCTTCGTCTGCCCCTACCACAACTGGACCTACGACCTCGCCGGCGACCTGGTGGCGGTCCCGTTCCGCCGCGGGGTGAAGGGCAAGGGCGGCATGCCGGCGGGCTTCGACATGGCGGAGCACGGCTTGCGGAAGTTCAGGGTGAGCGCCTATCGCGGCGTGATCTTCGCCACCGCCTGCGAGGACATGGAGCCCGTCGAGGACTATCTCGGCCCCGGCATCCGCGAGCAGTTCGACATCATCTTCGACGGCACCGAGCAGGTGCTGCTCGGGCTCCACCGCAATATCCTGCCGGGCAACTGGAAGCTCTACCAGGAGAACCTGAAGGACCCCTACCACGCGACGCTGCTGCACACTTATCTCACGACCTTCGGGCTGTTCGTGACCAGCAACGAATCCGACATCATGGTCGATCCCATCGGGCGGCACAGTGCGCTGCTCTCGCGCCGCCCGCAGGGCCGCCCGGACGTGAGCAAGGAGGACAGCGCGCAGATCGCGGCCTATCGCGAGGGGCTCAAGCTGAACGACGAGAGCGTGCTGAACTTCGTCCGCGAGTTCGACTCCTCGTGGTCGGGCGCGGCGATGACGATCTGGCCCAACATGACGGCGCTGCGCCAGACCAACATCCTGAATACGCGCCTCATCGTGCCGCGCGGGCCGAACGAGCTGATGATGATCTGGGCGGTGTTCGGCCGCGCGTCCGACGACGAGGAGATGACCCGCCACCGGCTGCGCCAGAACAACATCTTCGGCCCCGGCGGGTTCCTCGGCATCGAGGACAACGAGGCGCTCAAGTTCGTCCAGGACGGGCTCAGGCGCTCGATGCCCCGGGTCGGGCTGGCGCTCCTCGGCGACGACGAGGAGGAGACCGACACCATCATCACCGAGCGCGCGATCCGCGCGATGTACCGCTACTACCGCGAGTCGATGGCGCTGTGAGCGCGACGGCGACGGCGGACAAGCCGCGCGAGGCCCGCGCCGACCGGACGGCCTTCCGCGACCTCAGGCTCGAGCTCGAGGAATTCCACTACGACTACGCCGACGCGCTGGAGCGCGGCGAGGTAGAGCAGTGGTGCGAGTTTTTCACCGACGACGCGTTCTACTGCATCATAGCCCGCGACAATCACGAGTCCGGCCTGCCGCTCGGCCTCGTCTATTGCGAGGGCAAGGGCATGCTCAAGGACCGTGCCTTCGCGCTGCGCAACACCGAGATGTACGCGCCGCGCTACCTCAATCTGCAGATAAACAACGTCCGGGTGCATGAGGCCGAAGGCACGACGATCCGCGCTGAGGCCAACTACCTCCTCCTCGAAACCCTGGTCGAGGAACCGAGCCGCATCCAGCAGGTCGGCAAGTATTACGATGTCTTCGAGCGGGTGGACGGCAGGCTGCTGATCGCGGAGCGGAAGTGCGTGTACGACTCGGTGGTGATCAACAACTGTCTGGTGTTTCCGGTTTAGGGGCCGGCCGGGTTCGATTTGAACCGCTATCCTGTCCCGTCCGTCATCGGCGAAGGCCGACTGTCCGCGCCTTGTTTCCCCTTTCTTTCGCCCGGCCTCAGACCCTCGCGTCGAAGATCCTCACGCCGTAGGTGCGCTCGAGATAGCGGCCGAAGCGGAACTTGCATTCCGGGCCGTCCATCGGCGGGTCGGGCAGCGCGCCGCCGAGCGGCTCGACGTCGAGCACCACGAACGCCTCGCCGTTGACCCGCTCGACCTCGTCCATGCCGTCGCGGAGATCGGCGACCGTGCCGAACCGGAACACGTTTTGCAGCCCGCAGGCGCGCGCCAGCGCGGCGTAGTCGGTCTCGCCTGCATCCGCCATGTCGATCTCGAAGGTCGCGCCGTAGACCCCGTTGTCGACCAGGAAGTGGGTGAGGTTGGGGAGGCCGAGGCGGCGCTCCACCATGAGCATCCCGGGGTTCATCAGGAACGCCCCGTCGCCCGAGAACGCCCACACATTGGCCCGCGGGATTCCGTAGGCGATGCCGGCGGCGAAAAGCGAGGCGAGGCTCATCGAGGCTTCGAGGTAGAACACCTTCTCGGTCTCGCCGGTGAGCTTCCACCACATCTCGGACGCGTTGCCGGCCGAGGTGACGACCACCTGGTCGGTCCAGCGCTCCACCAGATGGGCGAAGCAGGCCTCCATCGCCATCGCCATCAGACGCTCTCCCCGTAGAGCAGGTCGCGCGTGAAGCCGACCACCACGGGGCGCGAGATGGTGCGCGAATGGGCCACTGCGCGGCGGATCTCGTCCAGCCGGTCGCGCCGCTCGATCACCGTGTAGGGGAGGTCGATCGACTGCATGACGGGTTCGAGGTAGAGCCCGTTCGAGACGTGGAACTTGGCGCGGTCGCCGAGCCGCCCCCGCATGGTGATGAAGATCGTCATCGGCACCATGTAGGTGTAGTTGATCTTGGTGATCGCGTAGATGCAGGTCATCAGCCCGGACGCGCCCATCAGGGCGAGCGAGCCCCTGCCGCCGAAGAAAGCGCCGGAGCACAGCCCGATGGCCGACTCCTCGCGGTTGACCGGGATGTGGTCGAACCGCGCATCCGCTTCGAATTCCTCGATCAGCGCGGCGATCCAGCCGTCGGGCAGGCTGGCGACCAGCTCGATGCCGGCGCCCGCCGCCTGCTCGGCGATGGCGGCGGCGATCTCCCGGCTGGGTCCGGCCATCCCGGCGTCCCCCTAGAGGTCGCTCACGCCGGCGCGGTGGCGGAGATACTGCCACGCCCGGTTGACCGATATCTCGCTGGTGAAGGTGGCCGAGCAGTGCTCGATCTCGGCGTCCGACAGGTAGGTCACCTCGCCCATCCGCATGGCCTGGGCCTGCAGCTCGGCGGCGACCTGGAGATAGACCGAGGTCATCGTCGATTGCTGGTGCGAGACGCCCGCCACCGCACAGCCGTGGCCGCGCATCAGCGCCACCCGGTTGCCGCCGAGGCAGTCCGCGAGGTCGCGGCCCTGCTCCATGTTGACCACCAGCAGGTTGGTGTCGCCGAACCTGTCGCGGATGTCCCAAACCGGAATATCCGCGCCGATCGAGGCCCCGACATGGATGATCGGACGCAGCTTTACCCCGGTCACCCCGAACGGAATCACCGCGTGGGAGTGGTTGTGGACCACCGAGTTGACGTCGGGCCGTTTCTCGTAGATCGCGCCGTGGATGAAGCGCTCGGCGTAGGGCACCCGGCCCGAGTCGTCGACCGGCTCGCCGTCGAGGGTGAACTCCATGATGTCGTCGAGCGTGACCAGCTCGGGCGCGCGCGAGCACGACATCAGGTAGCGCTCTGGATTGTCCGGGTGACGCACGGTCACGTGCCCGTAGGCGTCGACCACCCCCTCGCGCGACAATATGCGGTTGGCCACCACCACGTCGCGCATCGCCTGCAGCACATCGCTCATCCCGGAACCTCCCCTGCCCGACGTCCAACGGATACCCTGCGGCGGTCATACCATGGCCGGCCCCGCCGTGCGAGCCGCAGCGCCCCGGGGCCCGCTTCTTCCGGCTCCCCGCTCGATCAATATAAGAATTTCTAATGACCACTCACAGAAAAGGGTATTAGTTTTTATGATTGTTCGGGACTAAAAACCACAAGAAGACTTCTAGGGGCATCCCGTCCGCGAACGCTTCGCGCAAGGAGGAACCGAAATGAGCGGGAAGGAGACGCCGCGATCCGGGACTTCGGCGGAAGCGGCGAGGGGAACGGGACCGCCCCGGAAGCACAGGCGGAAGAGAGCGCCGACGGGTTAGGAGCCGTCGGCGCCGGAGGAGGGAGCCATGCCAGTCACACTGCGTCAGCTGCGCTATTTCCAGGCCCTGGTCGAACACGGATCGTTCAGCCGGGCGGCAGAGAGCGTGCACGTTTCGCAGCCCGCGCTCTCGCTCCAGATCCGCGAGCTCGAGGCTTCTCTGGGCGGGCCCGTGGTGGAGCGCGAGAGTCGCGGCATACAGCTCACGCGGCTGGGCCGCGAGGCGCACGAACAGACGCTCAGGATCCTCGACGAGACGCTTCTGCTGGAGACCATGGGGAAGCGTTTCGAGGAGGGTCCGTTGCGCTTCGCCGTGGGCGTCCTCTCCACACTCGCGCCGTATCTCCTGCCCGGCCTCCTGGACCGTCTCCAGGACTCCTCGCCCCGCGTCGAGCTCAACGTGATGGAGGCGTCGGGTCAGGATCTGGTCGCTCACCTCTTGGCCGGGCGACTCGACGCGGCGATCGTTTCCCTGCCGCTCGGCTTGCTCGAGCTGCCCGAGAGGGAGCTTTTCGAGGACCGTTTCCTGCTGGCCGGCCGCGCCCGGCGGCTCGAAGCGCTCGGCGCGCCCAACGGAGCGCCGCAGCCGGCCGACCTCGCGCAGGCGGATACCGGACCGCTGCTGACTCTCGGAGACGGCCATTGCCTCGCCAACCAGGTCCTCGGTGCCTGCTCGATGTGGCGTATCCAGGAGGTCCGCCGCGGCGCCGGATCGCTCGCCACCCTGTCGCGGCTGGTCGCCAGCGGCGCCGGGCTGACGCTGCTGCCGGAGACCGCCGCGCTCTGCGAGCGGTCCGCCTCGCCGGATCTGAGCTTCCTTCGCTTCCGCGCTCCCGAGCCGTCGCGGCAGATCGGTCTTGCGCACCGCGCGGTCTATCACGGGCAGCGCTGGGTCGACCTCCTCGTCGAAGCCGCGTCGGATGCCGGCGAGGCGCTGGTGCAGGAGGCGCGCGAATCGATCAGAAAGCGTACCCGGAAGCGCTGATCGCCCCGCGTGAGCAACCGGATAGAGGGGTGACACTACGGACCGGTTACATGGGTAACAGTGTTTCCGGTTCGTTCGGCTGCCGCGTGGCCCGGTCAGGTCCGAAAAGACGCTAACCCGCCCCCTGCACCGCCCTCCATTCGAGGAAATGGTCGACGATCTCCTCGCCGGTGGCGAACCAGACGTCGTCGTGGCTCCGGATGTGGGCTAGCGCGCGGTCGAGCGCGCCGATCCGGTGCGGGACACCGACGATGTAGGGGTGGAGCGAGACCGAGGCGACGCGCCCCGAGACCGCGCTCTCGGCGTAGAGCACGTCGAAGGCACGGCGGATCATGCGCTCGAAATCGTCGGCGGCAAACCCGCTCCCCTCGAAGGCCTGCTTGTCGGAGACGCCCGCGCCGTAGGGCATCGAGACGATCGTCTTGCCGGCGACCTCCATCGCCACCGGCTGGTCGTCCGAGTCCCAGTCGACGACGTAGCGGCAGCCCTCGGCGACCAGCCGGTCCAGCGTCCCCCAGGTCTCCTGCCGTCCGGCGCCGAGCCAGCCGGTCGGGCGGCGCCCGGTCGCGCGCTCGATGCCGTCCAGCGTGCGCGCGATTATGCGTCCGGCTTCTTCCTCGGATCCCGCCTCGTTGAGCCGACGCGTGTTGCTCTCGCAATGGCCCATCAGCTCCCAGCCGAGCCGCAGGCACTCCTCCACGATGCGCGGGGCCGCGTCGCACACCTCGCTGTTGAGCGCGACCGTACCCGGAACGCCGTGGCGCTCCATCGTCTCCATCATGCGGAACACGCCGACCCGGTTGCCGTAATCCCGCTTGCCCCAGGCCGACACGTCGGGGATCAGCCCGGGTCCGTCCGGCATCCGCTCGTCCAGCGCGAAGACCTCGATGTTGGGGACGACCCAGAACGCGATCCGCGCCCCGCCCGGCCAGGTCAGGGGCGGCCGGTCGACGATCGGCTCGTAGGGGTAAGGGCCGTAGGCGGCGGGCTTCATCTTTCTCCCCGTCCGGGTGCGGAGCCGATTGTGGCGTGCGCCCGGGCGCGTTGCCAGACCCCGGAAGGGGGCCCAAGATGACCGGCGCGCACGAGCCGCAGGGAGAAGGCAGACGCCCATGACGAACCTGGCGAGGGACACCACCGCCACCATCGTTCCATCGTTGCGCTACCGGGACGCGCCCGCCGCCGTCGAATGGCTCAGCGAGGCGTTCGGCTTCGAGAAGCACCTCGTGGTGCCGGGCGAGGACGGGACCATCGCCCATGCCCAGCTCGTCTTCGGCAACGGGATGATCATGCTGGGCTCGGCCCGCGACGACGACTTCGGCAGGCTCCAACAGCCGCTCGATGCGCCGGACAGTTCGGTATCCCAGAGCGCTTACGTGATCGTGAACGACGTCGACGCGCACCACGCCCGCGCCTCCGCCGCCGGGGCGCGGGTCGTCATGCCGCCGGAGGACCAGGACTATGGCGGGCGCCTCTACGCCTGCCGCGATCCCGAGGGCAATCTCTGGAACTTCGGCAGCTACGATCC
>JAJDVM010000032.1 GCA_022826125.1 Defluviicoccus sp.
GCCGAGCGGCATCACCTCGTCGTCGGCCACGATCCAGCGCACCTTGTCCCAGGGAACGCCGTATTCGAACTTGAGGTCGCCCAGCGCCAGCACCGACATCGTGGTCTGGAAGGTGCGCAGGATGACCCGCTTGCCGATCAGGTCCTTCGGCGTCTCGATTCCGGCCTGCGCGTTGACGAAGATGTGGTTCTGCGAGAACAGCCGGCGCGGGAACACCGGGATGCCGACGAAGGGCGCCCCCCGGGCGGTCGCGATGACATGGGAGGAGAGCGACGTCTCGGCGATGTCGAACTCACCGTCTTCCAGAAAGCGGCGGTGACGGTCCACCCCGTCCCGGCGCGGCGGCGCCATGCCGACTTCGAGAGGCTTGAGCTTGAGCCCTTCCGGCGGCTCGACCAGCCCCATGAAGAACGGCACGTGGCGGTCGTAGCGCTCCAGCGCGATCGAGAGCTCGAGGTCGGCCATGGCTGCGTCTCCCCCGGTTTCGCCATTATGGCGGGCCGCGCCCGCGCGCTGTCAATCGGCCGCCACGGCGACCGGCCGGCGCGCGACGAAGACGATGCCGATGGTGAGCACGGTGAATCCGGCGGCGATCCAGAACACGGCGTCGGGCCGCCCCAGATCCATCATCCAGCCGTAGAGAACGGGCGCGGTTCCCAGCCCGACATTGAAGCCGGTGGTGACGAAGCCGAACACCGTGCCGATGGCGCCCGCCGGCGTCAGCCGCTTGAGAAGCACATCCCGGCTCGGGTTGACGATGCCGCGGAACACGCCCGCGATGCCGAAGGCGGCGGCGACGAGCCAGAAGGCGAGCGCCCCGGTCGCCACCGCGATCAGCGCGCAGGCCGCCGCCGCATAGCAGATGCCGAGCACCGCGTCGGGGCGGAACGACCGGTCGGCAATCACTCCGCCCGCCGCGACCCCGAGCCCGGTCAGCAGGTAGAACGCCGTCAGCACCCCGCCCGCCAGCTCCGGGCTCACGCCGTATATCGCGATGAAGGCGACGACCGAGAAGCCGCTGATCCCGGCGCCCGCCGCGGCGGACAGCGCGTAGAACCCGAAGAAGCTGAGGATCGTCCGGTCGAACAGGACGGTCCAGTCGGCGCCGCCACGTTTCCTCTCGCGCGGCCGGTCGTCGCGCATCGAGGACGAGAACCCCGCAAGCAGACAGGCCAGCGCCACCCCCGTCGCGCCGGTCGCGATCAGGGCGACGCGCCAGTCCCAGACGGCCGCGAGGAACAGAAGGCTTACCGGCGCCGCGGCGAAGCCGAGCGAACCGGCGAGCGAATGGACGCTGAACGCGCGGCCCAGCCGCCGGTCGTCGACCGAGGACGACAGCAGCGCGAAATCCGCCGGATGGAAGACCGCGTTGCCGGCGCCGGCGACGATCATCGCCGCCATGATCTCCCAGTAGGTCTCCGCGAACCCGGCGGCGGCGATCGCGCCCGCATTGACCGCGAGGCCCGCGATCAGCACGCCGCGCGCGCCGATACGGTCGACCAGGAAGCCGATCGGCGTCTGCAGGACGGCGGTCGTGATCTGGTAAGCGGCGACGGCCGAGCCCAGCGCGACGAAGCTGACCCCGATGTCGTCCCGGATCGCCAGGAACAGCGGCGGCAGCGCGAGCTGGTAGAAATGGCTGAGGAAATGGGCGGCGCTGATGAGGCCGACCGCCTCGAATTCCCGCCTGAGCCCTGTCGCCGCCGCGGTCACCGGAGGGTCACGCGGTCTTGCCCTTCACGTCATGGTCGGCGGAGGTCGACCATGACGAGGGGAGAAAACGGGAGCGCCCTAGGCGCGCGACCGCCTCCGGTACGCCCGGACGCCCAGGAATACGGCCACGATCGCAAGCGCGAGTGCCGCCGCGCCGATCCCGACGGCGATATCCGCCGGCCCGCCGTGATGGGCGAGCGCGGGTCCGGGTGCCGCGGCGGCGGCGAGCGCAAGGGCGCGGGCGATCCATTTGCTCATTATCGACCTCTCTCGGACTTCTGGAACGGTGAATTCGCGCCGTCACGCCTCGACGTGCGACGCTGCGGATGCCTCGGCGCTTGCGTCGGGCGTCGAGAACAGAAGCGACTTGATGATCAGCGGCACCACCTCGGTCGGGTGGATCATCGCGCCGATATCGACATAGTCGAGATCCTTGAGCTGCACCCCGTCGACCGAGACGATGTCGACGCCCACGTCGAACTCGTCCGCCAGGATATGGCCCAGCGTGCGCCCCGTGTCGCCCTCCATCATCAGGACGATGGGCCGCTTCTCCGCCAGCACGCCGCGCAGCCCGTCGCGCAGCCCGGTGGCGAGGTCGTGCAGCCTTCCGTGCAGCGGCAGCCCCTCCCAGCGGAAGGCGAGCGCGACGTTGGTCTCGACCGGGTCGATGTCGTTGCGCGCGAGCGCGGCGCCGATCTCGGCCTCCACAATGGCGGGATCGATATCGCCCGAGAGGTCGGCGCGGATACGGACCACCGGCACGTTGCGGAGCGGCAGCGCGGCCTCGTCGGACACCATGATGGTGTTGCCCGAGACCTGGACCGAGAACTGCGAGGCGCCGACCACGGTGGCGCGGATGCCCTGGCCCGGGTCGTAGACGGGGTAGGGGATGCGCTCGTCGGTCAGCGCGTGGTGGATGTGGTGGGCGAGCGACTTGCCGAGGTCGCCGTGCGGGTCGCCCTCCCGCTCGTAGATATATTCCGAGACCCCGCCGGAGAACGAGATCACGTCGGGCCTCGGCGTGGCGTCGAGCGGCGGCGTGACCAGCAGGTCGCGGGCGAGCGCGTCCGGCTCTTCCTGGCGGATGCGGTCCACCAGCACGTCGACCATGCGCCGGACCAGCGCCCGCCGGTCGTCCGCCGCCAGCGCGGCGCCCGGGGTCAGCGCAATACCGGCATCCTCGGCGATCCGGAGCGCCGGCCCCTCGATCCGGACCAGCGCGTTGTCGTCGTCGTAGGCGATGAGCCGGCCGCCCACCGCGACCGCGGCCGTCGAGACGATCTCGCCGCCCCTGCACAGCGCGAACTTGGTGGTGCCGCCGCCGATGTCGACGTTGAGGAAAGTCTTGTCCTCGGCTTTCGACAGCTTGACCGCGCCCGAGCCGTGCGCCGCCATCACCGATTCGAGATTGTGGCCGGCCGAGGCGCAGACGAACTTGCCGGTCTCCTCGGCGAACAGGTCGGCGATGGCGCGCGCGTTGACCCGCTTGAGCGCCTCGCCGGTCAGGATCACCGCGCCCGAGTCGATGTCGTCCGGGGTGAGCCCGGCGTTGCGGAACGCGCCGTCGAAGAACGATTTCAGCGCGTCCGCGTCGATCGTGTAGTCCGGCCGGTAGGGGGTGAGCAGGATCGGCGAGCGCCACAGCACCTCGCGGTCCACCACCACGAAGCGGCTCGACAGCGCCTCCGACAGGCGCTGCAGATGCACGCGGGCGAACATCAGATGCGAGGTCGACGAGCCCACGTCGACGCCGACCGTGGTCAGCTCGACATTGTCGGCCTTCCAGATCGTGTCCCTGATGAATTCGGCCTCGCGCTCCGAAGCCGGGTGGAAATGCGCGTAGTCGAGCTCGTGCATGGGCTACTGGGCGGCGAGATAGGGGGTCTCGTCGATCAGGTTCCCCATCCGCGATTGGACGCCGTTGCGCGCCAGCGCCTCGAGGAACATCCGGTGCACCTTGGGGTTCTGGTCGGCCCACTCGATCTGGTCGCCGCCCTTCTTCACGTCGACGTCGCCGCCGGCGAACAGCCGCCGCTTGGATTCCGTCAGCGGGTAGCGGAGCGAGCCGTAGGCCACCGGGAAGTAGCGCGCCGGCCCGGCCGAGGCGTTGAAATGCTGGTGGAACATCATGTCGGCCGGGGCGAACACCACGCCGTGCTTCCACGGGTAGTACATCATCTCCTCGTCGCCCTCGAACCAGCAGAGCGAGTAGCCCTCGCCGGTCACCCAGTAGACGTGGAAGTCCGGCCCGTGGCGGTGCGCCTTCTTGTAGGTGCCGACCGGCATCTCCGAGCAGTGCGCGTGCATCGTGCCCTCGGCGAGGATGAACATGATGTTGGATGAGCCCTCGCCGCGCTCGGGCCACTCGCGGAGCTCGAACTTGCTCACGTCGGGGACGAAGTTGGTCTCCCACATGTGCTTGCCCGGGCGCTTGGCGACGAAATCGCCCTCGCCCGAGAAATGGCTCTCCTTGCCCTCGCGCTCGGGGAAGCGGAAGTCGTTGTCGAAGATGAACTCCTCGTTGTGGAAGCAGTTCATCATCAGCGGCGCCGAGGTGGACGACGCGAGCTTGGCCGATTCCGTGCCCGAGCCGTTGAAGTGGCGGTATTTCGAGTTGAGCGGCAGCGCGAAGACGCTCTTCGGCCCCCATTCGAAGCTGTGGGTGCGCCCGTCGGCGGTCTCGATGGTGGTCGAGCCGCGCCCCGAGAGCACGTAGATCACCTCCTCGAACATGTGCTGCTGCGGCTCGGTCGCCTGTCCCGGCAGGAGCTCGAGCAAAAACACCGACATGAAGTCGCCGCGCCCCTTGAGGTGCACGAAGGCCGCGTTGCACCCGAAGCGCGGCCACGGCGCGGTCTCCACGTCGAACAGGTCGATGCAGAACTCCTCGGCGATCGGCGGCCCCTCCCGCTCGCACCACAACAGGTAGGTGTCCTCCAGGAACCCCTCGCCGACGATGTCCTTTTCGTTCTGGTAGAGCGCCATGGTCGTCCCTCTCCCGGTGCCGCGCGCGCCAACGATAGCGCCGGGCAACGCCAAAGGAAAAAAAGTTATCCGGCTATGTGACAGAGCGGTTAGTTATGACGTGGACGGCGCCGCCGTCCTCGCCTACAGGTGGTGCGTATCGGCGAGGCGGGCCATCTTGCGGTCGAGCGTCAGCGTCTCCAGGGCCGCCCGCGCGTAGTCGTCCGCGATGAGGCGGTCGAGCAGGCCCGCCCCGTCGGTGGCTTCGAGCGCGGCGATCACCGTCCGGCCGTTCAGCGGCGCGACGAGGCCGCTTCGGAGCGCCGCGTGCAACGCCGAACGCGCGTCGGTCTTCGATACGCCGTAATGGTGCTGCACCGCGACATAGGCTTCGCCGATCACCTGGTTCGACGCGAAGACCTCGCACCCCTCGTCGATCAGGGTGCCGATACGGCGGACGCAATGTCGGAAGCCGGCCTCGGGATCGCCGGTGACGAGCCGCACGAGGATCGAGGTGTCAATCCCGAAGCGCCGGGTCATGAGGTTGGCCGCGGAATGCCGCGAGATCGAACGGCGGATGTCCGGGCGGGATCTGGCCCTTCAGCGTGCCCAGGCGGGACAGGTCGACGCGCCTCGGACGAAGGATGAAGCCGTCGGGCCCTTCGTCCAGTTCGAGCCGGTCTCCGGGGCCGACGCCCAACGCGTCGAGCACGCGCGCCGGAAAGGTGACCTGGCGTTTCGACGTGATCCTGACGATCATGGTTCATGTCCTCCTTACGCTTACGATAATTCAGTAAGGTACATCGGGCAACGGCGACCGCAAGCACTTCACGAACATTCCGCTATAGTCCGCCCATGCGCTCCCCCCTCGTCCGCTACGCCTATCTCACGCTCGGCTGGGTCTGTGTCGGGCTCGGCGCCATTGGCGTCGTGGTGCCGGGGATGCCGACGGTGGTGTTCCTGCTGGTGGCGGTGTGGGCGTTCGCCAGGAGCTCGGAGCGGTTCCACCGCTGGCTGCTCGCCCATCCGCGCTTCGGTCCGCCGGTCCTCGACTGGCAGCGCCACGGGGTGATCCGCCGCCGCGCCAAGGTGGCGGCGCTCGGGTTCATGACGCTCGCCGTCGTGGTGCTGGTCTTCTTCGCGGGGTTCCACTGGATCGCAACGGCCTCCCTGGTCGCGACGATCTGCGGCGCGGCGCTGTTCGTCGCGACCCGGCCGGAGGCGCCGCGCGGGTAGGGCGCGCCCCGCGTTGGCATCGTCCCGGCGCCGGTGATACCGTCCCGCCGCAAACAGGACGGAACGGACGCATGGCGGAGAATTTTCGCGAGCTGCTGGGCGAGCTGCGCGCGGCGGACCAGCTGGTCGAGATCGAACGGACGGTCGATATCCGCCACATCGCGGCGCTGGTCGACCAGTCGGACAAGGCGCTCCTGTTTACCGACGTCGCGGGCTACGACATGCCGGTGGTCTCGGGCGTCATCAACCACCGCGACCGCCTCGCCGTCGCCATGGGGTGCGATTTCGGCGGGATCGAGGCGAAGGTGCGCGCCGGGCTCGACCGGCCCGTGGAACCGCGCTCGGTCAACTCGGGGCCCGCCCGCGAGACCCTGCTCGAAGGCGACGCGGTCGACCTCTACCGGCTGCCGATCCCGCTTTTCTCGGTGCTCGACGGCGGCCCGATGATCACCGCCGGCGTCACGCTTGCCCGCGACCCCGACGGCGAGCACGGGCTGAACGCGGGCGTCTACCGATATCTGGTCAAGGAGAAGGCGCTCACCGGCATCGACATCGTCACCCCCAACAATTTGCGCCGCTTCGCCGAGAAGGCGTTCGCGAAGGACGAGCCGCTGCCGATCTCGATCAATATCGGCACCCACCCGATCGAGGTCATCGCCGCCACCTACAAGGCGCCCATCGGGACCAGCGAGGTCGCCATCGCCGGCGGGATGCGGGGCGAGGGGCTCGCGCTCACCCCCTGCA
>JAJDVM010000284.1 GCA_022826125.1 Defluviicoccus sp.
GTTGGAGCGGGTGATGGGAATCGAACCCACACAACCAGCTTGGAAGGCTGGGGCTCTACCATTGAGCTACACCCGCGCGAGGTTTCTGGGCCTTTCGCAGCAATGGCCGTTCGCTCCACCAAGACGCTCCGGATCCTCCGAGCCCGCCCGAGCACCGTCGCGGAGGGCTGGTGGAGGGGGTTGGATTCGAACCAACGTAGGCAAACGCCAACGGGTTTACAGCCCGTCCCCTTTAGCCACTCGGGCACCCCTCCGGACCCGCCGAACTAGGCGATCTGACTTCCCGTGTCAACGACACGAAAAGGTCGAAAGCGCCCGTCCCGGACCATGGGAGGCGCGCCATGCAGGATTAGTCGTTCGGTTAATGACGATCCCGATTATAGTCGCTCCCATGACGAGAAACAAGGGCAAGCGGCGGGGGCGCGAAAGCCGCTCCGCGGTCTGGCTCTACGGCCGCCACGCGGTGGCCGCGGCGCTCGCCAATCCCGCGCGCGGGCGGGTACGGTTTCTCGCCGAGAACGAGGCCGCGGCCGCGTTCGCCGACCATACGCCGGAGATCGTCGAGCGCGCCGCGCTGCAACAGATCCTGCCGGACGGCGCGGTCCACCAGGGGCTTGCCCTCCTCGCCGAGCCGCTGCCGCGTGCCGGGATCGACTCGCTGCTGACCGCGGCCGAGGGCCGGCGGCGCGCGGCGGTCGTCGTTCTCGACCGGGTGCAGGACCCGCAGAACGCGGGCGCCGTTCTGAGGAGCGCGGCGGCGCTCGGCGCGCTCGGCATGGTGATCCCCGACCGCCACGCCCCGCCGGAGACCGGCGCGCTGGCCAAGGCGGCCTCGGGCGCGCTCGAACGCGTGCCGGTGATTCGGGTGGCCAATCTCGCCCGCGCGCTGTCCGCGATGAAGGCGGGCGGGTTCTGGTGCGTCGGCTTCGACGCCGATTCGGAAACCGAGCTCTCCCGGGACGCGCTGCCGGACCGCTGCGCGCTGGTCCTCGGCGCGGAGGGCGGCGGGTTGCGCCGGCTGACGTCGGAGACCTGCGACCTCCTGCTGCGCATCCCGATGGCGCGGGGGACGGCGAGCCTCAACGTCTCGGCCGCCGCCGCGATCGCGCTCTACGCCCACGCCAACCCGGGATAGACGTTTCCGCCCGTTTTCCGTCATGTCGATCCTCCTCCGGGACGAAAAAAGCGCCGGATCCTCCGGCGCCCCCCATTTCTCTGCAGTGTAGAAAATATATTCCAAAACGCGTCCCGAGTCAAGGAAAAAATGTCTTAACAGGACATTTTTTGGGTTGTCTCCCGTCCTGATTGCTTAAATGCCGCCCGATCGCGTCGCCGGAACCTCGGCCTGCCGGGCAATCTCGTGGTGAAGCGCGCGCACCGCCTGGACGAAGCATTCCATCGGCGCGGCGGTGATCCCGGCACCGATCTGCCCGATGCCGGCCTCCCGGTGGGCGATCCCGGTATTGACGATGGGCAGCACGCCGCTGTCGGCGACCCTGCGCGCGTCGATCCCCGCCGGCGCGGCGGCGAAGTCGAGGACCGGCAGGGTGAAGGCGGGATTCTCGCCGATCGTTATCCGGCGCATCTCGCGGCTGGCGGCGATCGCCTCGCTCGCGCTGCCGCCGACGAAGCGGACGATGGCGGGCGCGGCGGCCATGGCGAACCCGCCGAGCCCGGCGGTTTCGGTGATCGCGCTGTCGCCGATATCGCGCGCCGCGTCCTCCTTGCCGAAACCGGAAAAGTAGAGCCCGTCCACCAGCGGGGCCGGGGCGGTGAACCAGCGGTCGCCGGTCGCGCTCGTCTGGATGCCGAACTCGACCCCGTTCCGCGCCATGGCGGTCACCATCGACGAGAACGGCACGCCGCGCGCGGCATCGAGCATCGCCTTGCACGCCGCCATCGAGAGGTTGATGAAGAAATGGTCGTTGCCGGCCATGAACCCGAACGCGCGGGCGACGCTCTCGGGATCGGCGCCGCAGCGGAGCGCCGGCGGGACCAACCGCTTGATCAGGAGCGAGGTGGCGGCGGCGTTGCGGTTATGCGCCTCGTCCCCCATGTGGAGCGCCTGCGCGATCAGCGGCTTGAGCTCGATGGGGCCGTTCTCGTCGAGCGCGCGGGCCAGCACGCCCGCCAGCTCGTCCCGCATCCAGCGGAGGCGCTCGATCACCTCGGGACCGTTGGCGCCGAACCGCAGCACCTTCCCGAGCCCCTCGTTGAGCCCGGAAAAAGCGGCGTTGCCGCCGGCCGGGTTCTCGACGATCCACATCGGCATCGAGGGCGACGTGACGCCGGACATCGGACCCGCGGCCCCGTGGTGGTGACAGGAATCGAACGCGATCCCGCCCGAATCGACGAGCGCGCGCGCGGCATCGAGATCGTCGGCCCAGCCTTCGAACAGGATCGCGCCCAGCACCGCGCCCCGCATCGGTCCGCACATCGCTTCCCACGCGACCGGCGCGCCGGCGTGCAGGATCGTGCGCGCGCCCATCTCCGGCAGCACGTCGATCGCGGACCCGATCCCGGTCACCGCGGGCTCCGCGGCGAGGAAACGCTCGAACGCGGTCCGGTTCGCGGCTTCGATACGGGGATGGCTCACCAGGGACGCGAGCTCCATTCCAGCCTCGCGCGACCCGCCGGCGGGAGGCCGCCAGTCGACGTCGACAGCCGTTCCGCCGCCCGAACGTATCGCTTCGGCGAACGCCCCGACACCGAGGTTGAGGACCGCGGGAACGCCTTTGAGGAGATCGCCGCTCACGAGCCCGCCCCGCCCGCGATTTCAGCCGCGATGCGCGCGGCCCGGGCGTTGCTTTCGGCGAGAACCATGCCGGCCTCGCGCAACGCCGCTTCCTGGCGCGACAGGCGCTGGGGATCGGTATCGGTGCCGCAGACCGAACCGACCGCGACCGGACCGTCGAATTCCCCGATTACCGGCGCGAGCGCCGAAGCGGGATCCTCGTGCGCGCCGGTCCCCAGCACGACGTCGATCAGGATCGCGGCGGTGTCGGGTGCCGAGGCGGCATCGCGGATGCGCTCCAGCCGCGGACCGTAATCGATCATCGGATGCGGCCGCCCCCGGGTGAAGGCGTCGTCCCCGAGATCGAGCATGACGTGGGCGCCGCCCGGATCGCCGTCGCACGCGTCCCGGGGATCGAGCGGCGCGTTGGACAGGATCCGGCCGAGGACGGGCGCCGCCACCGCCTGGGCCTCGTAGCAGAGGGTGCCGCCGCTGAAGAGGCCGACGAGCCGGTTCCGCCCGGCCGCGCGCGGCACTTCCGGCGGGGCACTCGGGATCGGGACTCCCGCGGCGAGACAGGCCGCCTCTTCGAGCGTTGCCGCACAACGCACGTTGCCGGGGAGCGCCTCCGGCGCGGCCGCGCCGATAAAGCAGGCGACGACCGGTTTCCCCGTCCCGGCCGCGGCATCGAGCACGCGGCGCATGACGGCATCGTCGGGAGGTTTGGAAACCAGAACGACGGTCCGGGTGCTCTCGTCATCCGCCAGCATGGCGAGCGCGCGCAGCGCCGTCGTTCCGCCGACCGCGCCCGACAGGTCCCGCCCGCCGGTTCCGATGGCGTGCGAAATCCCCGCGCCGATGCGGTCGATCAGGCATGTGACCTGTTGGATCCCGGTGCCGGAGGCCCCGACGACGCCGATAGTTCCGCGCCGCACCCGGTTGGCGAAGCCGAGCGGCACGCCGCCGATTATCGCGGTGCCGCAATCGGGACCCATGACCAGCCTTCCGCGCTCTTCGGCCTCGCGCTTGAGGGCGACCTCGTCCCCGACGGGCACGTTGTCGGAGAAGATCATCGCGTCGAGACCGAGGCGGAGCGCCTTGATCGCCTCCGCCGCAGCGTACTCGCCGGGACAGGAGATCAGCGCGAGGGCCGCGTCCGGCAGGGCTTCCCGGGCCTCGGCGAGGCTCCGGGGCCGCCAGGATCCGGTATCGTCGCCGGCGGTGGCCGCGGGCCGCGCCTCGCTATCGAGGAGCGCAGCCGCCGCGTCGAGCGCTTCCGCGAGGATTTCCCCGTCGTCTCCCTCCAGGACGACCAGGAGATCGTTGGCCCCGGCGTCCGTTCCCGCGGCCGGCACGCCATGCTCCGCCAGCATGTCCAGGTTGGCGGGCGTCGCCATGACCGCCGACGCCCGCGCGACGCCGGGCCGCGCTTCGAGCGCCGCCGCGAGCCGCATCAGGGTCACGGAATCGCGATAGAGGCCGCGCCGCAGCAAGGTCTCGACGGCCATCCGGAAGGCCTAGGCGAGCACCTTGTCCATGTCGACGATGGCCGCGACCATCCCGCCGCCGGCCGGCCCCTGCTGCAACGCCGCGACCGAGACGAACACCGCCGGATCGCCGACCGCGGCCGAGACCACCCCGCCCACCGTCGCCTTGGTCGTGAGGGTGTGATGAACGTCGGAGTCGTTGAGCGAGACCTGCCGCCTGCCGCGCAGCCGCCCGGTCGGGTCGGTCTCGCACTTGACGAAGCAGTTGACCAGCGCATCGCCGAGATCCGACGGGCGGGGCCGATCCGGCAGCGGCAGCCCGGCGTCGCGGATCGCCTCGTAGACTCCGTCGCTGTCGATCGCGTCCTTCATCACCGAATGGCCGATGCGGAACCGGCCGCCGGCGCCCTTGCGGTTGCCGACGACGACGATCTGGGCCGCCAGCTGCTCGTTACCGCTGGAGCATGAGGCGACCGAGGAGTAGACGTCGAAATCCTTGCCGATCTGGTCCTCGCGCGGCATCGGGATCTCGCCGAGCGCGTAACCGATGCCGAGCGCCGCGGTGGCGTTGGCGATGGACATCGATTCCATGGTCTCCTCGGTGGCCACGGTATGGCCCCGCGCCTTGGCGTCGGCGATGGTCTCGACGGTGAGCAGCGGGGACTTGGACTGGACGTAGTGGATGTCGGACGCATCCTCGATGCCGGCGTCCTTCATCGCGAGCCTCACCCCCGCGGCGACTTTCTCGACGCCCGCCGGCCGGCCGATATCCTCGGGCGCGATCGCTTCCGACATGGCGATGCCCATGGCCAGCCGTTCGGCCTCCGGGTCGGGATCGGGATCGTCGACGCGCGCGAACACGTTGATGTGGGGCGAGATGACACCGGGGCAGCCGCCCGACAGCGCGATCGGCACCCGCATCGCGGCCTCGCGCCCGCCGCTCCCCCCGGCCACCAGGAAGTCGCGCAGCACCCGGTCGACCAGGATGCGGCCGAGATCGTTGACCCCGCCATTGCCCTCGGTCTTGGCGACGAGCGCCACGATGTCGTCGACGCCGAACCCCTCCTCCGCCATCGCCGCCTCGATGCCGGCGGTATCCTGAACGCTCTCCATCGGAACCTTGCGAACGACTATGGCCATGACTTCTCCCTTCGCGTTCCTACAATCCGTCGCCGCAGGCTAGCAGAGACGCCGCCGCGCTTGAACGCGGGCCGGAGCGGCGGTATCTGTGGCCGGGTTGCCGGATTAGCTCAGCTGGTAGAGCGGCTGATTTGTAATCAGCAGGTCGGCGGTTCGAGCCCGTCATCCGGCACCAGCCGTTCCTGACCCAGAATTTGGGTGTTTGGCTTCGCTTCATGCAAGATGTAGTGCATTCGCAACAGAGTTGGTGCATTGTGCAGTTGTCGACCGCAAATCAGCTTTCATGTCCCAATGACCGCTCTTGCCGACCATATGCCGATCATCACCCCTTCGACCGAGGCGCTTCGGGAGTGGGGACATATCTGGCTCGGCACCCAAGGCTCGAACGGGGGGCACAAGAGAGCTAACCGCTTCGATCGCAAGCAGTCCATGGATTTCGGTAAGGTCTTCGATCAGGCATTCGGGGAGGCCCTCGGCACAATGCTGGGCGGAATTCCCGTGCACAACGTCTCAAGCCCATCCCTGGTGCCGCCGGAGAAGAACTGCGTCGAAGTTGGCCAAGCGCGGATCATCGGAGGCATCCGCCCGCAGAACTTCGACGCCGCCTATCGCCCGGACGGACCGCGAGTCGTCTACGATTCGAAGACACTCAACGACACGTCCAGTGTCCGCAAGAACTGGCAGAACATGGTCAACGATCTCGGGACGGAGGCGACCACCTGCCACACCCGCTTCCCGTACTGCATCGTGGTATTGGTGGTTGCAATCCCCCGCGATGCGCTGATGCCCGTGCAGGAACGAGACCTGATCCGAACGCTTGAGCGCCTCGGCTCGCGCAACGACGTTCTCGACCAGGCTCACCTCGCCGAGGCAATCGCTTTCGTTGTCTGGAACCCGCACACGGGTGAGATGGATCCGGATGCCCCGCCGCCGGATTCGCCGATTCGTTTGGAGAACGTCAGCGAGCGCATCTACAACAACTACATTCGCCGATATAAGGGCCTGCCGCCGCATGATGATTGATTGACGCCGCCGGAGAATGTCAGCTAGAACGTTCCCGATGTGTTCTCATCAAGATCGAAGCTATGAATTTTGTCTCCAACAAGATCAAGCCCACCGCGCAGAAGCTCCGAGGCGGCTACTACACCCCCGTCGCTCTCGCCCGCTATCTGTGCGAATGGGCGTTACGGGATGGCGGGGAGAAAGTCCTGGAGCCGAGCGCGGGCGACGGAAACTTCATTGCGGCACTGTCCGACGCGGTTTCCCGGAAAGGTCTGAAGGAGCCTGTATCGGTTACGGCGGTTGAGCGGGACCCGGGCGAGGTCGAGAAGGCACGATCCCGGACGAGGGAACTCGACGGAGCGAAGGTGTGCTGGCGCAATGCGGACTTCTTCGACGCCTATGGCCGGCTACCGCGCGATTTCGACGTTGTCGTAGGCAATCCGCCTTTCATCCGCTTCCAGAACTTCGACGCGGCGAGCCGCGAACTCGCCTTCGATCATCTCCGGCAGCACGGCTATCGGCCGACGAAGCTCGCCAATGCCTGGGCGGCATTCGTACAGCTCTCGGTCGAGCTTCTCGGTCCGGGTGGACGGTTGGCGATGGTGATCCCCGCCGAGCTGCTACAGGTCAAGTATGCTGCGGAGTTGCGCGAGCGCGTGACTCAGACATTCGACCACCTCGTGATCGTGGCATTCAAGCGTCTGGTGTTCGAGGGCATCCAGCAAGAGGTCGTGCTTCTTCTGGCCGAAGGCAAACGCGCCGTCCCGGGCGATCATTCCCTGGTCCACACGCTCGAGTTCGAGGATGCGGATGCGCTGTTCGCGACCGGCTCGCTTTCCGACGCCATAGCCCACGCCCCCGACAAACACGCGCGGCGGGACGTGAAGTGGACAGCGATGTTCCTTCCCGATCAGACATTCGCCAGCCTTGAGCAAGCCTGTCGGGCGGATGGCATCGTGCCGCTTGGTGAGTTGGCGGATGTGGACGTGGGCATCGTCACCGGGCGCAACAGCTTTTTCGTGCTGGATCGAGATCAGGCCGAGCGGATCGGTATCAACGGCTTCGTTCAGCCTCTCGTGGGGCGCACATCCTCTCTGCGGTCAATCCGCTTCGACGAACGCGACTTCGAGGCTCACCGCGAAAAGCACCCGTCTTTGCTGATCGACCTGAACGGCGTGCCGGAGAAGAAAATTTCGCGGTCGATCAAGACCTACATTGCGCAGGGAGAGGCGGCGGGAGTCCACGAGGGCTACAAGTGCCGCATTCGGCGGCGATGGTACGATGTACCGTCGATCTACGCCCCGGACGCCTTTCTCTTCCGCCAAATCCACGACGCTCCGCTGCTGGTTGCCAACGAGGCGGGCGCGACCTCGACCGACGCGATTCATCGAGTGCGATTCAAGCGCAAGCTATCGGCCCGGAAACTGTCGGCGGCATTCTGCAATTCGCTCACCTTCGCGTGGGCGGAGGTGTGCGGGCGGAGTTACGGCGGCGGGGTGCTGGAACTGGAGCCCCGGGAGGCGGAGGAACTGCCTATCCCGCTCGAAGCCGCCGAGGCGCTCGACATCGACCGGCTGGACTCGATCTTGCGCGAGCGTGGCGTCGAGACGGCGCTCGACTATTCCGATCCGATTTTGCTCGGCGACGGGCTGGGGCTGTCGACGGGCGAAATGAAGGCGGTGCGGGCAAGCTGGGTCCAACTGCGCGACCGTCGCAAGAATCGGCGCCACTCGCGATAGCTGAGGATTTGACCCTATGGCTATCAGATTTAGTTGAGGCGTGGCAGCGCGGCGTCCCCCGATACAGCGCTGGATAGAAAACAGGGCCGGCGTGTCCGCCGGCCCTGTTTTTACGTTGGATTACTATCCACCCTGCCAGTAGGAACGATGGGGTCCACGAATGGTCATCACCATATTGGCCCGAATTTCATGCTGTCAACCCCTTGCTGCCGGTTGCACGAGCGTTTCCATACGCCGTACCGCGTTGCGATATAAGTCAAATCGGCCGCCGTCACCGGAGTTGACGAGTCCGGTTTGCCGCCTTCCCCGGTATCGTCCGGGAGCGTCGGGCTCGCATGGCTTCGTCGGGGGCCGCGTGAACCGGCGGGGGCAGAATGCGTCCTTGCGGATATGCCGGACGGGCGCCGACCGGCGCAGGCCCATCGCATAGACGAGGCGTGTGCGTTGTTCGGAGTTCCTTGCTGAGCAAGGTCTTCCGGACGGGTTGAGATTTTTCTTACCCCAGCGGCGTGGCTGATTTCCGCGGGGTCCGGCGCGACGAACGATCCGGATTGTCGATTTTCACCCCATG
>JAJDVM010000223.1 GCA_022826125.1 Defluviicoccus sp.
CCGGCTCGCCAGACCGGGGGCTGCCGGCCGGGCGCCTGCTGTGCGGACTTCGGTCCCGACAGGGAGAGTTCCGATGGCCTATCGCGATCCTTGCGTGAGAAAACAGCGCGATCGCGAGCGGGTCGCGCGCCGCAGCGCCGAACGTATCGAGGCCGGCCTGTGTCCACGCTGTGGCGAGAGATCTCCCGCCCCGGAGCGCACAGTTTGCAACAGTTGCGCCGAAAAGAGAAACCGCGCCAGCCGGATCCGGCGCATCAGCGCCAGCGTCTCCGAGCTCTCCCCCTTCGGCTCGTAATAGAGCGACGACCGCCCGATCGACAGCAGCCGGCATTGCCGGCTCAGGCTCAGCGCCGGATGGCCGCGCACAACCATCGCCCGCCGCTCGGCCCGGCTCAGCGACCCGACCCGCGCGACAAAAAATCACGCTCTACGATCAACTCCCCGATCTTGGCGTGGAGATCGCGGACCTCGCTCTCGTGATCCCGCGTCCGGCGCTCCCCGCCGCCGGAGAAGACCTCGGACAGCCCTTCCATCGCCTGGCGCTTCCACGTGCTCACCTGGTTCGGATGAACCTGGTGACGCGCGGCAAGCTGCTCGGCCACGCCGATCCGGAGACCACCCTGAAATACACGCATTCCGACGACGACGACGCCCTTGAGGCGGCGGAGACCGTCGGCGCCATTCTCGGAAACCCGGGGGAACCGCCTCACTCCTGAAGCGTTGCGTTTTGGTTTGCTATTGGCATTCGCGTCCGGCGGTGCGCGCTCTTATGTTAAGCCGGCATCGGACCAGCAACCGGCGGAGGCCCCGTGGACGCGGTATTCCAGAGCATCCTGAGTGGGGGGCCCTTCCTGCTGCTCCATGCCGGCGTCACCATCGCCATGCTGATCGTCGGCGTCACGCTCTACATGTGGATGACGCCGTATGAGGACATCGCCCAGATCCGCGCCGGCAACGGGGCGGCCGGCATCGCGCTGGGCGGCGCGATTCTCGGCATGGCGATCCCGCTGGCGATCACCCTGCGCGGCAGCGTCAACCTGTGGGACATCGTGCTCTGGGGCATCCTGATCGTGATCCTCCAGATGGCGGTGTTCAAGGTCATCGACCTGATCCTCAAGGACCTGCCGAAGCGGATCGAGAACGGCGAGATCGGCGCCGCGGTCCTGCTGTCCTGCGCCAAGATTTCGGTCGGCGCGATCAACGCGGCCGCCATCGCGGTCTGAGGCCGGCAGCGGTTTCGCGATGCGGCGTATCCCCGTCCTCTCCATCCTGCTCATCGCGCTTGCCTTCCTGCCGGACCTGCTGCTGCCGGAAGAGGGCCGGCGCATGCCCGAAGACGGCCGGATGCGTCGGCCCGATCCGGGCCAGTTCGCGCGCCCCGACGAGACCGTCCGGCGCGAGGCCTGGAAGCCGCCGGCGGTGTCCGGCGGCCGGGGCAGCCTTGACGCGCCCTCGGCGAGCGATCCGGCGTTCAGCATCGCCGTGCCCTGGGAGAAACGCAATTCCATCGGCACCGCCTTCTCCCTCGACCGGAGCGGTGTCTGGATGACGGCGCGCCATGTCGTGGACGGCTGCGCCCGGGTGCTGGTGGTGACCGCGCCGCGGCGCGGCGTGCGGGTCCGGCAAACCTACATCCATCGGCACGCCGACCTCGCCGTGCTGCAGACCCGCGGCGGCGCGGCGGCGGTGCAGTTCACGCGGCAGACGCTGCGGCGCGGCCAGACCGGCTATCATTTCGGCTTTCCCAAGGGCAAGCCGGCGGCCATCCAGTCCGTCCTGATCGGCCAGCGCCGCATGCGCTCGGTCGGGCGCTACAACGTCATCGAGCCGGTGGTCGCCTGGGCCGACCGGGTGCGCGTGCCGGACAGTTACGGCGGGCTGGGCGGGATCAGCGGCGGGCCGGTCATGGACGGCCGCGGCACCATCGTCGGCGTCACCGTGGCGGGCTCGAAGCGGCGCGGGCGCATCTTCACCACGGCGCTGACCTCGATCGCCGCGGCGCTGGAGCGCTCCGGCGCACCGGCGGAAGGCGGCGGCGGAAGGCGCGGCGCGATCGACGGGCGCAACTTCGCCGATGTCGGCGCGGATCTGCGCAGGCGGCTGACCGTGGCGCTGGTCTATTGCGCCGCGGCGTGAGGCGGCGCGGATGATTGGCGCGGCAAGCGGGCCGCCGGCCCGGCCGGTGGACTCTCCGGTGGAAGCCGGGACTTTGGACGCATGCTTCGGCGAGAACGAGTCGCGCGTGGTTTGGCCCTTCGTGAGCCGACTGCCGCGCTTGCGATCCGGACAGTGGCGTGTCGTTTGGCATCCAACACCAACTCCGCGGGTCACGTAGAATCAAAGAGTTGCGACCGCGGTCGATAGTTCTGCGGTATCTCGGCGATGCGGCCGAGGGGGTCGGCGAGCCAGGTTTGCGGGTGTGCGTCGCGGCGGCCCCAGTGGCGCTACGGTCGGAGCCAGCGAACGCCCACGACCTTCTCCGCAGGTATCGAAACTGCCATGAAGGAGGGCTGGTGGGATCAGCCAATCGCTACGCCTGACCATTCCGGTACCTACCGCCACCCGGCAATTTTGCCGGGAGAGTTAAAATTAACCCGGCGCGCGAGCGGATCCGTGCGTGGTCACGGCGACGCGCCTGCGGTCATCCGAGCAACGGTATCGGTCCACCTCATGTCCAGAAAAGCGTTGTCGAGGGCGACCAAGGCCTGGCAGATCTCGGCCATCCGCGGGTAGACCGGGGCGGTAATGCCGCGCACCTTCTCGAGGATTTCCCAGGGCGCGAACGGGCGGTCCGGACCGCCCCGCGCGCTGCGACATTCCGCCTCCAGACGTTCGCCGGTCCGCAGGAACCAGGTGACCCGGGCCGGCCGATCCGGAGGATCGGGCCGGTAGCGGGCAAGCTCCACGCGCTCGCGCAGCGCTGCGATTGCCGGGTCCTGCAAGGTGGCGGCGGAGAACGCCTCGGCGCCGGCGTGGCGGAGATGGCTGACGCTCGCCACGATGTGCGGCAACGAGAACTTTGCGGCAAGGCTTGTCGCCGGCCGAGGGTTGTTCAGGGCAAGCCCGCGCCAATGGGTCTCCACGATTATGCGCCCGATGTCGCTTGAGGCCTCGACGTCCGGTCGTCGCGCCAGCAATTCTTCCAATGATTCCACTGCGGCGTGCGCGTATTGGCAGCAGGCATAGATCTTGTGGAAGCCGTCCACAATGCCCCAGGACCGGCCGAGATCCGCCGTAAGCTGGTCCGGTCCTCGCCGGCTTGATCTCGACCAGTTCGAACTCACGGCCGTGAAGCGGATGAAACGGGTGCGTCACTCGGAAGACCTGCCGCTCGAGGCATCGTCGAGGTGCAGTTGAGTGCCCTGTCCCAGCACGGCGCCGAGGGTCTCGGCGGCTTCCCGTGCCATGGCATCGGCGGTGTGGGTAAATTTGAGCGTCGACTCCGCGCTGCGGTGCCCGAGAAGCCGGCCGATCGCGAGGACGGTTTCGCCCTCTCTCAGCGCCAAGCTGGCATGGGAGTGGCAGAGGTAATGAAGGCGCGCACCTTCGATGCTGGCTTTGTGTCGGACCCGATACCAGACGGGAAGATGGTGACCGAGCGGCCGTGACGGGTTGCGCGGCGAGAGAAGCACGAAGGGGCTTTCTTGCCGCGGCCTTCCATCGAGGTTCCGCCTCGCCCCTACATTGAGGGGAACCTTCCTGGGCCCGGTCTTGGAGTCGCCCAGCACGAGCGTGTCGTCCGGGACCTCGAAGTGGCGCAGCCGAGCAATCTGGTTCCCGCAGCACCTCCGTATTGAAAGGTAACTTTCTCGGCCCCCTGTTGCCGCCGCCTGTAGCCATCTAACGCAGGTGTTACGATTACCGCGGGTGAGCAGACCATGGTCTCTGTCGGATGAGTCCGCTGCTGATCGCTACCCTGGCCGTCGGGCTGGTCCTGGCCGGCCTCATCCTCATCGGCCAGCGCGCCACCCGCGCGGAACTTGCGGCCTTGCGGTAGACAATCGAAGAACCGGGCTGTGAAGTCCGTGACCTTGGCAGCGAAGTCCACGGACTTCGCCGCGAAGTTGCCGAAATTAGCGAGCAAATGACCAGGATCGAAGGACTCGCCGAAGAAGTTCGGGACGCCATCGAAGGCTGCTGGGGTCCCTCCGGACACGGAATCCACCCCCTCCCGTATCCGCGCCGCCCGGTTCGACTGAACGACTTCGCGCGACCGTCTTCGCGGCACGGCGCCACCGTTTACTCGCTGCATGAGCTGCAGATACCGGGGCCCGAAGACCGGGAGCCGCTCGCATGCGCACTTCCCCGAGAGCTTCCGAAACATGCCCCGGAACGCGTCGAAGACGACCCGACAGCGATAGAGCTCCAATGATCGAGACCCCGCCGATCCGGCCCTGGAGGCTGATGCCCTGGGGTCTTCCTTGAGTGTGTTGGCAGGACGGTTCCCGGACTCGGTGTCGGTCGGTGTGAGACGCATCCGGGTGCAAGTCCTCGGTGGAGCACGCGCGTGGCCGAAGCCGGATCGACGAAGTCGGAATGGAGCCCACCAGTTCCCTGTCCTTTGTGCAGCGGCGGTCTACGGCGTGACTGTTCCGCAGCGTCTCGTACAAATCCTCCGGCGGGTAGAGCCGGACGGCGAACGCGTACACTCGCACGCAACTTGGGCCCGATCAAAGAATGGATCATCTGCGAGGCGGCCGCCGTTGACAGCCCCGAGGCAGCGCGATATGGCAAGGGGAGACGGGAATCGCCGGCTCGTTAGGGGCGACGCAGGGGGATGAGAGATGGCCCGTGAAATCATTCAGCCTGAAGGTGTCTTCGTCACGCGGGGGACGTATCCCTACGAACAAGTGTGCCGGCACGGCAAGCATGTCTACATAGCGGGCCAGTTGGCCTTGGATGCCGATGGCAAGCTGGTCGGACGGGGCGACTTCGCGGCCCAAACGCGGCAGGTTTTCCGGAACATCGAGAAATGCCTCGCCTCGGCTGGGGCGACCTTCGACAACGTGGTGAAACTGTCGATTTTCTCCACCGACATGGACAGCCACGTCCCGATTTATGCGCCGATCCGCTCGGAGTTCTTCAGCCACAGGAACGTGCCCAGCACCTATGTGCAGGTGGCGCGGCTGGTCGACCCGGACTGCCTGGTCGAGATCGACGCGGTCGCCATTCTCGACTGACCAAGGGGAGGAAACGCATGAAAACGCTGTTCAGGCTGCCGCTCGTTCTGGCTGCGCTTGTCGCCATGTCGGCGGGCGCGCTTGCCGCCGGGAAGGCGGCCTATATCCCGTGCGGCCAAGTCAATGATGGATCGTGGAGCCAAGCCGGCTACGAGGCGATGCTGGTGGCGCAAAAGAGGATCGGCCTGAAGTTCGACCATGTCGAGAGCCCGGCGCCGGCGGATGTCGAGAATATCGGCCGAGATTTCGCGCGCAAGGGATACAACCCCATCGTGTTCCACTGCGCCACCTTTGTGAAGGCGGCGCGCAAGATCGCCGTCGCGTTTCCCAAGACCAGTATTCTGCTGTCCACCGGGACGGAACCGGTGCCCGCCAATCTGGCGATTTACATGCCGCAGCACGAATACGCGTTCATGGGCGGCGTTCTCGCCGGCCTGATGACCAAGAGCAACGTCGTGGGCGCAGTGAACAGCTTCAAGTTTCCCGAGCTGAACCGCGAGATCGAGGGTTACAAGCTCGGCGTCCGCTTCGTGAACCCAAAGGCGAAGATCCTCTCGACGTTCATTAATTCATGGACCGATGTGGGCAAGGCGAAAACCGCGGCTGTCGCGCAGCTCGACCTCGGTGCGGACGTGATTGCCGGCATTACCGACCGGGCGGCCATCGGCGCGATCAAGGCGGCGGAGGAGCGCGGCGCCTATTCGATCGGTTTCTACGCCGATCTCAACCATGTCGCGCCCGACTCGGTGCTGACCAGCATCGTCCTCTACTACACCAAGATGTTGGCCGACCTCGTGGTGACCGCCGCCGAGGGCAAGATGGAGGGCAAGGTCTATCACTACACTGCGGCGGACGGATATGTGGGAATGTCCGAGTACGGCGGCACCGCGGCGAAGGTGCCGGCGGAGGTGAAAGCGCGGGTCAAGGAAATCAACGACATGATCCTGGCCGGCAAGATCGAATTGCCCTTTCTGCCGGGGGAAGACGACGCCTACAAGGTCGATCTCAAGTCGATCGTCAAGCAGTAGAACTATGAGCGGAAGCGGGGTCTTGCGACCTCGCTTCCGCCGCCTGCCGGGCGAGCGTGGTCCGTTTCCGTGACGCTCAACGTCGAACTGCATGGCATCACCAAGCGGTTCCACAACGCGGTCGCCAACGAGCGCGTGGATTTCGACCTGCGGCCCGGCGAGATACACGCCTTGCTGGGGGAGAACGGCGCCGGCAAGACCACCCTGATGAACGTCCTCTACGGGCTCTACCAGCCGGATGAGGGCACGATATCGATCGACGGAACGCCGGTAACGATCCGCTCGCCGGCCGATGCGATCAGGCTCGGCCTCGGCATGGTACACCAGCACTTCATGCTGGTTCCGCCGCTCACGGTCGTCGAGAACGTCTTGCTGGGAACGGCTTCGGCGAGGGACGTATTTCCCGACATCGCCGGAGCGTCGGATCGCATTCGCCGGATCTCGGAGCGGTACGGGCTCTCGGTCAACCCGGATGATCGCATATCGGAGTTGTCGGTCGGCGCGGAGCAGCGCGTGGAGATCCTGAAGGCGTTGTACCGCGACGTTCGCATTCTGATCCTCGACGAACCGACCGCCGTACTCACCCCGCTGGAGACGACCGAACTGTTTCGCGTGTTCCGGTCGCTGGCGGCCGCCGGTCGCTCGATAATCTTCATCACCCACAAGCTGAACGAAGTCATGGATTTGGCCGACCGGGTGACGGTCATGCGGCAAGGCGTCCGCGTGGTTACGGTCGACACATCGGACACGACGCCGGAGAGGCTGGCCGAGATGATGGTCGGCAGCGAATACGCGCCAAGCGAGAAATCCGCATCGGATGTCGCGCGCGGTGCAACGCCGGTGTTGGAAATCGAAGACCTGCGGGTTGCGGGCCAACGCGGAACGGAGCGTGTCCGCGGGCTGTCGCTGACCGTCCACGGGGGCGAAATCGTTGGAATCGCCGGGGTCGAGGGCAACGGTCAATCGGAGCTCGGGCAAGCCCTTTCCGGGGTCGCGTCCGCGCGAGGCGGGCGGATCGCGGTCGCCGGGCGCGACATGACGGGCTCCGGGCCGCAGGACTTCGTCGAGGCCGGGGTCGCCTACATATCGGAAGACCGGCACCGCTTCGGTCTGATCATGGACTTTTCGGTCGACGAGAACAGCGTTCTCAACCGGCTGGGCCGGGGCGAATACCGTTACGGGCCGTTTCTTCGCCGCAAGCGCATCGAGAGGCTCGCCGACCGTCTTGTCGAGATCTATCGGATCCAGATTGCGTCGCGGCAGGCCCCGGCCCGCACGCTTTCGGGAGGCAACCAGCAAAAGCTCCTCTTCGCCCGGGAAGCGGCCCGCGATCCCGTGCTCTATGTGGCATGCCAGCCGACCCGTGGCCTCGATCTCGCGGCGCAGGAGCAGGTTCGAACCATCCTGCTAGACGAAAGAAATCGCGGAAAGGCGGTCCTGTGGATGTCCAGCGACATGGACGAGCTGCTCGCGCTGAGCGACCGCATCGCGGTGATGTACGAAGGCAGGATTTCCGGCGTCGTCGATCGCGGAGATCCCGGCGGACGGTCGAAGATCGCGCAGATGATGGTCGGGATTAGAGCCGACTCCACCTTGCTGCAATGAGTTTCGGGTCCATCGCAAGAGCCGGACACGGGGAGCTACGCCCGGCCCTCGGTGCGGCTGCCGGGCCAATGATCGCGGTAATGGCCGCCCTCGCCGTGACCAGCCTGATTCTGGTGGCGCTGGGCGTGGACCCGGTTGAAGCCTACGGCCACGCGATTCGCGGCGCTTTCGGGGACACGATCGGGTTGACGGAAACGCTCGTCAAGACGGTCCCGCTGCTGCTCACCGGCCTCGGCGTGGCGCTGGCCTTCCGCTGCGGGTTCTGGAACATCGGCGCGGAGGGACAGCTATTCGTGGGCGCGCTCGCGGCGGTTGGCGTCGGCATGAACGACCTTCAGCTGGCACCGGTATTGCTGCTGCCAGCGGTGATCGCGGCCGGGTTTCTGGCTGCCGGTCTGTGGGGCTCGATTGCCGGCGCCCTGAAAGTGCGTTTCGGCGCAAACGAAGTGCTCGTCACCCTGATGATGAATTACATCGCGATTTTCGGCGCGAGCTACATGATCAACGGCCCCTGGGCGGTGGGGCTCATACCGCAAAGCCGCGATATCGATCCGGCGGCCGCCCTGCCGATATTATGGGCAGGCACCAGGCTTCACGCGGGCATTCTGGTCGCCGTGATCGGTGCCGTCCTTCTCTATGTTCTGGTCTTTCATACGCGCCTCGGGTTCGAATTGCGCGCCATCGGCTACAATCCCGACGCAAGCCGGGCCGCGGGCATGCCGGTCGGGCGGAACGTCGTGCTGGCCCTGTTCATCGCAGGCGGGCTGGCCGGCCTAGCCGGCGTCGGCGAGGTGGCCGGCATTCATCACGCGATGATGGAGAGCATCTCGCCCGGCTACGGGTATATCGGGATCGTCGTCGCCCTGATCGGCGGTCTCCATCCGCTCTGGATGATCGTTTCCGCGTTCATGTTCTCCGCCCTGTTCATCGGGGTGGACGCCATGCAGAGGGCCGTGGGGCTATCGACGGCAATGGTTTGGCTGATCCAGGGATCGGTCGTATTGGCCCTGCTGGCCAGCCGCGCGTTCAACAGATACGCCGCGCGAGGGTGACGGGCCGCAGCGATGGACCTCTTTCTGCAGGTTTTCTTCTGGGTGCTCTTGCTTCAGGCATCGATTTCGATCGCAGCTCCGATCCTGTTTGCCGCGCTCGGCGAGTGCGTGGCCGAGCGGGCGGGGTTCATGAATATCGGGATCGAGGGGATGATGACGGTGGGCGCCTGGGCTGCTTTTCTGGCCGCGGTATTCACCGGCAATTCGTGGGCAGGCATAGGCGTCGGCACGTTGAGCGGCGGCTTGATCGCGCTGCTGGCGGCCTGGATCTGCGTCAGCCGGGGCGCCGACCAGATCGTCACGGGCATCATGCTCAACCTATTCTGCCTTGGCCTGACCAGCGTGGCATTCAGCGCGATTTTCGTCGCCCCGAGGCCGGTCCCAACCCTCGACCCCATCGCTGTTTACAAAATCCCGTGGCTGTCGGACCTGCCCTATGTCGGGAAAATCCTGTTCAGCCAAAGTCCGCTCGTTTACCTCGCAATCGCTCTGGTCGTCCTGCTCTTCATCCTGCTCAACAAGACGACGCTCGGTCTCCAGATCCGTGCGGTCGGGGAGAAGCCGGAGGCAGCGGAGGCCGCCGGGGTCGATGTGTTTGGCATCCGGTACTTCGCGATCGTGGTGGGCGGGGCCCTCGCCGGACTCGGCGGAAGCGTGCTGTCGGTCGGCCAGCTCGGCCTGTTTTCCGACTTCATGACTGGCGGGCGGGGCTTCATCGCCCTCGCGGTCGTAGTGTTCGCGCGCTGGGATCCGGTCAAGATACTGGGCGCCAGCATCCTGTTCGGCTTCGCGGAAGCCCTGCAAGCGCGCCTCCAGGCGGTCGGCGCGCCGGTGCCGCACGAATTCCTGCTCATGCTGCCTTATCTGCTGACCATCGTCGTCCTGCTCGGCGTGGCCGGCAAGTCATCCTACCCGAGCGCGGTCGGGCTGCCCTTCGTCAAGGGGGTTCGGAAATACTGATCTCTGAAGGGGGCAGGATTTCCGCAAATTCGTTCTGATTTTCACCGTCGGCGTTAACAGCCCCCTTTTTCGGGCGCTCTGCCGTTCAGTCCCTGGTGATCATGCCGCTGATCATCCCGGCGGTGGTGGTCGGGCTCGGACTGTTGCAAACCTTGTCCTCAGTTGGCATCCGCCCCGCCATCCTCGCCGCTTCCCTCGGCCACAGCATCATAGGGATGCCCTATGTGGTCTATCTGGTCCTGGCGGCTCTCTCGGGATACGATATCCGGCTGGAGCACGCGGCGCAGTCGCTCGGAGCCTCGCGGCTGAGAATCTTCCTCGACATCACGTTCCGGGCAGTTCGACCGGGGATGATCGCGGGCGTCGCTTTCGCCTTCCTGATGTCTTTCGACAACGTCGCGATGTCGATCTTCCTCGCGCGCGGGAACCCGCTGCCGCTGCGCCTCATGCAGCACATCCTGTACTACGCCGATCCCAGCGTGGCAGCCGTCTCCACCGTTCTCGTGGTAATCTCGCTGGTAGGCCTTGTCCTGTTCGGACGAATGCTGCGTAAGCGGGACATCGGCAATCTCGCCTGAGCCCGCGGCCGTTGCAGCCATCCCCGGCCCCGCAATAGGCGTCCGGCTTCACACAACCGGACGTCCCGCCTAGCCGGCTGCCAGGGCGGCCATGCGCTCGCGGTCTAGGATGGCCCCGTGGCTCACTACATGGGCGGGCGCGCCGTGGTTGCGCAGCGCCTCGACCGTGTTCGGTTCCTCCAGCACCACCAGATGATCGGGATTGCCCGGCGCCAGGGCGAAGCCCGCGACATTCATCGCCCGAGCGGCATCCACCGTCACCAGGTCGTAGAGCCGATCGATCTCCTCGCTTGCGGTCATCCAGAGCAGGTGGGAGGCGAGGAAGGCGACTTCCAGCATGTTGTTGCGGCCGAACGGGTAGTAGGCGTCCGAGATGTCGTCCTGTCCGAGACAGACCAGGACGCCGTCTTCGAGAAGTTCATGGACGCGCGCGTGCAGCGGGCCGGTATGCGGATCGCTCACCACTGGGACACCGGCGCGTTTGAGGATCGCCGAGAGGCGCTTGAAATAAGCCTCCGGGTAGAGCGCCATGGCGCGGCAATGATGCGCTAGAGCGCGGCCTTCCCAGCCCCGCTCGATCGCCTCAAGCGCCATCATCTCGAGCGTCCTCAGGCCCGGGTCGCCGGCGTCGTCGAGCAGCATCGAGACGTCCTTGTCGAATTCCTGAGCGAGATCGAAACAGATCCGTACATGCCGGGCGGCGTCGGCATCGGTGAACTCGATCCACGGGATCCCGCCGACGACATCGGCCCCGAGCTCCATCGCCTCGCGCAATAGCGCCTCGGCGCCGGGTTCGCGGACGATCCCGTCCTGGGCGAATGCGACGACCTGGATGTCGACAATGCCGCGAAACTCGTCCTTCACCGCGAGCACGCCCTTCATCCCCTCCAGCCTCGCTTTGGTATCGACATCGGCAAATGCGCGGATATGCAGGTTGCCGTGCAGCGCCGCGAGCGCGGCCGCGCGCCGCGCGTTCTCCGTGATCCAAGACGCGTCGTAATTCTCCTTGACGATGCTGGCCCGCTCGATGGCGGACATCGCCTTGCCCATCGAACCCTCGCGATAGGCCTTGAGAGACTCCTCGTGCATCATCTCCAGCGTCCACACCTTGCAAAGGTGGAGATGCGGGTTGGCGAAGGATTCGGTGACCAACCCGCCCGCGGCATCGATCTCGGTATCGGCCGCGACCTTGAGCCCGGGACCGATCCGGTCGATCCTGCCTCCGGCGATGGAGATATCTCGCAGCCCCTCCGCCGCTCCGCGAAGCCGCGCGTTTCGGATCAGGATGTCGCAGGTTTCAGGCACCGTCTTTCTCCCTTTCTTCGGGGCTGTGCGGCCGGGCAAGACGCGAGGAATAGGCATGCAGGTACTCGTCGCGCCGTGCCTCGACCTCGGTTCGGATCTTGTCCCCCGAGGCGCTCATTTCCGCGAGGTCGGCATTCGAGAGGGTCCCGGTCAGAACCGCCGCGAAGCTCGCCCGTGACTTGATGCGATCCCACCAAGCTGCGGTCGCGGGACGGCCGGCGAGCCAGATATCGAGCAGACCGAGATATTCGGCACGGGCGAAATAGGGCGTCACCGCCGCCTCGGCGAGTGAGTACCGGCACCCGGCCAGCCAGCTCCCGGTCGTCGCCAGCTGGGCCTCCAGATCCCGGACCAGCCTCTCATAGGCGGCGACCGCTCTGAACGCGAAACGCGAGGCGACGCCATCCTCGACCGAAGACCGGTAAAAATCCTCGCGGCCCGGGTTGCCCACATTGCGAAACCGCTCTTCCCGTTCCGACTCTTCCATGACCAGCATGCGGTCTCGGAACATGGCGCAGAAGCTCAGCACCGAGCCGGCCTCGTGGATTTCCTCGTCGACCAGCTTGGTCCATTGACGAACCTGTGCGCGCCCGGCCGAATCGCCGGGCATCAGCGGCGGGGTGGGGAAGGTCTCGTCCACGTATTCGCAAATGACGGTCGATTCGATGATCGTCGCGCCGTCATGCACCAGGGTCGGCACGACGCCGCGTGGATTTATCAGGAGATAGTCGGGGTCGTACTGCGCGCTGCGGAACAGCGGAACCGTCACGATCTGGAAGTCGAGCCCCTTCTCGGCCAGAACCAACTCGACCTTGTGGCAACAGACCGCGTTGTGGTCGCGGTATAATGTCAGCATGACGGGCGGGCACTCCCGCGCAGGATGGCGTCCGCGAATTCTCGGAAGGCGGAGCGCGCCCCGCAAGGGGCATCTATTGACGCGGACTCGTCGCGATTTACACTTTTGCTGGCGCCATAGAACGACAACAACCCACAGGAGGAACGGCCAATGCGAGACAAGTCACGCCTATCGGCTATAAGGAACCTGCTCGCGCTTTCCGCCGCCGCCGGCCTCGCCCTGTCCGCCAGCGCAGCCAACGCGGAAAAGATCAAGGTAGCGCTGGCTCTGCCCGGCGCGGTCAGCGACAAGGGCTTCAATGCCAGCGCCCATGCCGGGCTGATGCTGATCAAGAAGACCCTGGGCGACAAGGTGGAAGTGGCATTTTCGGAAAGCGTGAAGCGGCCCGATTTCGTCGCCACGCTCCGCGACTACGCCAATCGCGGCTACAACGTGATCTACGCCCATGGATTCCAGTGGGGCGATGCGATCGCCAAGGTTGCGGCGGAGAACCCCGACAAGCATTTCTTCAACACCTACGGGTCGGGCAAGGCCAAGAACCTCGCCAATCTCTATGTTTCCTTCCAGGAGTTGTTCTACGTGACCGGCCAGCTGGCCGCCAAGCTCAGCAAGGCCGGCATCGTCGGAGCTGTCGGCGGCTGGGAGATCCCGCCGATCCGGATCCAGGTGGACGCCTTCCGCAAGGGAGTGCTGGCCGCCAAGCCCACGGCGAAATTCGTCGCGATCTATACCGGGACCTTCTACGACGCGGTTAAGGGCAAGGAGGCCGCGCGCGCGGTGATCTCGCAGGGCGCCGACATCGTGGCCCACATGGCGGACTCGACGGGGTTGGGCGTGATCCAGGCGGCGAAGGAGAAGAAGGTGCCGGTCATCGGCTATTTCGCCGACCAGCGGAGCCTCGCCCCCGATTTCGTCGTCTCGTCGGCGGTGATCAAGGTGGACGACATGCTGCTCAAGTCGATCCGGTCGGTGATGGACGGCAAGTTCAAGGCGGGACCGAACAGCTTCGGGCTCGCGTCCGGAGTGCTTGAGGTCGGCCCCTACGGGCCGATGGTTCCGGACAGCGTGAAGGCCGAGATCGCCAAACTGGTCGCCGACATCAAGTCCGGCGCGGTCAAGGTCCCAGCGCCCAACGTGCCGGCGCTGATGAAGCAGAAGATCAACAAGATCTAGGCCGGCCGGCAGCGCGATATCGCCCGCCGCCCTCAGCGCGGCGGGCGTCTTCATTCCGCATCTCTGGGAATCTGGCGATGCCCCTCTTGCGCATGGAGCGGATCACCAAGACCTTCCCGGGCGTGGTGGCCAACGACCGCGTCGATTTTGCGGTCGACCGTGGCGAGATCCACGCGCTTCTGGGGGAGAACGGCTCGGGTAAGACGACACTGATGAATGCGCTCTACGGCCTGCACCGGCCGGATTCCGGGCGCATGCTGCTGGACGGTGAGGAGGTTGGCTTCACCTCTCCGATCGATGCCATCGCCGCCGGGATCGGCATGGTGCATCAGCACTTCATGCTGGTCCCGCCGCTCACCGTGGTCGAGAACATCGTACTCGGCCTCAAGACCGCGAACGCGCGGGGCAGCCCCCTGCTCGACCTCAGGACGGCCGCCGCCCGCATCCGCGAACTCGCCGCGGCGCACGGGCTCGACATCGATACCGACGCGCAGGTCTGGCAATTGCCTGTCGGCGCCCAGCAACGGGTGGAGATCCTGAAGGCGCTCTACCGCGATGCCGATCTGTTGATCCTCGACGAGCCGACGGCGGTGCTGGCGCCATCGGAGGTGGAACACCTGATCGGCGTCCTGCGGAGCCTTGCGGCAAGCGGCAAGGCGATCATCTTTATCTCGCACAAGCTCAACGAGGTGATGGAGGTCGCCGACCGGATCAGCGTGCTGCGCGGCGGTCGGCTCGCCGGCACGGTGGCCGCCGCCGAGACCGACCCGTCCGAGCTCGCCAGGCTCATGGTGGGCCGCGACATCGTGCCGCCGCTCAGGCGCAGCAGCCGGCCGGGCGCCCCGGTCTTGTGGATCGAAGACCTGAGCGTCCGGGACGACCGGGGCTTGCGCGCGGTAGACGGCGTCGGATTTTCGCTGTTCGAGGGCGAAATACTCGGAATCGCCGGCGTCGACGGCAACGGCCAGAAGGAGCTGACGGAGGCGATCGCGGGCGTGCGCGCCGTCGAAGGCGGACGCCTCGACCTGCCCGGGCTTGCCCCCTCGCGCGGCGCGCGGTTCCGCAATATCGGTCATGTCACCGAGGACCGCCACCAGACCGGCCTCCTGATGTCTTTCCGTCTGTGGGAGAACCTGGCCCTCAAGTCGAGTGGCCGCCCCCCGTTCGGCTCGCCCTTCTGGCTCCGCGTGGGCGCGATGCGCGAGGCGACCGCGCGGGCGATCGAAACCTTCTCGATCAAGGCGCCGGGTCCCGACATCCCGGCTTCCGTGCTGTCGGGCGGAAATCAACAAAAGCTCGTGCTTGCGCGCGAGCTCGGTCTCGGCCCGAAGCTGCTGTTGGCGGCGCAGCCGACCCGCGGGCTCGACGTGGGCGCGACCGAATACGTCCACCGGCGCTTGCTGGCCGCGCGCGACGACGGAATGGCGATCCTCCTGGTCTCCACCGAGCTCGATGAGATCCTCGCCCTCAGCGACCGGATACTGGTGATGTACGAGGGTCGGGCGATGGGGCAGGTGAACGCCGAGGAGGTGACGCGTGAGACCGTCGGGTTGATGATGTCGGGGATCGTGCCGCGCGAGGCTGCGACGGGAAGCGCATCGTGAGCAAGGCTGCCGTCGCACGGATCCCCGAGGTTTTGCGCGCGACATCGATTTCGCTCGCGGCGATCGCGCTCGCTTTGGCGGCGAGCGCGGTGCTGATCATGCTCGCCGGCGCCGACCCCCTCGTCGCCTATTGGGCGCTGCTGCAAGGCGCCGTCGGCGACGGGTTCGCGCTCGGCAACACTCTCGCGCGCACCACTCCGCTGATCTTCACCGGGCTCGCCGTGGCATTCGCCTTCCGCTGCAACCTGCTCAATATCGGCGCGGAGGGGCAGCTCTACGCCGGCGCGCTGGCGAGCGTGGTAATCGGGATCTACCTCACCGGCCTGCCGGCGGTGCTGCACATCGCGCTCGCCATTGCCGGCGGGTTCATGGCCGGCGCGGCGTGGGGCGGGATCGCGGGCTATCTGCGGTCCGCACGAGGGATCAACGAAATCATTTCGACGATCATGCTCAACTTCGTCGCGATATTCTTCGTGAGCTACCTGGTCCACGGCCCGCTGGCGGAGCCGCCCGGCTTCTTCCACCAGACAGCCATGGTCGCCGAGAGCGCCCGGCTTCCGGTCCTCTACGCCAAGTCGGACCTTTCGATCGCCATCTTCATCGCCGTCGGTTTCGCCCTCGTCACGGCCTATGTGCTGTGGCGCACGCCGTTCGGGCTGAAGCTGCGCGCGGTCGGCGAGTCGACGGGGACCGCGCGCTTCGCCGGGGTGCCCGTCAACCGCTACGTGTTCGGCGCGATGAGCGTCTCCGGCGGGCTCGCGGGGCTCGCCGGCACCACCGAGATGATCGGCGGCCAGTACCGACTGCTCGACTTCTTCTCCCCGGGCTACGGCTTCGACGGAATCGCGGTGGCGTTCCTCGGCCGGTCGGATCCCATCGGCGTGGTGTTCGCGGCCTTCCTGTTCGCCGCCCTCAGGGTCGGCGCCAACCAGATGCAGAGGACGACCGGGCTCCCGACCTCGCTGATCCTGGTGATTCAGGGCATGGTCATCCTGTTCATCCTCGGCGTCGCGGTGCTCGAATGGCACCGCCGGCGCAGGCGGGGTTGAGGGGGCGGCGATGGAGATGTTCTTCGGCCTGCTTGACCCCGATTACTTCGCCGCCACGATCCGGCTGGCGACGCCGCTGCTGTTCGCCACGCTCGGCGGAATCCTCAACGAGCGCGCGGGCATCATCAATATCGGCCTCGAAGGCACCATGCTGATGGCTGCGCTTACGGGCGTGTTCGGCGCCTGGTTCATCGGCTCGCCGTGGCTGGGCTTCGCCTGCGGGGTCGTCGCCGGCGCCCTGGTCGCCTGGATCCACGCCTTCGTCTCGATATCTCTGGGCGCCAACCAGATCGTCTCGGGCACCGCGATCAACCTGCTCGGCCTCGGCCTCTCGAGCTTCTTGATCCGCATCGTCTTCGGGCTCAAGGAGCAGCAGCGCGTGGTGCCCCATTTCGATCCCGTCTCGCTGCCCCTGCTGGCCGACCTCCCTTTGCTCGGGCCGGTCCTCTTCCACCAGCACGCCCTGGTCTATGTCGCCTTCCTGCTGGTCCCCGTGCTCTGGGTGATCCTCTACAGGACGCGCTGGGGGTTGATGATCACCGCCGCCGGAGAGCACCCGCATGCCGCGTCCTCGGTCGGCATCGATCCGCTCCGGGTACGCTATGCCTGCACGGTGCTGTCGGGCGCGCTGGCCGGCGCCGGCGGGGCGTTTCTCTCGCTCGGACAGCTGCACTTCTTCCAGGACGAGATGGTCGCCGGGCGCGGCTTCATCGCGCTGGCGGCGCTGATCTTCGGGCGCTGGAACCCGGTCGGCGGCATGATAGCCTGCCTGATCTTCGGCGCCGCCGACGCCCTTCAGTTCCGCGGCCAGGCGGTCGGGCTCGCCATCCCGCACCAGTTCATGCTGATGTTTCCCTATGTGCTGACGCTCGCCATTCTCATCGTCGTCGGCGGCAAGAGCCAGGGGCCGGCGGCGATCGGAATACCGTATCGCAGGAACTGACCGGGCGCAGGCCAAACCACCCCGGCAGAGGGATTTTGGGTCCGCTGGCGAGGCAGTCGACTGGATACTGGGTGTGAGAGCTTGCCACCACGCCAGCCGTTTGGATGTCCCGGTAGCGTATGGGAGGGCTGCGCCGGCCCCTAGAGACGGACCGGCCGGCACCCACGACTCGGGAGGATCTGGAGGCGTGGGGCGGGCGGCTGGCGGACCGGGTGGAGTCGGCGGCACGCCCGGAGGGCGGTGCCGTCTCCGACGGGATCGAGGAGGCGCTGAACAGGATGACCGCGGGGACGCGCCAGAATTACCGTCTCATCGACACCACGCTAGTCAGGCTGCGCCGGGACATCGCAAGACTGCGGTTCCGATGGCGGGCGTTCCTCGCGCCGTGGATCGTGTTCGTCTTCGTCCTGGGGATGGCGGCGGAGAGCAGCATCCACGCCCTCTACCAGCTGCTGTGGGCGGGCTGAACCCGGGGATAGCGGACCATGGTGGCGACCGTCACCCAGCTAAAATCCTCCGCCCAAGCGGTGTCGTATTACGAGAAGGACGGGTACTACGCGAAGGACGACCCGGAGCACCGGGACGCGAGCTTCTAGCACGACGGGGCGGCGCGGGACGCGGGTCTGAGGGGGCACGTTCTGCCGGACGAGTTCGAGGACGTTCCGGCGGGCTGGGTTCCGGGGACCGAGACCTGGCTGGGGCGGATGCGCGAGGGCAAGCACGACCGCCGGCCGGGCTGGGACATCACCTTCTCGGCGCCCAAGTCGGTGTCGCTGGAGGGGCTCGTGATCGGCGATCGGCGGGTTATCTGGGCGCATGACGACGCGGTGCGGGCGACGCTGGAGTGGATCGAGCGGGACCTCCTTCAGACAAGAGGCTGGGACTCGGTTAATCGGGGAGGCGCTCGAGGACCTGGGCGAGCTAGGCCTGGGGGTCGACGTGGTTGAGCCTGGCGGTGTCGATCAGCGTGTAGGCGATGGCGGCGGTTTTGCCGCCGCTGGCCGAGCCCGTGAAGAGTCTCGAAGGTAACGGCCCGCCCGGATGTGCAGGTTGCTTCTGCTTCGGAGAGCATCCAGCAAGAGCATTTGATGACGCAGGATGTTGTTTCCAACGTGCATCCTCTCGCCGGGACATGGTTGCAGAGAGCGGCGTTTGACACCGATGGGCCTGTGTGAACTCGCTGGGCATCGGTTCGGGGGAACAATCGGAACGCTTCCCGGCGCGCTTCGCTTCAATGAACGAACCGGGCCGGTAGTCCTGCCCGGCTCGGGTCTTACGCCCCGAAGGGCTTGTTAACGAGTAGCCCTCGATCTCCAAGCGGCTAAGGTCACGACCACTGTGGACTCGCGGTTTCCGATGGCCGTGATCGCCGGTTCGACGGTTCGCCTGGCTGTCCGGGCGTGAAGGGACAGGCAGTCGGCCTCCGAATGCTGATTTTTGGCCCGCCGCCCGTCGCCATCTCCTGCCGTCGCGCCGATCCCGGACGCTTCGCGGCCGCCCTGCCGATCGCCGCCAGGAGGTGGAGTTCGACCGTGAAGGGGGCGGCGGCCGGGTGTCCGGGGGAGGACATGGCCGCCGCCCATCATCACCGGCGAGACGGAGGCG
>JAJDVM010000012.1 GCA_022826125.1 Defluviicoccus sp.
CGGACTCCGATGTCTCGCCCGCCAGCACCCGCCGCAACGCCGACAGCGCGACGAGATTGATCGGGTTGGCGCGGTTGTAGAACGCCATCACGGAGGCCGCGGATTCGAGCGCCGCGCGGTCGAGGCTTCCGTCCTCGGCCAAGCGGAGCATGGCGGGCGCCGGCAGGGAAGACGCGATTTCCGCCCCGAGGACACGAAAGGCGCCGGCGGAAAAGGCTTCCTCCAACGCGTCGTAGGCCCATTCCAGCACGCCCGGCCGGCTCGCCATGTGGCGCCACACAAGGTTCGTGGAGGGAAGGCCCGTGGAGTCGAGGATCGCACGATAGATCCCGGCGACGCGGCCGGTCGCATCGGATTCGGGGATTTCGGGCAGGCTCACGGCCGCGCCCCTCGCGGACGCCAGGTTTGATCTGCGCGCGCCGATGGGCGATCCTTCGCCCGGCACAGCGGGAGGCGCGCATGGCCGAAATACGTCTCGGCGTAGCGATGAACGGCGTCAGCGGCCGGATGGGCACCAACCAGCACCTGATCCGGTCGATCGCGAAGATACGCGCAGAAGGCGGGGTCGCGCTGAGCGATGGGCGGCGGATCGTCCCGGACCCGCTCTTCGTCGGGCGCAGCGAAGACAAGCTCGCGGCCCTCGCCGCCACCCACGGCTTCGACAAGTGGACGACCGATCTCGACGCGGCCATCCGGGACCCCGACTATCCGCTGTTCTTCGATACCGCGAGCACCGTCCATCGTGCCGAAATCCTGCGCAAAGCCATAGACGCGGGCAAGCACATCTATTGCGAAAAGCCGTCTGCCGCGACATTGGAGGACGCGCTCGACATATACCGGCGCGCCGAAAAGGCCGGCATCCGCCACGGCGTCGTGCAGGACAAGATCTTCCTGCCGGGCCTGCTCAAGATGAAGCAACTGATCGACGACGGCGCGCTCGGCCGGCTGCTCTCGGTCAAGATCGATTTCGGCTACTGGGTGTTCGAGGGGGACTGGCGGCCGGCGCAGCGCCCGTCCTGGAACTACCGCAAGGCCGATGCCGGCGGGATCATCCTCGACATGATGCCGCACTGGCGCTACGTGCTCGACAACGTGTTCGGCAAGGTGCGGAGCGTGGTCTGCCGTGGCGCGATCAACTTCGACCGGCGCTGGGACGAGAACGACGAGCCCTACGACGCCGATGCGGACGACGGTTCCTGCGCGATGATCGAGCTCGACAATGGCGCGGTCGCGCAGATCTTCGCCTCCTGGTGCACGCGCGTGCGCAAGGACGACCTCGTGACCTTCCACGCCGACGGCGTCCTGGGCGCGGCTGTATCGGGGCTGACGCGCTGCTTCGTGCAGGACCGGGACGCCACGCCTTCTCCGGTCTGGAACCCCGACGAGCCGCAGACCATCGACTTCTTCGGCACCTGGCAGGAGTATGGCGCCGACCTCTCCTTCGACAACGGGTTCAAGACCGAGTGGGAGATGTTCATCCGATCGCTCTACGACGACGGGCCGTTCACCTGGAACCTCCTGGAGGGCGCGAAGGGCGTTCAGCTCGCCGAGCGGGCGCTTCGGAGCTGGGAGGAGCGGCGCTGGATCGATGTCGAGCCGCTGGAGGCGGGCCCATGACGACCGTCGATCTGCCGACCGCCGACGGCAAGATACTGCCGTTCGAGATGAGCGCGCCGCGCATCTCGGCCGAACGACCGAAGCGTCCGTTCAACCGGATCGCATTCGCCGCCGCTCATGTCGTCGCCGACCCTCTCGCCGACAACGATCCGTGGATCGACCCCGCGATCGACTGGGAAGCGACGCTCGCCTTCAGGCGCCACCTGTGGGCGCTCGGCCTCGGCGTGGCCGAAGCGATGGACACCGCCCAGCGCGGCATGGGGCTGGACTGGAACACCTCGCTCGAACTCATCCGCCGGAGCGTCGCGGAGGCGCGCGCGACGCCGGGCGCCGTGCTCGCCTCTGGCGCGGGCACGGACCACGTCGCGCCCGACCCGGACCTCGCGATCGAGGACGTCATCGCGGCATACGAGGAGCAATGCGGCGCGGTCGAGGAGGCCGGCGGTCGGATAATCCTGATGGCCTCGCGCGCCCTGGCCGCGGCCGCCAGGGAGCCGGAGGACTATCTCAGGGTCTACGACCGCATCCTGTCGCAGGTGTCGGAACCCGTCATCATCCACTGGCTGGGCGAGATGTTCGATCCCGCGCTGGCCGGCTATTGGGGCCACGACGACCACTGGGAAGCGATGGAAGTCTGTCTCGCCGTGCTCGAGGCCAATGCGGCGAAGGTGGACGGGATCAAGATCTCGCTGCTCGACAAGGACAAGGAGATCGCGCTTCGCCGCCGCCTGCCGGACGGCGTTCGCATGTATACCGGCGACGACTTCAATTTCCCGGAACTGATCGAGGGCGACGAAGAGGGCTATTCGGACGCGCTGCTCGGCATCTTCGATGCGATCGCGCCGGCGGCCTCGGCCGCGCTGGCGGCGCTTTCGGGAAACCGGCGGGAGGATTTCCGCGCCATCCTCGCCCCGACGCTGGAACTCTCGCGCCACATCTTCCGCGCGCCGACCCGGTTCTACAAGACGGGCGTCGTGTTCATGGCCTATCTCAACGGGCTGCAGGATCACTTCGTCATGGTCGGCGGGCAGCAAAGCGCGCGGTCCGCCGTCCACCTTGCCGAAATCTTCCGCCTCGCCGACCGGGCGGGCCTTCTCTCGGATTCGGAGCGCGCGGCGACCCGGATGCGGGACACCATGCGGCTGCACGGGATCGCCGCCTGATGCCGGGCATCGAGAAGCTCGCGATCAACCAGGCCACCACGCGCGACCGATGGACGCTGCGCGAGGCGATCGAGGGCTATGCGCGCCACGGGGTGCGGGGGATTTGCGTCTGGCGGGACAAGCTTGCCGAATGCGGAGTGAGCCAAGCGGTAAGGCTGCTGAGCGATCACGGGATGACCGTGACGGGCCTGTGCCGGGGCGGCATGTTCGGCGGCGCCGATGCGTCGACCTGGCGGGCAACGATCGACGACAATCTCAGGGCCATCGAGGAAGCTGCGGCGATCGGCGCGCGCACGCTGATAATGCTCGCGGGCGGTCTGCCAAAGGGATCGAAGGATCTTCCGGGCGCCCGCGCGCGCGTGGCGGAAGGCATCGCCGAAATCCTGCCGGCCGCGCGCGCCGCCGGCGTACCGCTCGCCATCGAGCCGCTGCACCCGATGACCTGTGCCTCGCGCGGCTGCGTGACCACGCTGGGGCTCGCCAACGATCTCTGCGACGAGCTCGGAGAGGGCGTCGGCGTCGCGGTCGATGTCTACCACGTGTGGTGGGATCCGGCGCTCGACGCGGAGATCGCGCGGGCAGGCGACCGCATCCTCGCCTTCCATGTCAACGACTGGCTCCCCGACACCAGGGACCTGGTGTTCGACCGGGGCATGATGGGCGACGGGGTGGTCGACATCCCGCGCATCCGCCGCCTGGTGGAGCGAGCCGGCTATGACGGGATGAACGAGGTCGAGATATTCTCCGCCGAGAACTGGTGGAAGCGCGACCCCGACGAGGTGGTCGCGGTCTGTATCGAGCGCCACGAAACCGCGGTCTGACGCGAAGGGCCGCAACGGGGAGGAGAACCCATGGCGACCGTCGAACCGGCAACCGGCTCCAACCGGGACGCGCGCCTCGACGCGCTTTACGAGAGGCTGGACGCGCACGACATGGCGCCCTACTGGGCCGTCAGCACCGATACCGAGAACGACGAGGACGCGCAGATCTTGAAGGCGGGAAAGGCGCGGCCTTATGTATGGAAATACAAGGACATAGAGCCGATTCTTTACGAAGCGGCGGAACTCGTCACCATGGACGATTCCGAGCGCCGGTCGGTCGTGCTGGTCAATCCCGGCCTCGCCCCGGTCCGCGCGACGGTGACGACGCTCTATACCGCCTACCGGCTCAACGACCCGCGCGAGATCATGCCGCCGCACCGCCATTCGATAAACGCCGTCAGGATCGGTCTCACCGGCGCCAGCAACTTCACCGGCGTCGAGGGCGAGAACATCGTCTTCGGGCCGGGCGATCTGGTGCTCACTCCGGCCGACGCGTGGCACAACCACGGCAACCGGGGCGACGATTTCGCGGTCAATGTGAGCGTGCTCGACCTGCCGCTCACCGAAGTGCTGAACGCGGCGGGCTTCGAGCACCATTACGAGGAGGACGGCGTCGCCAGGCGCGAGCAGACGGCGCGGTTCTCGGACGACTATTCGGCGCGGGTCTACGGCCAGGGCGGGCTGTTGCCCCGTTTCGTCGACCATGGGCGCGGCGCCGGACGGTCGTCGCCGATGTACGTCTATCGCTGGGACTCGACGCGCGAGCTGCTGGAGAAGTTCCGCGACCATGAGGGCAGCCCGTACGACGCGATCGCGGTCGAGTACACCGACCCGACGACCGGGCGGCCGCCCTACCCCACGATGACCTTCTTCGGCCAGCTCCTCAGGCCCGGCGAGCGCACCCGCCCGCAGCGCCAGAACGCGAGCCTGGTCTGTTTCCCGTTCGAGGGCAGCGGCCATTCCATCGTCGACGGCGAAAGGCTCGACTGGCAGCAATTCGACGCGATCGCGGTGCCCGGCAATTCGTGGTTCGAGCACGTCAACGGCTCGGACAGCGAGGACGCGATCCTGTTCGTGGTCAGCGACGAGCCGACGCTCTCGACGCTCGGCTTCCTCCGGCGCTTCGGCAGGACCGACTCCGGAGAAGTCGTGCGGCTGGTCTAGAGTCGATTGAAAGCGACTTCGGCGCGCGTATCATGACGATGTCCACGACAGGCGCCGCACTGCGAGGTGTTCCATGATCGAGCTGGTAGACATTCGCTATGTTCGGCTCGGCACGCGCGATGTCGACTCGGCGGTACGGTTCGCGACCGAAACGCTCGGCCTCGAACTGGTCCGGCGCGAGAACGGCGCGGCCTACGTGCGGGGCGACGACCGCGACCACAACCTTTGCTATTTCGAGGGCGCGCCCGACGACCATACACTCGGCTTCGAGGTGGCGACCGGGGAGATGCTGGACCGGGCCGTCTCCGAGCTGGAAGCGGCCGGCGTCGAGGTCGCGCGGGGCACGCCGGAGGGCGCCGCCGACCGCAGGGTTACCGACTACATCAGCTTTCCGGATCCGACCGGCAACAATATCGACCTCGTGGTGCGCCCGTTCCACAGCGGCAAGCGCTATTTCCCGAGCCGCGACGCGGGAATCCAGGAATTTTCCCATGTCGGGCTCAAGACCACCGACGCGCCGCGCGACGAGGCGTTCTGGACGACGCATTTCAACATCCGCGCCAACGACTGGATCGGCGATGCGGCGCTGATGTCGTTCGACAAGGTGCATCACCGCCTCGCCCTCTTCCCGGCAAGCGAGCCCGGCGTGCAGCACATCAACTTCCAGGTCGAGAGCGTCGACGACATCATGCGCTCGCACTACTTCCTCACCGAGCGGCAGGTGCGGATCGTCTTCGGGCCGGGCCGGCACCCGACCTCGGGCGCCCGCTTCCTCTATTTCGAGGGGCCCGACGAGATGGTCTACGAATATTCCCACGGCGTGCGGCTGATCGAGGATCCCGACTACCGGCCGCGGCAATTCCCGTTCGACGACTCCTCGCTCTGCATGTGGGGCGCGAAGCCGGACATCGTGGAGTTCAAGAGCTGACCGCCGGCGCGCGACAACAGGATTTGGGCGAACCGGGGGCGCTTCTTGGCTGAAACCGAATTCGGCGCGGTCGGAGAGCCGATCGAAGCGACGCAGATTCGCGTCCGCAAGGCGGCGCGGGCGCTCGCGCGGCACGATCTCGGCCACGCCTACGGCCATGTCAGCGCCAGGCTCGACGACGAGCGGTTCCTGGTCTGCGCGGCCAGGCCGATGGGGCTGATCGGCCCCGGCGAGCCCGGCAGCGTGGTGCCCGTCGAGGGCGCGTTGCCGGACGGCGTTCTCGGCGAGGTGCGCTGCCACCAGCAGATCTACCGCCGCCGGCCGGACGTGAACGGCATCTGCCGGACCTTCCTGCGCGAGACGATGACGCTCTCCACCTTCCGGCGGGTGCCGCGCGCGCGGCACGGTTTCGGAACCTACTTCGCGCCCGGACCGGCCCTTTGGGACGATCCGGCCTTGCTGCGCTCGGACGAGGCGGCGGCGGCGCTCGCCGAATGCCTGGGCGAATCGCGCGCGGTGGTCATGCGGGGCAACGGCGTTATCCTGACCGGCGCCACCGTCGAGGAAAGCATCGTGATGGCCTTCTATCTCGAGGAGGCCGCGCGAACCGAGCTTGCCGTTATGGCGGTCGGCGACAATGCGGAATCGGTCGAGATACCGCTCGATGAAGCAAGGGCCCGGGCAACCAGCACGGGCCGGATTTTCGAGAGGATGTGGGATTACCTGACCGACGGGGATCCCGAAAACTAGCCGGCCGCGACAGCGTCCGGCGCAACATCGGGGAGACGGATATGCGTCTGGTGAGTTTCAAGAAGGGTCGCGGCAGCGCCATCGGCGTGCGTACCGACGACGGCATCGTGGATCTTTCGGTTGCCGACGAGAGCCTGCCGGGGGACATGATCGGGCTGCTGAGCGGGGGCGACAGGGCGCTCGCGCGAGCGGCGCGGGCGGCACGGAAGCCGCCGGAAGGCTCGGTGATCAAGCGGCGCGTCAACCACCTGCCGCCGGTCCCCAACCCGGGCAAGGTGATCTGCGTCGGGCTGAATTACAGCGACCACGCGGCGGAGGCCGGCATGAAGCCGCCGGACTATCCCGTCCTGTTCCTGCGCACCCCGGCCTCGCTGGTGGGCCACGGCCAGCCCATCCTGCGGCCCAAGGCGTCGAAGCATCACGACTACGAGGCCGAGCTCGTCGCGGTCATCGGCAAGCCGGGCCGCCGCATCGCCAAGGCGCGGGCGCTGGATCACGTCGCGGGCTACTCGATCGCCAACGAGGGATCGATCCGCGACTACCAGCTGAAGACCTCGCAGTGGATGATCGGCAAGAGCTTCGATGCGTCCGGCTCGTTCGGCCCGGAGATCGTCACGCCCGACGAGCTGCCCAACAAGGGCGCGAAGGGGCTGAAGATCGAGGCGCGGCTGAACGGCGAGACGCTGCAATCCTCGACCACGTCGTCGATGATTTTCGACGTGGCGACGCTGGTCAACGAATGCAGCAAGATCTTCGCTCTGGAGACCGGCGACATCATCGTCACCGGCACCCCGGCGGGGGTCGGGTTCGTGCGCAAGCCGCCGATCTTCATGACCCCGGGAGACACCTGCGAGATCGAAATCGAAGGGATCGGCGTGCTGTCGAACCCGATCGAGCGGGAAAAGTAGGGCCCGGACCGGGCGGGGCCGAACGCGGCCCCGCTACGGCCTCGTCTCGACCGGTTCGAGGACGGACCCTTTCGGGCAATAGGCGTCGCCGTTGGCGCGCCAGAGAATTTCGGTCGTCCTCGTCCGGCCGAAGATCGTGCCGGCCTCGGCGGAACAGGTGCACGCCATCGTCTGGCAGGCCAGCGCGAGGTTGGGAGCCCTCTCGGGTCCGGCGCGCCCGGTGCTCCCGCATGCCGCGAGCGACAAGGAGAGCGCCGCCGCCAAAGAAGCCGTGATCGCACGGTGCAATGCCATCGCGGTATTCGTCCTCGGTCAGACAGGAGCGTGGAGAATTAGGGACGCCCCGGCCTTGCGTCAACGCGGCCGCATGCCGACCCCGTGCCCCTTGTTGACGAAGCGGAGATCGAACGCCGACAGGTGGTCCATCTCCGCCGGGTAGACGCCGGCGCGAACCATCGCCTCGAAGAACGCCGTGAGCCTTTCCGCCGTCATGGCGCCGATGCCGAGCTTCAGCGCATCGCCCGAATCGACGATGCCGTGCTCCTTCATCTTGGCGATTCCGTAGGCGATCAGCGCATCGGGCATGTCGGGGTTCGTCTTCTTGATGAGGCGGTTGCCGGGCCCGGGATCGCGGTAAAGGTAGCTGTACCAGCCTTCGATCGACGCGTTCAGGAAGCGTTGCACGACCGAGGGCTTGCCCGCCGCGAGCTCCCTGGAAACGGTCACCAGGGTGGAATAGGCCGGCCAGCCGGTATCGGCGATCAGGAACACCTTCGCCTTGACGCCTTCCCGCAGCGCCATGAAGGGCTCGGAGGTGACATATCCCTGCTGGATCGCGTCCTCGTTCACCAGGAAGGGCGCGAGGTTGAAGGTGTAGCGCCGGATCTGGCTCTCGTCGAACCCGAAGCGCAGCTCGAAGAAGCGCCACCAGGTATCGCGGGCATCGGCCGAGATCATGATCGGCCGGCCCTTCATCCCCGGGATCGAGCGGATCGCGGAACCGGGATGGGTCAAGAGGACCTGCGGATCCTTCTGGAAGAACGCGGCGACGGTGACCATCGGGATGTCGTTCTTGAGAAAGTTGAGCCCCTCGGCGTTGTTGCTGATCATCGCCGCATCGAGCGCCCCGGCGGCGAGCAGCTGGTTGTGGTTAACCTGCGGCCCGCCCTCGCGGATCGTCACGTCGAGCCCGTACTTCGCGTAACGGCCCTCGGCCAGCGCCTGGTAGAAGCCGCCGTGCTCGGCCTCCGCCTTCCAGTTGGTGCCGAAGACGAACTTCTCCGCCGCCTGCGCCGTCGATACGAGGCACAGGGCGGCAAGCAGCGCGATCGCCCTCATCGTCGGCGGTCCTTCACAGACGCGGATCGACGGAGGGCAGTCCGAACCGGATCCGCCCGGCATTGGTCGCCTGCATGTCCCAGGCCTGGGTGATCTGCTGTCCCACCGCGTGCACGTCCCGCCACGCCCGCATGAACGGGTTCGCCGCATCCAGCCCGCGCGCGCCGAGGAGCGGGTAGAGCCGTTCGACCGCGCGAATCGAGAGCTGCGTCGCGTAGGCGTTGTTGAGCCGCCAGCGGGCGCGCTGTTCCAGCTCCGGGTGGACGTCCCGTTCGGCGAAGTCGGTCGCCTCCTCGCTCACCTGGATGAGCAGCGCCTTCGCCGCGTCGATTTCGGCATTGGCCTCGGCGACCCGGGCCTGCGCGGTGGGAAGCTCGGCGAGCTTGACCCCGACCACGCCCACCCTGTCCTTGAACTCGTTCTCCACGTAGTCGAGCGCGCCGCGCGCGATCCCGACCGCGGGGGCCGAGAAGATCTGGGTTCCGGCCGACCAGATGGAAATCTGGTAGAGCGGCGCCGAGTTGATGTCCCGGCTGAGGCCCTTGCCGCCGGACAGGACGCCCGCGGCCACCGTCCGGTAATTCGGGACGAACACCTCGTTCAGCCGCACCGACTTGCTGCCCGTCGCCAGCAAACCGGTCGCGTTCCAGTCGTCGACGACCTCGAACGAGCCCTTGGGGATCAGCGCGAAGCGGGGTTCGGGCGGTCCGTCCTCCCGAGGCACGAAGACCTGGAGGTGGAGCCAGTCCGCGAAATCGACGCCGCTGGAGAAGCTCCACAACCCGTCGAGCACGATGCCGTCCCCGACAGGCGTGGCGGTTCCTCCACTGACCGAGAGCCCCGAGGCGATCAGCGCCTCCGGATTGGCGCCCCACACGTCGTCCTGCGCCTCGCGGCAGTTCATCGAGAGCACCAGGCTCTGCGCCACCAGGTTGGTGAAGATCCAGGCGCTCGACCCGCAGCCTCGGCCGAGCTCGCCGGCGATGTCGATGATGGCCCGGTTCTCGCACTCCATCCCGCCATAGCGCCGGGGCTGGAAGATCCGGTAGAGACCGGCCTCAAGGAAATCCCGATGGGTCGAGTCCGGGATACGGCGCAGCGCGTCCGCCTCCTTCTGGCGTTCGAGCAGCGCCGGCACCATCGCCGCCGCCTTCGCGGTCAGCGACTCGCGCTGGCTTCCATCCGGTGCCATGTGATCCTCCTCGTCTCTACCCGTCCTGCTCCACGTCGCGCACCGACGTCTCGGGCACCAGCCCGGACCGCTGGCGCTGCAGGGTGCGCCGGCCGTTTTCGAGATACTGCCCGTCCGCGGCGCGCTTCGCCGCCTGTTCCCAGCCGTCGGACCAGTCGCCGAGAGAATAGCCGTGCCACGGCGACTCGGGCTTGAGCCTGGGCAGGCCGAGCCGTTCCCAGAGCGCCTTCGCGCCTTCCATGTACTCCCGCGTGGGCAGCGCCAGGGGCGGCATCGGCGACTTCATCGTGGCGTCGATCAGCAGGGTCGAGTCTTCCTCGCCCTTGTGCTCCCGCTTGGGTCCGTGGCCCTGCCCGCGATGCGGCAGGGCCGTCACGTCCTCGACCGGGTTGTGGCGATAGGCCATCGCCCAGAGCAGCGCGTCCGCGTTGTCGGGATCGATGTCGTCGTTGACCGCGATGCAGATCTTGCTGCAATCGCCCTTGAAGCTCGCCGCGCCGTAGAGCGCCCGCCACACCTCGGTGCGCGGCGCTCCCCGTTCCAGCGTGACGATCGTCACCCGCAACAGCCCGGTCAACTTCTCGTGCAGCGAAACGCCAGTGACCGCCTTGATCCCGAGGGCGTCGCGGAGGTGGCCCAGGAACAACGGCTCGTAGGCGACCCGTTTGATGACGCTCGATTCGGACGGCGCGACCTGGCTGATATAGGAGGGGATCACCGGTTTCGCCTTGCGGGTGATCGCGGTGACCCGCATCGGCATGTTGAACTCTTCCAGCGCGACATGGCCGTGGCTCTCGCCGAACGGGCCCTCGGGCTCCAGCATGCCGGTGTCGATGACCCCCTCGATCACCAGCTCGGCCTCGGCCGGAACCAGCAGGTCCACCGTCTTGCCGCGCACCACGTTGATCGGCTCTCCCGCGAGCCCTCCGGCGACGTCGAACTCGTCCAGGTCGATCCGGAGCTTCTGCGGCCCCATGAAGGCGACCAGCGGAGGACAGCCGAGGACGATAGCGCAGGGCAGCTCCTCGCCCTTCGCCTTGTGCTTCTTCCAGTGCACGTAACCGCCGGCGCCGCCCACCCGGGTCGCCATCCGGACCACCAGCCGGTCGGGCGCCTTCAGCGCGGCGCGATAGGTTCCCATGTTCTGCACGCCGGTCTCGGGGTCGCGGGTGATCACGTTGGTCGCCGCCAGCGTCGGCGCGCTGTCGAAGCCGGGCGTCGAGATCGGGATGGGCAACGCATCGAGCCCGTTCCCCTCGCCGAGCAATTCGTCGCCCTCGATCACGACCTCCTGACAGGGCGCGGTGTTGACCCGGCGGGGCGGTACCGGCTCGGCGAGGGCGCGGTCCCACTTGCCCGGGATCTCGTCGACCGTCGCCTGCATGCCGACGCTGTAGACCGCGCGGTTGGCCGCGAGCGCGCCGATCACCACCGGGATGTCGTAGCGGCGGTCCAGGCTGTCGGTCACGTTGCGGAACAGGAAGGCGCGGCGCTCGTCCTCGTCGAGCCCGCCGCGAAACTGCCAGCGCACCAGCGGCACCATCTCGGTGTCCTTGTTGACCGGCTCGTCCACGGTCAACAGCAGCCCGGCGGACTCGAGGGCTTCGAGATGTTCCTGCAAATCGGAGTAGCCGCGGTTCGCGCCCGCCATGGACGATTCTCCCCTTACAACGGCGGTCGCGCCGCGCGGCGGCATGATGCCACCGCGCGATCGCCCGGCCAATGGGAGCGACGGCGCCGTTACCCCGCGGCGTCGACCAGCACGGCGGCGAACCGGCACGGCCCGTCGCCGGTATTGCGCCAGGCGTGGTTGGTGCCGCGCTGCACGAGGCAGTCGCCGGGGCGGAGCGGAATCTCGGTGTCGTCGAGGACCAGGTTCATCTCGCCTTCGATCATCACCACGTAATCGATGGTCGCCGTCCGGTGCATCTCGAGCTCCTGGTCGGGCTGGAGCTCGAGAACGCGGAAGATGGTTCCGCCGCCCGGGGGCGGACGGCCGACCTGTCGCGCGCCGGCGTCCTCGTTACCCCGGTTGGGCGGCGTTTCGCCGTCGGTGGTCCAGATCAGGCGCGAATCGTGGCCGTGTCGCCTGGATGTCGCGTTGGCCGCGATGTCGTCGACGATCGCGACCGATTTCCCGCTCTCGTCGTGCCCGGTGACCACCCGTCTTACCTGCATCGCTCGCCTCCCTCGCCACCCCGGCTATAATGCGTGCCGGCACTATTTGCCCGGAGACCGGACCATGACCTACACGCTCGAACAGCTTGCCGCAGACTGCCATGCGGCGATCGACTCGGACAACGGCCCCGAGGGGCGCGAGACGGTACGCAGGCATATCGAGACCGCGCTCAAGGACAAGGATTTCGTCGCCGCCCATTTCGGCCCCGACAACGATGCGCCGCGCAAGGTTCTCTACGAGGACCCGGACTACGGTTTCTGCATCCTCGCCCATGTCTACGAGGGCGCGAAGGGCAGCAACCCGCACGACCACGGCCCGTCCTGGGCGATCTACGGCCAGGCGGAAGGCGTCACCGAGATGACCGAATGGCGCAAGCTCAAGGCGCCCGACGGCGACGAGCCCGGCGTCGTCGAGCCCGTCCGGGTCTACGACCTCGAGCCCGGAATGGCCGCCTGCTACAACGAGGGCGACCTGCACTCGCCGCGGCGCGAGGACACGACACGGCTGATCCGCGTCGAGGGCATCAACCTCGAAGGGATGAAGCGCGACCGCTACGTGGCTGCCTGACGGGCATCGCGACGACCGAGAACCCTCCTGCCCTAACGGAGCGGGTCGACCACGGTCAGGAACGGGAAGCGATGAAAGTCGGTGTCGCGGGTGCAGATCCGGCTTACCCCGTTCTCCCGCATCGCTACTGCGGTATGCAGGTCGTGGAACAGGTTGCCGCGCACGTCAGGCAGTTCCGCGAGGGTCTGCGCCAGCACGGATGCGTGACGGGGCGTCGGGGTCAGTATCTGGAAGCCCGGCGATGCCAGCAACGAGGAAAGGAAATCCCAGGCACCGCCCGGCGACCACGGAGTCGGGTAGGCTCCCGGGTGGGTGGCTACCCTGAGAAACTCATAGCAGATGCCCCAGGTCAGGAACGCGGGCGCGGGGTCTTCGCGAGCCTCCTGCACGCGGGTGCGGCAGCGGTCATGGAATGCCGAATCCGCGTCGATCGCGTAGATCAGGACATTGGTGTCGAAGACCAGAGATCAGTACCCGTCCATAAGCCGGTAGAGCTCGTCTCGGTTTGCGATGTCGACCCTGGCGCCCCCGCTATGCCAGACCGGAAGCGGCGGCAGGTCTTCCGCCGAGCCTTCACGAGCGCCCGGCTCGGAAAGGACACACCGAAGCCCCGCCTCGACCAGAGCGGACATGGTGGTTCCGCGACGCGCGGCTTCCACCCGAAGCCGTTGCATCACCGTTTCGTCGATGTTCAGGGTCGTCTTCATATGGCAAACCATATCGGTGATATTCTTCTATGTAAACTGTCGGTATCGGGTCGGTCGATTGCGGCGGACCGCGCTCGACCGCGTTCTATCCCGACGGTCAGTTCCTCTCCCGCCGAAGCACGTAGGACGCGGCGGCGAAGATGATCGCCGCGCCGACCCAGGTCCAGAGATCGGAGCCTTCGCCGAAGGCGATCCAGCCGAGCGCGGCGGCGAACGGCAGGCGGACGAAATCGAGCGGCTGGATGATGCGCGCCTCGGCCGTCGCAACCGCCCGGGTGATCGAGAACTGCGCCACCGTCGCGGTCAGGCCCACGCAGCAGAGCCAGGGCAGGTCGTCCCATGTCGGCGTGACCCATTCGGGAAGCGCCGGAAGCAGCGACAACGGGATCAGGATCAGGTTGCCCCAGGCGACGATGGTGGTCGCCGAGTCGGTGCGAGACAGCACCCGCGCCGCGTTGTTGACCGAGGCGAAGACCAGCGCGGCGCCGAGCGCGGCCAGGGTGCCCAGCCCCACCTCGGCGAAGCCGGGCCGCACGATCACCATCGCGCCCGCGAAACCGACGAGGACGGCGAGCCAGTTCCTGAGCCGGGTCGCCTCGCCGAGCAGCAGCGCGGCCCCGGCCATGGTGAACAGCGGGGTCAGGAACTGGAGCGCGTAGTAGTCCGACAGGGGAATCCTGCTTACGCCGTAGAACCAGAACATGATCCCGACATAGCTCAACCCGGTCCGCAGGAGATGCATCGAAAACCGGTCGGTCCTGAGGACCTCGCGGATACGCCGGACCCGGAACCCGCAAACGGCCGGCAGCAGGATGGTGACCGCGACGATGCTGCGGAAGAAACCCACCTCGAAGACCGAATAGCTGTCCGCGAGATGGCGGACGACGGCGCCGGTGAGCGTGTACATCAGCGCGGCCAGCGTCATCCACGCCGCGCCTCGGAGGGCGGTCGGGCCCATCAGCCGCCGGCGCGCCGCCTCATTCGTTCGCCAGCCTGACGAGGGTTTCGGCGAGCACCCGGGCGCCGTCGGCGAGGTCGGCCGGCGATGCGTTCTCCGCCTCGTTGTGGCTGATCCCCTTCTCGCAGGGGACGAAGATCATTCCGGTGGGACAAACGAAGCTGAGCTGGCGCGCATCGTGCCCGGCGCCGGAGAAGAGCCGCATGTTGCCCAGCCCCAGATCCTCGGCCGACGCTTCGACGGTGTCGACCACGGCCTCGTCGAACCAGATCGAGGGCGCCTGCGCGATGGTCCATGTCTCGACCTCGCACGCGACCCGGGCGTCCCGGCAGATGCCGTCGACCCCGGCCTCGAGGCGGGCGAGCGTGTCGCTGTCGGGATGGCGGATGTCGATGGAGAACAGCACTTCCGCCGCGACCACCGAGGGCACGTTGGGGCGGATCTCCATCATGCCGACGGTGAAGCGGTGCTCGTCGTCGACATGGATCCTCTCCTGGAGCGCATCGACCATCCGGGCGGCCTCCCAGAGCGCGTCGCGGCGGGCCGAGCGCGGCGTGGTGCCGGCATGGGCCTCCTCGCCGGTCACCCGGACGCGCATGCGGCGCACCCCCTGAATGCCGGTCACGACGCCGATGGGAAGCCCCGCGCGTTCGAGCGCCGGGCCCTGCTCGATATGCGCCTCCACGAAAGCGGCGACGGGAAAGCCGATCTCGCGGCGTTTCGCGTCGGGCGTCGCGGCGAGGGCCCTGGGCAGGTCGTCGGCGACGCTGGTACCGCCGCGATCGGCGACCGCCACGATCTCGTCGAGGGGGCGGAGACCGGCGAAGGCCTCCGACCCCATCATGCCGGGCGCGAAGCGCGAACCCTCCTCGTTGAGCCAGGCGACGACCTCGACCGGCCGCGCGGTCTCGATCCCGGCCTCGTCGAGCGCCTGGAGAGCCTCGATCCCGGCGAGGACTCCATAGGCGCCGTCGAACTTGCCTCCGGTCGGCTGGCTGTCGATATGCGATCCGGTAAGCACCGGCGCGAGAGCGGCGTCCGTTCCCTCGCGCCGGAAGAAGAGGTTGGAAATGGAGTCGACCCACACGCCGTAGCCGAGCTCCGCCGCCCATTCGGCGAGCAGCGCCCGGGCGCGCGCCTCCTCCTCGCTCAACGCCTGCCGGTCGACCCCGCCTTTCTCCGTCGCGCCGATCTCGGCGAGCGCCATGTGGCGCCGCCAGAGCCGCGCCTCGTCGACGGCGGCGGCCGCGCCGGAGAGGCTCACGATCCCGTTTGCTCGTTGTGGAAACCCGACAGCAGGGCGGACGCGCCCTGTTCGAAGGGCCGCGTCGTCCACCGCCCCGCCTCTACCGTGGCGAAGAACTCGGCGAGCGCCCCGTTGAACAGCGCCGGCTCCTCGAGGTTCACCGCGTGGCCGGTCTTGGGCACGATCAGCAGCGCGGCGGTGGGGATGGTGCGCTTGAGATAGATCCCGGGCTCGAGGCACCAGTCGTCCTCGTCGCCCGCGACGATCAGCGCCGGCACCGACATGTCCTTCAGCCCGTCCTCGAGATGCCAGAGCGAGGGGCGGAGCTTCTGGACGCCCCGCATGGTCCGCGCCGACCCCTCGGTCGAGTGCTCGGCGAGCTGGTCGCGAAACTCGGCCCAGCCGCGCGGGTCCTTGTCCTTGAGCTGCAGGCGGTAGGCGCCGTTGGCGTAGATCTCGGCCACCTCGGCCGCGCCGCGATTCTCGTACTCGACGGCGATCGCCTCGGAGTCGCGCGCATATTGCTCGCTCTCCTCGGGCTTCGCGCCGTATCCGCAGGCGCCGATGACGATCGACCGCGCCATGTCGGCATATCGCAGTCCGAAATGGAGCGCCGCGAACCCGCCCATCGACATGCCGACGACATGTGCCTTGTCGACTCCCGCGCCGCGCATGACGGCCGCGATGTCGTCTGCCGCGATGTCCTGCGAATAAAATGCCGGGTCCTCCGGCACGTCCGACGGCGGGTAGCCGCGCGCGTTGAAGGCGACGCAGCGATAGCGCCGCGAGAAATGCCGCATCTGCGTTTCCCAGCTTCGGCAGTCGCCCGCGAACTCGTGGACGAACACGATCGGATCGCCGGTGCCGGCCTCCTCGTAATAGAGCCTCGCCCCGTCGGCGTCGGCGAATGGCATCGATGCCTCCCTTCGATTTACTGCGCGCCGGGACCCGCGGTCGTCCGGGTGAGCTTGGCATGCCGGTACTGCCAGGCGACCACCGGCGGGTGCTTGGGCGGATCGCCGGGGGCGCGGCAGCTTTCGATGCACTCGATGACCGCGTCGTAGTTGGGCTGCACGAAAAATGCGATGGACTGGCGCCGGGTGCGGCCCGAAACGTCCCGTGGCGGGTTGACCACGCGGTGAAAGTTGGAGAGCCAGCGGTCGTTGGTCCAGGTCATCAACAGGTCGCCGATATTGACCACATAGGTGCCGGGCGGCGGCGAGACGTCGACCCAGGTCCCGGAGAGATCGCGGACCTGGAGCCCGCCCGGCGCGTCGTCGACCGTCAGCAGCGTATGCGAGCCGAAATCGGTGTGCGCGCCGCAACGAAGCTGTCCCTCCGCCGGCGGGGCGTCCTGTTCGGGATAGTTGATGGCGCGGAGAATCGACGCGTGGCGGTCGAAATGGCGTTGCAGGTAACCCTCCTCCAGGTCCAGCGCGCATTCGAAGATGGCGAGCAGGAGGACGTTCAACCCTTCGAGCGCCCGGTAATACTCCCCCGCCGTCTCGGCGAGCCCGTCGACCTCCGTCGGCAGAATGTTGGGTTGGTAGGCATATCCCGCCTCGGGATCGGCGAAGTAGGGGTCGTCGCTCGGCATGTCGAACCGGCCGAAGCCGAAGGTTTCGCGCCAGTCGGGCGGCGCCATGCCGCCGACCGATGCGGTCACGAAGTCGCGCCCGAACGGCAGGTAGCCCCGGTTCTTGCTGTTCGCGGTGCCGACATATTTCGCTTTCGCGGCGTCGGGCAGGTCGAAGAACGCCGCCAGCCGGTCCTGGGTCTCGCGCATCAGCGCGTCCGGCACGCCGTGTCCGGAAATCGCCAAGAAGCCGATGGTCTCGACCGCGTCCGCGACGTCGCGCGCGATGCGCTTGCGCGCCGAAATGCCGCCTTGCGCGAAACCCGAAATGTCTATCAGCGGGACGCCAATGCCCACCCCGATCCCCCTAGTACAGCGCCCGGTTGCGGCCGATGCCGTCGAGCGCGGCCCGGACGACATCGGGCAGCATTTCGCAGAAGCGGTCGGCATCCTCGGTCGGCACGGTTGTCGACACCTTCACGAAGCGGTCGGCAAACAGCTTCGACTGATATGCCGCCTGGCGGATCATGATGCCGCGTTCCAGGTAAAGCTCGCAAAGGGTCTCCGGCGCGATGCCGGCCGCGCCGGTGTCGATGACGACGAAATTGCCGTTCGACGGGTAGACCGGCATGTCGAGTCCGTTGATCGGGGCGACCGCGTCGTGGATCGACGCCTGGTTCGCGCGCTGGATCCGGTTGACCTCGGGAAACCATTCCCCCTTGGTCCGCAAGCCCGCGATGGCGCCCTTCTGCGAGACCAGGTTGGAGCCGAGGCTGTTGGGTTGTCCCTCCGACAGCATCTCGATCAGCGCCGGCCTCGCCATCAGCCCGCCGACCCGAAGCCCGGCGAGCCCGAGCCACTTGGAGAAGCTGTAGGTGGTGATCGTCTTTTCCGGGTAGAGGCGATAGGCGAGCGTGTGGTCGTGCGCGAAGTGCCGGTAGGTGCAGTCGTGGATCAGCCAGGCATCGGCCTCGCGGGCGATGCGCGCGAACGCGGCGATCTCGTCCGCCGAATAGCCGACGCCGAGCGGGTTGAGCGGATCGATCAGATAGATCAGCCCGGCTCCCCCCTCCTCCACCGCGCCGGCGAGCTGTTCGGCGGAAAGCTTGTAGTCCTGTTCCGGCCGGTAGATCGGCAGCGCCACCACCTCGGCGCCGGAGAGCCGGGAGAACGCCTCCGGCCACGGCCAGCCCGGATCGGTGGCGATCATGCGCTGGCCCGGGCGGATCAGGTGGCGGCAGGCGTGGTAGAGCCCCTCGATCGCGCCGTCGGTGATGAGGACGTCGGCATCGTCGACGCCGAAATCGGCCAGGATCAGGCGGCGAAGCTCCTCGAGCCCCGTCGGCGGCGCGTAGGCGTGGTAGTCCTCGTCCTCGATCGCGGCGATCATCGCGCGCTTGACGTCGGGATGGGTCGGCAGGTGGTTGGTGTTCTGGCCCATCCAGATCAGCCCGCGCCGGGCGACGAGATCCTCGAAATGCCGGTTGCGCCTCTGATAAGGCTCCATCGCCGCGGTCCGGGGTTGTGGCCGTCATCGCAATTCTAGCGGTACTATGGGCGCCGATACAGATTGGCCGCCGCCGGCAACGGAAAGACAGCGATGGCGCACCATCCCGTTCCGACGATCGACATTTCCCCTTATGTCGCGGGAAGCGAATCGGACCGCGACGATGTCGCGCGCGCGGTCGACCGGGCGTGCAGGGACACCGGCTTCTTCGCGATCACGGGACACGGCGTGCCGGAACCGGCGATCGACAGGCTCCGCGCGGAGGCGGTCGATTTCTTCGCGCTTCGCGAAGACCGGAAGCGGCTCGTGGAACGCCCTGCGGACCGCATCAGCCGCGGCTGGAACGCGCTCCGCGACCGGTCTCTCGCCTACTCGCTCGGCAAGGACACCCCGCCCGATCTGCAGGAGAGCTTCGCGATGGGGCCGGTCGCGGTGCCGGACGAGCCCTATTACACCTGCGACCGGGCGCGGGCCTTCTTCGCGCCCAATATCTGGCCCGACGGCAGGCCCGGTTTCCGAGAGTCCATGGAGAGCTACTACCGGGCGATGGAGGATCTGTCTCATACGGTGATGCGGATCTTCGCGCGCGCGCTGGGACGGGAGGACGGCTATTTCGACGACCGGATCGACCGCCATTCCTCCAGCCTCCGGCTGATCCGCTATCCGGGCCGCACCGAGGGCTCCGAGCCGGGGCAGCGCCGGGCGGGCGAGCATCACGACTACGGATCGCTCACGATCCTGCGCGGCGACAACCTGCCGGGCGGGCTGCAGGTCAAGCTGCGCCGCGGCGGCTGGATCGACGTGGTCCGGCCGGAAGGCGGCTTCATCTGCAATATCGGCGACGCGATGATGCGCTGGACCAACCACCGCTGGGTCTCGACGCTGCACCGGGTCGGCCTGCCCGAAGGCGCGGACAGCCCCGACCGGATCTCGATCGTGTTTTTCCACAACCCGAACTACGACGCGGAAATCCGCTGCATTACCGCAGACGGCGAGCCGGCCCGGTACCCGCCCTGCGCCTTCGATTCCTTCTATGTCGACAAGCTCAGGCGAGGTTCGTTCGGCGCCCGGCAGACCCCGGCGACGCACACCGCGGCCGATCGCGGCTGAGCGGCGGTGCATCGCCGGACTTGCAACGCACGCCGACTGATGCCAAGAAAGCAGGAGATGGCGCAAATCACCATGACGTATCTTGTTAGGCTATTACCGCGTCTTATCAAGCTGCTCCTGGAATTGACCATCTTGAGAACGACCGCGCGGTGTACCTGAGTCCGCGCGGACAGGCGATAACGCGAAAGGAGTAGCGATGCCTACCGGTACGGTGAAATGGTTCAACGCGACGAAGGGCTACGGCTTCATTCAGCCGAGCGACGGTTCGAAAGACGCCTTCGTGCATATTTCCGCGGTCGAGCGCGCGGGCCTCAACGGCCTCCGCGAAGGCCAGAAGGTCGAATACGAACTCGTTCCCGGTCGCGACGGCCGGGCTTCGGCGGAGAACCTCGTCGCCCTCGACTGATTCGCCTGGGCGGGCGCTTCCCGCGCCCGCCTCAATTTCCTCCCCATAGTTCCCGTCCCGGCGCGAGCCGGGCACGTCCGCGCTCAATCCGACTCCCGAGCTCCTCGTGCCGGGCGGCCGGCCGCGCATCCGCGCGCGCGCGTGCCATTGTGGTGTAGTCTGGCGCCGGTATCCGTATCCGCAGGCGAGGACAGGCGATGGCGAAAACCACACCCGCGACCCCGACCGAGGAGCGCTGCGTCACCTCCTACCCGGCGCGCCGCGGCTACGCGCCGGGCGCTTTCTACCCGCCCGAGGCGCCGAACGTGACGGATGCGATCGACATCCACTGCCACGCCCATGGCGGCCAGCAGGACGCGCTGGCGCTCGCCAAGTTCGCCTCCGTCTCGGGCATGCGGGGTCTCCTGTTCAAGACGATCACCGATTTCGCGCGGCCGTGCGAGGCGGTTACCAGGATCCAGGACGCGCTCGACGACTGGGCCGAGGCCGAGGAGGACATCCGGCCGATCGAGTGCTGGGCCGGCGCGCTGATGGGGTTCGACGGGTCGCCGCCGTCGCGCCGCTGGTGCGAGGAACAGATCGAGGCGGGCGCGGTGGCCCTCTGGCTTCCCGTGTTCAACCACGCCAACACTTACGCCAAGGTCGGCGGGCGCGAGATCTGGTGGAACCCGGACGCCGATCCAGCCGCGCACTCGGACCCGCTCCCCTGGGAGGAGGCGCTCGCCAAGGGCCACTACCTGCTGGAGGACGACGGCAGGCTCAAGGACGAGGTCGCGGACATCGTCAGGCTCTGCGCCGAACGGGGCGTCGCGCTGTTCTTCGGCCACGCGACCCATGCCGAGATCGACCGCCTGGCGGAGCTGGTGGCGACGCTCGGTTTCGACCGAGCGGTGATCGACCATCCGTTCAGCCCGTTCGTCGACCTCGAGGTCGACCACATGAAGCGCCTCGTGGGCGCCGGCATCACGCTCAACTTCACCTATGACGAGCTTTCGCCGCTGCTCGGCGTCGACCCGGCGCGGATGTACGAGGCGATCCGCGAGGTCGGCCCCGCCCACTGCACGCTGTCGTCCGACGCCGGCGAGCCGCTGTTCCCCAACTCCGTCGAGTGCATCCGGCTGATCAAGGGCTACATGGAAGCCTTCGGCCTCGACGCCGACGAGATCCGCCAGGTTTCCACCGTCAACCCCGCCCGGATCGTCGGGCTGGAGACAATTGTGCAATGATCGTCGACTTCCAGCATCACTTCCTCCCCCGCGAGCTGCTGCCCGAAGGGGCGGGCGACAAGCCGTTCACGCGGTACGACGAGCATGGCGTGCCGTCCTACAGCTTCCACAACCTGCTGGTCGACCTCGACGCCCATGTCGAGATGATGGACGCGGCGGGGATCGACGCGGCGGTGCTGTCCTGCGCCGAGGGCATGTGTTCGAGCCTCGAGAAGTCCGTCCTCTGCAACGACGCGGCGAAGGCGGCGGAGCGCGCCTGGCCCGGCCGGTTCATCGGCACCGCGCACGCCCACCCGCTCGGCGGCCCGGACGCCATGCGCGAGCTCTCCCGCTGCGCCGACGAGCTCGGCTTCCCGGGCGTGGTGATCACGTCCGAGTTCGACGGGATCGGCCTCGACGCGCCGGAGCTCGATCCGTTCTGGGCGGAGGCCACGCGGCTCGGCCTCTACGTGTTCGTCCATCCGGCGCTCAGGCTCACCCATGCGCGCCAGTTCGACGCCTACGACCTCGCCCGCGCGGTCGGGCGCGAGTTTTCGCTGGTTCAGGCGACGGTGCGGCTGATCAACGGCGGGGTGTTCGACCGCCACCCGGACCTCACGATCCAGATGGCGCATCTCGGCGGCGGGATCGCCTCGGTGCTCGGGCGCATAAGGAGCTACCAGGACCGCGAATTCTGGGGCACCGCCGGCAACGAGCGGCACGGCCGGAACCCGGACGGAGACTTCGATTCCTACCTCGCGGAGCGCATGGTGTTCGACACGGCCGGCTTCTGCGGCGACGCGCGCTCGGTCGCGACCTCCCTGGTCGAGCTTCCGGCCGAGCGCATCGTGTTCGCGAGCGACTACCCGCAGGAGATCCGCAAGCCCGCCGCCGTCAAGGCGTTCGTCGACGGTATCCGCGCCCTCGGCGATGCCGGCGCCGGGATACTGGGCGGGAACAACGGGCTGCTGCTCTCCGGCGCGGCGGGATGAGCGGAAACGGAGAGGACGCCGCCCCGCCGGCCGCGGAGATCGAGGCGCGGCTCTGGGACCGTCCGGGCTTCCTGATCCGCAGGCTGCACCAGATCCATGTCGCGCTGTTCCTGGAGGAATGCCGCGGCTTCGACGTGACGCCGGTGCAGTATGCGGTGATGACGGCGCTCTCGATCGCGCCGGGGCGCGACCAGATCACGCTCGCGCGGGACACCGGAATCGACCGCACCAACGTGGCCGACGTGCTCAAGCGGCTCGCCCAGCGCGGGCTCATCGAACGCCGCCGGGGCGCCGCCGACCGCCGCGTGAGACTCGCCTACCTGACGCCCGACGGCGAGGCCCTCACCGAGCGGATGGAGGCCGCGATGCTGCGCGCCCAGGAACGCCTCGTCGCGCCGCTGACCGAGGCCGACCGCGCCCGGCTGATGCGAAGCCTCGCCGCCCTGGTCGCCGCCAACAACGAATTCAGCCGCGCGCCCACGCGGTGAGGCGGGGTCCCAACTCTGCGCCCGCGACGAAACGGGAGGCTTGGCGGTAGATCGCGCGCAGCGTACCGGTCGGGAGCTGCGCGTGAACCGGCGCCGTGAACACCCGCCGTTCGCCCGATGCGGTTACGCGGAATAGCGTCGCATGGCTACCCCGGGTGGTAGCGACTTCGAGTCCGGAATCGCGCGGGACCCGCCGAACCTCTCTCGACATCGACCGCTCGAGGCGGGGCGTCACTCGGTAAAGACGTCGGTCTCGTAATTCACCACGAGGCGCGGCGCGGGCGGAAGCCCGGTGCGTGCCAACTCGTCCTCGTCCAGATGCCGCGCCAGCGCGCCACGCAGATCGGTCAGCGTCTCGTCCAGCGTGCGGCCCTGAGCAACCACGGCGACTTCGAGGCATTCGGCCACGAACCAGCCCTCGCTCTCCGAGATCACGGCGTGGACCGCCGCTACCATTCCTCATTACCCCGGGCCTCGCCGAAATCCTGCTCGGGATGGAGGTTGTCCGGCGTCACCCCCGCCAGCAGGTCGTCGAGATCGTATTGCCGCGTCCGGATCGCCACCCTCGCGGATTCCGGGTCAACTTCCAAGACCGACCTCACTGCCTACACCGTCACCGCCAGCGGATGCTCCGCGAGGCGGCGGTCGGCGGTGAGCAGCCTGAGGCCCTCTTCCTGCGCCTGGACGAGGAGAAGCTCGTCGAACGGGTCCTTGTGGTCGAGCGGCGGCTCCAGCGCCTTGGCGGCGTGCGCCATCGTCATCGGCAGGAAGGTTACGTCCTGACCTTCGAGCGCGGCGAGAACGTCGCCCGGATCGAACGGGCTCTTGCGCGCGCCCGAGGGATGGCGGGCGTTGTACTTCAGCCGCATCTCCCAGATCGAAACCGCGCTCACATGGAGCCGGGCCTCGTGCGCGGCGAGAAACCGGCGATCCTCCTCGGGCAACGTTCCGAACGCTTCCATCAGCCGGTAGAGGTAGGTCGTGTCGAGGAGGACATCCACTTCCTAGAGCCTGTCCGTTTCAGATTGAATCGCTGCCAAGCCAGGAGCCGCCCTTCGATACGGCGCTGGCGCGCCTACTCAGGGTGAGGATATGGGTGAATTCCAAAAGAAAAATTCCTCATCCCGAGTAGGCGCGCCAGCGCCGTATCGAGGGACGGGCCACGGTCGCGCCGTGCGCTACGCTTCCACATAGAGCGGACAGGCTCTAGCAATCCTCTTCTTCTTCCAGCCCGAGCACCCGGCGGCTTAGAGCCGGATCGTGGAGCGCGGCTATCATGGCTTCTGCCTCCTCCGCTGGCGCGTCCTCGATCCCAAGCCGCTTGCGCGTCGCTTCCAGCTTGTCGAAGTCGATGCCGCCGCGCCGGTCGCAGCGCACCAGCTCCGCGGCCGGGCGGCCGTGCTTGGTGATGATCACGCGCTCGCCGTTGCGGGCGGCCACGACGAGCTCGGAGAGGCGCGCTTTCGCCTCGCGCAGGGAAAGTTCCATAAGGGTCGCTCCCGATTCGGGTTTCCGGACTATGGGCCGTCCCGGGCCGCCATTCAAGACTACATCGTGACTACATACGACGCGCGGTCGCGTTGGGTCGCGGCGGTGTGGTATGGAGGGGGGATACACTCGCCCGGCGCGCTGTGCGATATTGGGCGGTTCGCGGAGCAATAGGGCGCTCTCCATGAAGGACCTGGTCCTGTTCAAGCCCGGCTTCCTGCCGGGGCTGGTGACGGTGATCGCCGCCATTATCCTTTGGCAGCTGATTTCCCTCCTCTTCCTGCCGGTGTTCCTGCCCGGCCCGCTGGTCCTGCTCGACCGGGTTATCGAGGTCTACGGCCAGGCCGAGACCTATCTGGTGGTCTGGCAGACGGTCTCGCGGATCTTCCAGGGGCTGGTTCTCTCGATGCTGATCGGGACCGCGATCGGCCTCGTCATGGGGCTCAGGCGCGACCTGGAAGCGTTCCTCGACAGCTGGATCATGGTGCTGCTGACTTTCCCGGCGATCTGCTGGGCGTTCCTGGCGGTGCTCTGGTTCGGCCTGTCCGAGATCGCGCCGCTGCTGACCGTTCTGCTGATCGTCTTCCCTTTCGTTTCGATGAACGTCTGGGAAGGCACCAAGGCGGTCGAGAAGGCCCTGATCGACATGGCCCATGTCTACCGCGCGAACCGCCGGCTGGTGATCCAGAAGGTGATCATCCCGCAGCTCATGCCCTACCTGTTCTCGGCGCTCCGCATCGCGCTCTCGCTGTCGTGGAAGATCGTTCTCGTCGGCGAGGCGTTCGGGGTGGCGAGCGGCGTGGGCCAGCGGCTGGTCTTCTGGTTCGAGGACACCCGCGTCGACATGATGCTGGCCTGGGGCATCAGCTTCATGGTCATCATGACCATCATCGATCTGCTGATTTTCCGCCTGTGGGAAAAGCGCACATTCGTCTGGAGGCACAAATTTGCAACCTGACCAAGCAACCGTAACCCTGGGGGAGGCCGGGCCCGACCGGGCGACGGTCGTCTCCGTCGACAATCTGACCAAGCGCTTCAACGTCCCCGGCGGCGAAGAGAAGTTCGTGGTCCTGGACGCGATCAGCCTCAAGGTGCACGAAGGCAGCTTCGCCGCCATCGTCGGCCCCTCGGGCTGCGGGAAATCGACGCTGCTCAACATCATCTCGGGCATCGAGACCCACGACCCCAGCGACGGCGGGTCGGTCACCGTCCATCCCCGGGCGGGCGAAGGCGGCGAGCCGCGCATCGGCTACGTCTTCCAGAGCGCGCGGCTGCTCAACTGGCTCACCGTCGAGGGCAATCTCCAGTTCGCCCTGGAGGCGCAGCAGATTCCGCGCGGCGTCTGGGGCGAGAGGGTGTCCAAATACCTGGAAATGGTCGGCCTCGCCGGGCAGGAGAAGAACTACCCGCTCAACCTGTCGGGCGGGATGCAGCAGCGCGTCGCGATCGCTCGCGCGCTCGCGATCGAGCCCGATATCCTGCTGATGGACGAGCCGTTCAGCCATCTCGACGAGATCACCGCGCGCAAGATGCGCTTCGACCTGATGGACATCCTGGCGCGCGCCAAGACGACGATCCTGTTCGTCACTCACGACCTCGGCGAGGCGGTGTTCCTGTCCGACCACATCTACATGATGAGCACCAAGCCGGCGCGCATCTTCAAGCGGGTCGACGTCGACGTGCCGCGGCCGCGCAAGCCGGAGGACCCGCAGATCTTCGACATGGAGAAGGAGCTCGTGCGGGAGTTCTTCAGCGTGCTCGACGCCGACGCGATCGCGGAGGGCTAGGATGAGCTCGAAATGGAAAGCGGTCGGGCTGCGGGCGGGCTCGATCGTCGTCCTGGTCGTCATCTGGTGGATCACCGCCCTCTGGATGGGCGACGAGACCGTGCTGCCCGGACCGGTGCTGATCGGCGCCACCATCCTCGCCAACCTGGCGTCGCTCGGCCCCGAGGGTCACACGGCCTTCTTCCACATCGGCATCTCGCTCGCGCGCATCTTCGTCACCTTCGCGGCGGCGATGCTGCTCGGCATCGGCATCGGGCTGGGCATGGGCCTGCGCAAGCTTTTCGAGCATTCGCTGCTCGCGCTGATCCCGCTCGCGCTCACCATGCCGACCATCCTGATGGTGTTCCTCGCCGTTCTCTGGTTCGGCTTCAACGAGGTCGGCAGCCTGGTCGCGGTGATCGGCGTGGTGACGCCGTTCGTGGCGGTCAACATCTTCGAGGGCGCCAAGGCGATGGACAAGTCGCTGATCGACATGGCGAAGTCCTTCAAGGCCGACCGCCGGGCGCTGATCCGCAAGGTCTACCTGCCGCAGCTCATGCCCTACATCTTCTCGGCGTTCCGCTTCTCCTTCGGGATGACCTGGAAGATCGTCGCGCTGGCCGAGACCTTCGGCATCAAGTTCGGCATCGGCTACATGTTCTTCTTCTGGTTCGAGCAGTTCAGCATGGAGCAGGTGCTGGCCTGGGTGATCCTGTTCGTGATCCTGATGCTGATCCTCGAGCACGGCGTATTCGCGAGGCTGGAGCACCGCGCCTTCCGCTGGCGCCCGTCGCATTCGAATTAGGGGGGCGCCCCTCGATACGGCGCTGGCGCGCCTACTCGGGATGAGGGGGTGGTTGCCCGCTTCGTTCTACCCTCACCCTGAGCAGCGGCGAAGCCGCGTATCGAAGGGCGCTCGAACCGAATCCGCCCCTACGCCGCTGCGCGCATCTCCGGCGGGCAGACGTCGCGCAGGAGGCGGCGGTCGGGGGCGATCTCCCTGCCCTCGCGGAACACCGTCCCGGGCACCAGCCGGCGGTCGACGACGAGCTCCTCGCCCATCGAATCGGTCAGCGCCCAGCACCCCTCGGCAAGGTCGAGGATCGTGAGGTCCGCGCGGCTGCCGGGCGCCAGCGTGCCGATCTCGTTTTCCTCGCCCAGGATCAGGGCCGGATTGAGCGTCGCCCTCTTCACGACATCGGCCAGGTCCATGCCGAGCGCCCACAGCTTCGACATCGCCCCGCACAGGCTGTAGTCGAGCCTGGAATCGTCGTGATAGGCGTGGAAGTCGGAATGCACGTCGCTCGATATCGTGTTGGGCAGCACGCCTTCCGCCATCATCCGGCGCGCGATGTCGAACGAGAAATTGACCCCGTGGCCGATGTCGAAATGAATGCCGCGGTCCAGCGCCTCGTGGACGATCCGGGGCACCTCGCCGCCCGCCCCCATGATTCCGTCCGGCATGGTGCTGTAGACATGGGCGAGCGTGGTGCCGGGGTTGAGCGCCGGCACCACCTGCTCCAGCACGCCCGCGGGATCGGGGCGGTTGGTCTCGTCGACGGGGAACAGCTCGCCGGTATGGACGTAGAGCGGGAGCCCGGTCCGCTCGCCGGCCTCGACCGCCATCTTCAGGACTTCGAGCCCCCAGTGAGAGAGCCCGCCCGATTCGCCGTGGCTCTTGATCCCCTTGACCAGACGGGGATACGCGGCGGCGGCCTCGGCGATCGCCTCGATGCGCATCATGCCCGGGTTGTGGAGCGTGGTGCCCTCCATCCCGCCCTTGAGCGCGCCGGCCAGGTTGGCGGAGACGAAGGCCCTCACGTCGGTCTCGGCGGGTTGCGCGATATAGGCGTCGAACCCGCCGACGGTCCATGCGCCCGAGCTCCCCTGGTCGACGATCGTGGTGGCGCCCGAATGCACCCCCGCCTCGTCCGGATGGAGGCCGAAATTGGTCACCCACTCGTAGACATGGACGTGGAAGTCGATCAGCCCGGGGCAGACCGTCTTGCCGCGCGCGTCGATCCGCCGCCCCGCGCTGTGGGGCGGCAGTTCCGGCGCGAACGCCGCGATCCTGCCGTCCGCGATTCCGATCTGGGCGGGCCCGCGATAGTCGCTGCCCGGGTCGACCGCGTCGTCGCAGTCCATGACGAGATCGTAGGCTTCGGTCACGGATCTACTCCGCGGCTTCCGCCGGCGCCTCCTCTTCGGCCGGCACGACCTCCTTGACCGCGCCGCGCCAGCCGTTCTCGGTCAGGTCGAAGATCTGGCCGAGCGGGTCGCGGTACTTCACCTCGTAGAAGGTGTTGGGGTTGCCCGTCGGCTCGCCCATCACGTGGGTCGCGCCGGCCGCCTCGACCTTGCGGCGCGCCTCGTCGATGTCGTCGACCCAGATGCCGAAATGCTCGATGCCGAAGAACGGCTCCTCGCCCTCGTAGCCGAGCGGCCGCCCCTCGCGCGCCAGAAGCGCGACGTTGATCGTGCCGTCCGACATGTAGACGCCGCTGCCGGCCTTGCCGACGGCCTTCATGTCGAACGCTTCCTCGAAGAATTTCTGCGCGACCTCGAGATCCTGGACCGAAATCGCGATATGCCGGAGTTTGGCCATGACTAGTCTCCCGTTGGCGGGGCGATGCTCTCAACCCGGCGGGAGGGAGTCAACGATTTGCGCCCCGGCCGCCGCCCTACCCGTCGAGATAGTCCTCCAGCCTGATCCGCTCCCACGCCTCCTTGGGCGGCACGATTCGGTCGGCGAAGGGGAGCGTCGCGGGGCGCGTCGCGTCGACGATCATCTTGGTCTGCATCGGGCCCTTGTCGGTCCTGACTTCGCCGTAGGCGGAGGGATCGAGATGGGCGCCCATGGCGAACGGGATGGCGGTCACGTCGCGGTCGGCCTGGACGTGGGTCGAGATCGCCCAAAGCACGTCGGAATCGTTGTAGATGTCGATCTCGTCGTCGACCACGATGGCGATCTTGACGTTGGGATCGCCGGCGAGCGCCGCCATGCCGGCCGACTTCCCCTCGCCCGGCACCCGCTTCCTGATCTTGATGTAGGCGGTGAAGGTGCAGTTCCCCGACGGCGGCAGATGGACGCCGGTGACCGACGGCACCAGCTTGGCGACCGCGTTGTAGAGCGCGGTCTCGAAGGTGAGCGCGCCGGCCAGGTTGTGCTCGCGGTGCGACGGGTCGAGGTCGTGATAGACCGCGTCGCGCCGCATGGTGATCCCGGTCACCTGCATCAGTCCGACCGGGTCCTTGGCCGGGCCGTAGAACCCGGTGTATTCGGAGAACGGCCCGTCCGACGTCTCCTTCGCGGGGTCGAGGAACCCCTCGATGGCGATCTCGGCCCAGGCCGGCACCGGGATGTCGACGGTCTCGCCCGGCACCACCTCGAGCGGCTCGCCCATCAGCGCGCCCATCATCTCGTACTCGTCGGAATCGAAGGGCTGCTTGGACAAGGTGCCGAGGATCGCGGCCGGGTGGTGGCCGATGAACAGCACCGCGTCCATCGGCTTATTCATCTCGCGGTACTTGCGGTAGATGTAGCCCGCGTGGTGGGCCGGGTTGAACATGCAGGCGAGCTCGGCCCTGCCCTTGATCTCGTGGCGGTAGACGCCGGCGTTGAGCACCCCGGTCTCGGGGTCCTTCACCACCAGGCAGCCGATGGCGATGTACTTGCCGGAGTTCTTCACCGCGTGCTTGACGATGGGAAACTTGCCGAGATCGACCTCGTCCCGGCCGATGACGACCTGCTTGACCGGCGCTTCGTCTCGCGGGACTTCCTTCGTCGGCACCGGCTTCGCCACGCGCTCGCGGAAGCGGTCGAGGATCTCCGACTTCGGCCGGTCGGGATCGACGCCGAGCGCGAGCCCGAGCAGCTCGTACTTGCCGAACAGGTTGGTCACGAGCGGCAGCTCCGAGCCGTCGACCTTCTCGAAGCGGATGACCGGATAGTCGTCCCGCGCGGCGAGCTTCTGCTGGATCACGCAGGGCTCGTAGACCGGATCGACCGGGCGGGTGACGGACTGGAAATAGTCCGGGCCCATCTGCCGGGCCTCGGCGAGGAAGGTTCTCAGGTCCTTGTTCATTGCGTTCGCCTTCAGGGGATCAGGACGGTGGAGCCGGTGGTGGCGCGGGCTTCGAGCGCCCGGTGCGCGTCGGACGCTTCGGCGAGCGGCCACTCCTGGTTGACGTTTATCGTAACGATGCCGCGCTCCACCAGGTCGAACAGGCGCCCGGCGGCGGTCTCGATCATCTCGCGCGTCGCGATATGATCGGCGAGGCCGGGCCGGGTCACGAACTTGGAGCCGCCCTGCAGGAGGCCGGTGTCGAGTTGCGGGAACGGTCCCGACGCCTGGCCGAACCCCGCGACGACGCCGCGCGGCCGCGTGCAGCGGATCGAATCGAGAAAGGTGTCGGCGCCGATCGAATCGTAGACCGCGTGCGCGCCCTCGCCGCCGGTGATCTCCAGCACCCGGTCGGCGAAGGTCTCGCGCGTATAGACGATCGGGTGGTCGCACCCGTGCGCCGCCGCGAGCTCGGCCTTCTCGTCCGATCCCACGGTGCCGATCACCGTCGCGCCGAGATGCCTGGCCCACTGGCAGAAGATCAGCCCGACCCCGCCGGCGGCGGCGTGGATCACCACCGTGTCGCCGGCCCGCACCGGATGGGTCCAGTGGATGAGATAATGGACGGTCAGCCCCTTCAGCATCATTGCCGCCGCGGTCCGGTCGTCGATCCCGTCCGGCAGGCGGACGACCTTGTCGGCGGCGATCGTCCGCTCCTCGGCGTAAGAGCCGAGCGGCCCGGCATAGGCCACCCGGTCGCCGACGGCGAGCCCGGCCACGTCCGCGCCCACCGCCTCGACCGTGCCCGCGCCCTCGGAGCCGACGATGACCGGGAGGGTGAGCGGATAGACCCCGCGCCGGCGATACGTGTCTGCCATGTTGAGGCCGACCGCGGTGTGACGGATGAGCACCTGACCGGGCCCGGGAGCCGCGACCGGCGCCTCCTCCCAGGTCAGGACCTCCGGCCCGCCATACTCATGAACCACCAGGGCCCGCGTCATGCCGCCTCTCCGTCGATTCGCCGCGCCGGTCCATCCTAGCAGACGGCGCCGGATGACGGGTCAGCGCCCCGCCGCGCCTTCCTGCGCCGCTTCCAGCGCCTCGGCGAAGCGGTAGAGCGCGCGGTTGCGGTCCTTCTGGCTCTCGCGCATTTCCCTGGCCGTCCTGATCGCCGCGTCGGCGTCGGCGGAGGCGAACCTGCCGTCCTCGTAGACCACCTCGCCCGCGACCAGCACCGTGCGCACCCCCCGCCCGCGCTCGGCGAAGACGAGCTGCTGGAGGGGGTCGTTGAGCGGCGCGAGGCTGGGCGCGTCGAGGTCGTACAGCACCAGGTCGGCCGCCGCGCCCGCCTCGATCGCGCCGAGCCGGGGACCGGACGGGAAGGCCGCCGCCCCGCCCCGCGTCGCCATGTCGAAGGCCGCCGCCGGGCCCGGCCAGTCCGCGCGCGGCACGCCGGAGATGCGCGGCAGCAGGAGCGCGAGGCTCATCGCCTCGTGGATCGAGAGCGTGTCGTTGGTGCTGGCCCCGTCGGTGCCAAGCGCGACCGGCACGCCTTTCGCCAGCATCCGCGCGACGGGCGCGACGCCGGCGCCGATCTTGGAGTTGCTGTGCGGGTTGTGGACGACGACGGATTCGCGGTCGGCGAGAAGGGCGATGTCGTCATCGTCGACCCAGACGGTGTGGGCCATCGACCAGCGCCGGTCGAGGATGCCGAGCGCGTCGAGCTGGGCCACCATCGTCCGTCCGAACCGCTCCCGCGCGAGGGTCCTCTGGATGCGGGTCTCCAGCAGGTGCGTATGGATACCGAGGTCGCGCGCCGCCGCGATCTCGTGGCACCGCACCAGCATCGCGTCGGAGCAGCGGACCGGGTTGGACGGTCCGGGCATGATCGAGATCAACTCGCCATGCCCGTGCCATCGATCGACGGCCTCCTCGCAAACCGCCGCGATCTCGTCCGCCGCGAGCGGCTCCAGCGGGTTGTCGCCGAGATCGCGGTCGACGGAAATGTCTACCCCGTCGACATATGCCGGGTCGATGTCGTCATATTCCATGTCGAACACGCGGAGCGCGATCGCCGCCCGCATGCCGATCCCGGCATAGGCGCGCGCCAGCGGACCGACATCCGCTGCGGCGCAGTTCTGCTCCGGGTAGTGGTCGATCGCCGCAGTGACGCCGGAGCGCAGCATGTCGAGCGCGCCCAGCGTCGCGCTGATCGCGATCTCCTCCTCGCCGCGCCCGGCGGTGTCGGCCTGGTTGGTCCACATGAAGCCGACATGGTCCATCCCGTCCGCCGTCCCGCGCAGCACGTTGAGCGGCGAATGGGTGTGCGCGTTGACCAGCCCCGGCGCCGCCAGACGGTTCCCGCCCTCGACGATCCGGGCGGCCTCGCCTTCCCCCGGCGCGGCGATCCCCGCGATCAGCCCGCCGCGGACGACGATGTCGCAATCCTCGAGGACGAGCGCGCCGTCCCGCGGGATCAGCGCGGCGCAGCGCCGGATGACGGTGTCGGCGGAGGTGCCGGAAGGGTCGTTCATCCGGTCATGGTGGGCGAAGCCGGCCCGGCCGGTCAATCGGGACGCGCCCAACCGAAACGCACGGGCTCCAGGAATTACTCCCCCTCGCGGCGCGCCCGGAGATATTCCTGGCCGCGGGCGCGGTAGTTCTCGACCGTCTTGGAGAAGCCCGCGAGCTCTTCGTCGCTCAGCGCGCGGGCGCGGCGCGCCGGGCTGCCGGCCCAGAGCTCTCCGGTCGGCAGCCGCTTGCCGGGAGTCAGCATCGCGCCGGCGGCGAGCATCCCGCCGCCCTCGACGACCGCCTCGTCGAGCACGATCGCGCCCATGCCGACGAAGCCGCCGTCCTCGATCGTGCAGGCGTGGAGCAGCGCCTTGTGCCCGATCGTGACGTCGGCGCCGATATAGGTCCCCTGCTTGGCGCTGTGGACGTGGATCACGGTGCCGTCCTGGACGTTCGACCGCGCGCCGATCCGCACCGCCTGCTCATCGCCCCGGATCACGCAGTTGAACCAGATATTGGCCTCCGGGCCGAACTCGACGTCGCCGATGACGCGGCAGCCTTCGGCGACGAACGCGGTCGGGTCGATGCGCGGCCAGGTGCCGCGATAGGGCAACAGGGTCGCGCCCCCGGCCCCGCTCACGGGAACAGCGGCTCCTGCTCGAGCGCCGTGGTCTCGGGGAGCGCGCAGACCAGGTTCATGTTCTGCACCGCCTGCCCGGCCGCGCCCTTGACCAGATTGTCGAGCACCGAGACGAGGATCGCGCGGCCCGGCAGCCGGTCGGGGAAGACGCCGATCAGGCAGTGGTTGGAGCCCCGCACGTGGCGGGTCGCGGGCACCGTCCCCTCCGGCACAACGCGGACGAAGGGCTCGCCGTCGTAACGCTCGGCGAGCAGGGCGCGGAGGTCGTCCGCCCCCGCGCCGCCGGCGAGGCGGACATAGATGGTGGAGAGAATCCCCCGGTTCATCGGCATCAGGTGCGGCGTGAAGTTGACCGCGATCGGCGCGCCCGCCGCCTTGCTCAGCTCCTGCTCGATCTCGGGCGCGTGGCGGTGGGCGGCGATGCCGTAGGCGTGGATGCCCTCGGAGACCTCGGCGAACAGGCTGGCCTCCTTCGCGGCCCGGCCGGCGCCGGAAACGCCGGATTTGGAATCGACGATGATCTCGGTTCCGATCGCGCCCCCGTCGAGCAGCGGCGCGAGCGGCAGGATCGCCGAGGTCGGGTAGCAGCCGGGGTTGGCGACCAGCCGCGCCGCCCTCACCTCCTCGCGGGTCAGCTCGGTCAGGCCGTATACCGCCTCTTCCTGCAACGCCGGCGCGCGGTGCTCGTGGCCGTACCATTCGGCGTAGGTCGCGACGTCGGACAGCCGGAAATCGGCCGAGAGGTCGACCACCTTCAGGGTCTCCGGCAGCGACGCGATCGTTTCCTGCGTCGTGCCGTGCGGCAGGCAGCAGAAGACCAGGTCGTGCGCGCCCCAGTCGACATCCTCGATGCGGACAAGGCCGGGCAGGCCGCGCCCGCCGAATTGCGGGAACACCGCGTCGAACGGCTTGCCCGCGTGGCGGTCGGCGGTCAGCGTCCGGAGTTCGACCGACGGGTGGTGCAGCAGGATCCGCACCAGCTCGGCGCCGGTATAGCCGCTCGCGCCGAGGATGGCGGTCCGAACCGCGTTGGCTGTGCTCGCCATGGCATCACCTCCGGCGATGCGTCCCTCGATACGGCGCTTCGCGCCTACTCGGGATGAGGGTTTTCCTGAACCTGTCCCTCACCCTGAGTAGCGGCGAAGCCGCGTATCGAAGGGCGCGAGGGCGGTTTCGAACAAAGCTAGCGCTTGGAGAACTGGAAGCTTCGCCGCGCCTTGCGCTTGCCGTATTTCTTGCGCTCGACCACGCGGGCGTCGCGGGTGAGGAACCCGCCGCGCTTGAGGATCGGGCGGAGCGCGGGCTCGGCATGGGTGAGAGCGCGCGAAATGCCGTGGCGCACCGCGCCGGCCTGGCCCGACAGGCCGCCACCCTTGACCGTGCACCAGACGTCGTACTGGTTGTCGCGGTCGGCGACGAGGAAGGGCTGGTTGAGCAGCATCTGCAGCACGGGCCGCGCGAAATAGGCCTCGCCCTCGCGCCCGTTGACGGTCATCCGCCCGGAACCCGGCTTGATCCACACCCGCGCGACCGCGTTCTTGCGCTTGCCGGTGGCGTAGGAGCGGCCCTGCGCGTCGACCTTGCGCTCATAGACCGGCGCGGCCTCGGCCGGGGGCTCGGCGTCGGCCGTCAGCCCCTCGGGCATCACGTCGCCAAGCGTCGCTGCGTCCTGGTCTGCCATTACCTGCTCCTGGCGTTCTTCGGGTTGAGCGCGGCGACGTCGAGCGTCTCGGGCTGCTGCGCGTCATGCGGATGGTCGGGGCCGGCATAGACCCTGAGCTTGCCGAACTGCTTGCGCCCGAGCGGGCCCTTGGGAAGCATCCGCTGCACCGCCTTCTCGACCACCCGCTCGGGATGGGCGCCGGCCAGGATCTTCTCCGGCGTGGTGCTCTTGATGCCGCCGGGATAGCCGGTGTGGCGGTAATAGGTCTTCCGCTCCCGCTTGCGGCCGGTCAGGCGGACCTTGCCGGCGTTGACCACCACGATGTTGTCGCCGCAGTCGACATGCGGCGTGAACATGGGCTTGTGCTTGCCGCGCAGCATGGTGGCGACGACGGCCGCCAACCGGCCGACCACCAGCCCGTCGGCATCGACCACGTACCACTTGCTCTCGACATCCGCGGGTTTCGCCGAATAGGTGCGCATTGTCTGCCCCGCCCGTAAAATCTCGTCCGCCACTCGCGAAACGGCGCGCGAGTATCGCAGAAGATTCCAGGCTGTCAATGCCAGAAAGTCGTTTTATGACAGATATTTGTGCGGTCGTATTGGGTTATGTACCACCTCGTCATGGTCGGCGCAGGTCGAGGATCGCCACCGCACTTGCACGCCGTCCCGTCGCGGGCCAGATTGGACGGCGACCATTAACGACACCGGGGACCGGCCCCATGGCGGCGACCCTTGCAACCGATGCGGCGCACAATACCGCGCCCGTGCTCCGGAGCGACGAAGACGGCATCGCGACGCTCGTCCTCGACCGCCCGCGGTCGCGCAACGCGCTTTCCAGCCAGACGATGGCGGCGCTCCAGGCGGAGATCGATTCTATCGCGTCGGACCGGTCCGTCCGCGTCCTCGTGATCGGCGCCAACGGCCCCGCCTTCTGCGCCGGCCACGACATGCGGGAGCTGCGCGCCGACCCGACCCGCGAATCCATCGAGGCCCTGTTCGCGCAGAGCGGCAAGCTGATGCTGTCGCTGATCCGTCTGCCGAAGCCGGTCATCGCCCGGGTCCAGGGGACGGCGACGGCGGCGGGCTGCCAGCTGGTCGCGACGTGCGACCTCGCGGTGGCCTCGCGCGACGCGAAGTTCGCCACGCCCGGCGTCGATATCGGCCTGTTCTGCTCGACCCCGATGGTGGCGATCAGCCGCAACCTGCCGCGCAAGCGGATGATGGAGATGCTGCTGACCGGCGATCCGATCGACGCGGAGACGGCGGCGGAGTACGGCCTCGTCAACCGCGTCGTCGCGCCGGAGGATCTGGAGGCCGAGACCCGCGGGCTCGCGCGGAGCATCGCGGAGAAATCGGCGCTCACCATCGCGATCGGCAAGGAAGCGTTCTACAAGCAGGTCGAGACCGGCTTCGCGGAGGCCTACAAGACCGCGAGCGAGGCGATGACCCGCAACATGCTCGCCCGCGACGCGGAGGAAGGGATCGACGCCTTCCTGGAGAAACGCGAACCCCGCTGGGAGGACCGCTGAGGCGGGGGCGAGGGCGGGAGCGCTCGTTCAGACGGCGCGGAGCGCCCGGTCCAGGTCGGCGATCAGGTCGTCGACCGTCTCGATCCCGATCGAGAGGCGGACGACGTCGGGGCGGGCGCCGGCGCGGATCTGCTGGTCCTCGTCGAGCTGGCGGTGGGTCGTGGATGCCGGGTGGATGATCAGGCTCCTGGTGTCGCCGATATTGGCGAGGTGGGAGAACAGCTCGACCCGGTCGACGACGGCGACCCCGGCCTCGTAGCCGCCCTCCACCCCGAAGGTCAGCACCGCGCCCGCCCCGCGCGGCAGGTACTTGTCCGCGAGCGCGCGGTAGGGGGACGAGTCGAGCCCGGCATAGGACACCCAGGCGACCCTGGGATGCGCTTCCAGCCAGCGCGCGACCGCAAGCGCGTTCTCGCAATGCCGTTCCATCCTGAGCGGCAGGGTCTCGACGCCCTGCAGCAAGGCGAAGGCCGATTGCGCCGACAGGCTCGCCCCGTAGTCGCGGAGCGCCACCGCGCGCATCTTCATGGTCAGCCCGAAATCGCCGAAGGTCTCGGCGAAGGTGAGACCGTGATAGGCCGGGTCGGGCTGCGCGAGGCCGGGGAACTTGTCGTTCCGCGTCCAGTCGAAGCGCCCGGACTCGACGACGATCCCGCCCATCGTGTTGCCGTGCCCGCCGATGAACTTGGTCATCGAGTGGATCGAGATGTCGGCGCCCCAGTCGAACGGACGCAGCAGCCAGGGCGAGGCGAGCGTGTTGTCGACCGCGAGCGGCACGCCCCACTCCGCGGCGATGGCGGCGACGGGCTCGATGTCGATCACCACCCCGCCGGGGTTGGCGAGCGATTCGCAGAAGACGAACTTCACCCTGTCGGTCATCGCCGCGCGCACGTTTTCCGGCTCGGTCATGTCGACGAAGCGGCAGGTCCAGCCGAGCTTGGCGAAGGTGATCCCGAACTGGGTCAGCGAGCCGCCGTAGAGGTGGCGCGAGGCGACGAACTCGTCGCCCGGCTCGAGCAGCGTCGCGGCGACCAGGAACTGCGCCGCGTGGCCCGATGCGGTCGCCACCGCGCCCCGCCCGCCCTCGAGCGCGGCGATCCGCTCCTCCAGCACCGCGACGGTCGGGTTGGTCAGGCGGGAATAGATGTAGCCGAAGGTCTGGAGGTTGAAGAGCTCGGCCGCGTGGTCGGCGTCGTCGAAGGCGTAGGAGGTGGTCTGGTAGATCGGCGTCGCCCGCGCCCCGGTCACCGGGTCGGGCCGGGCGCCAGCGTGGACGGCGAGGGTCTCGAAACCCGGATCCCGCGCCGGCCCCTCCTCGGGCAGCCGGTCGAGCAGCGCCTTGATGCGCCCTTTTTCGCTCATGCCCGGGGCGGCCTCAGGCTCTTCGCCGTCACGATGCCGGAGTTGATGCCGCTCCAGCCGAGCTCGCCCGAAAGCCGCGCATATTCGATCTTGGGGCAGCGGTCCATGACGACGACCAGCCCCGCCTCCTCGGCGAGACGCGCGGCCTCGTCGTTGCGCACCGAGAGCTGCATCCAGAGGACCTCGATCCCCTTCTCGTCCTTGTTGACAATGACGTCCTTCGTAATGTCGACCGCCTCTTGGGAGGGGCGGAAAATGTCTACCATGTCGACATTTCCGGGGATCGAGGCGAGGTCGGGGTAGACATTTTCGCCGAGCAGCTCGGCGCCGGCGCGCGTCGGGTTGACCGGAATGACACGGTAGCCGCGCTTTTGCAGGTATTTCATCGCGTAATAGCTCGGCCGCCGCCACAGCGTGCTCGCGCCCACCATCGCGATGGTGCGCACGTTCGCCAGGATGGTGCGGATCCGGCGGTCCGAATAGTCGTCGTGGTGCGCCAGTCTGACGGCTTCGCTCATCGCTCGCGGACGCTAGCGCGCGCTAAGGCGGGGGGCAAGGACGCATCGGGTGGGGTCCCCGGCCATGCGTCCCGGCCTCATCTCTTCCCGGCGGGCGCGGGCGTCTTTACGTGGACGGTGACGACATCGATGTCGTGGTACTGCCGGTGGCGCACCGACGAGGAGAGGTGGCGCAGCAGCCTGAGCGAAACCTCCTGCTCGATCGCGGTCCGGTCGTCCGGTTCCCCCAGCAACGCGAGCCGGTCCTGGACGTTTTCTCCCCGCGGCGCGACCGCGAACTCCAGCACCGCGCCCCCGTCTCCCCGATAGGCGGTCAGACGCAGGCGCCGGCCGGGGCGCGGCTCTTCCTCCTCCGGCCGGAGAAGGCTCATCAGGGCTTCCTCGCCGACCGCGTCGAGGCGGTCGGCCATGTCGGTATCCCAACCGGCCCGGGACGCGAAGCCGCGAAGGAACTCCACGATCTTCGGCAAGGCCGACGGGTCGAGCTCGGCCTCCATCCGCCGGCGGCGGGTCTCGGTCGCCTCCAGGAACAGCGTCATCAGAATGGCCAGCAATCCGCCGGATGTCATCCCGTTGGCGAACAGGCCGCCCGCGAACTCGGTTACCAGCTCCGGGAATATCAGGCCGTTCTGGAACCCCACCCCGGCCCAGAAGGCGACGCCGACGATCAACCCGTTCCGGTAGTCGACCCCCTCCTGCACCAGGATCTTGATGCCGACCGCGAACAGGATCGCCATCAGAACGACGAGATAGCCGGCGACGGCCGGGCCGGGTATCGCCAGGACGACGGCGAGCGCCTTGGGGAAGAAGGCGAGGATCACGAAGACCGCGCCGGCGGCGATCCCCACGCTCCGCGCCGCGACGCCGGTGAGCTCGGTCAGCGACGCGCTCAGCGAGTAGGCGTTGTTCGGCACCGTTCCGGCCAGACCGCACAGGAGATTGCAGAGTCCGTCGACGTTCACCCCGCCCTGCACCGCGCGGAAATCGACCGCCCGCGCGCGGCGCCAGGCCACGCTCTGGACGGCGACGCCGCTGCTGATCGAGCGCAGGCTGACGACCAGCGTTACCAGCAGGAACGCGGGAATCAGCGACCAGAAATCCGCCCCGAACCCGAGATCGAGACCCGGCCAGGCGACGCCCGGGAGCCCGATCCACGACGCGCCGGCGACCCGATCGACGTCGTAGAGCCCGAAGAGAGCGCCGACCGCCGCGCCGGCGACCACGCCGATGCCGGGCGCCCAGAGACGCAGCGCGCCGGAGCCCCTCAGCGCGGCGCAGACGATGACCAGCGCGGTGACGCCGGCGGTGAGCGGCGCGACGCCGGCCGGGGTCCCTTCCGGCACGTCGTCGAGCATCCCGAAGAAGACCGGCATGACGGTAACCGGCAGGAGCATGACCAGCGTGGCCGAAACGCTCCCGCTAAGGATCCGCCGGAAGAGCGCGATCCGCGCCGAAAGGACGAACTGGAAGACGGCGGATACCACGACCAGGGTGGCGAGCAGCGCCGGGCCGCCTTTCTGGATCGCATCGACGCAGAGCCAGATGAAGGCGGCGGAACTGCCCATCACCAGCGTCTGGCCGGCGCCGATCCGCCCGTAACGCACGGCCTGCAGGGCTGTCGCCGCGCCGCAAACCGCGACCGACGCGGATACGGCCCAGAACAGGTAGGCCTCGTCCGCGCCGGCGGCGCGCATGACGATCGTGGGGATCAGTATCGGGAAGGCGACGACGAGCGCCGCGAGCTGCAGGCCGAGCCCCACGCAGAGGGCGAACGGTATCCTCTCGTCGGCCTGGTACCGGAGGCCCTGGTCCGAGGCGTCTCCGCTCATGCCGAGGGGAGTGCTCCGCGCGCCCCGCGGATCCGGTATGGGACGTGAAATTTCATGGTCGGTCGACTCGCCGGAATGCCGCGCCTCCCCGGAACCGCCGAAGCGTCGCGGGCCGGGCGAATTATAGCCCAGGTGCGCACCGGGACCGCAAACGGGTCCGGCGTCGCCCGACGCTCAACCCGTCTCCCCGGCGATCCAGTCGAGGAAGAGCCGCCGGCCCGCCGCGATGTCGAGCCGGACGACGCAGGGGTTGTCGTAGTCGTGCAGCTCCCCGACCCGTCTCGCCAGCGCATCGAACAGGGCGACCCGTGTCTTGGCGATAAGCACCGCCTCCTCCGCCTCCTCCAGCGCGCCTTCCCACCGGTAGACGGAAACCATCCCGGGAACGACGTTGACGCAGGCGGCGAGCCGTTCCTCCACCAGCGCGCGGCCGATGGATTTCGCCTCCTCGACGCTCGCCGCCGTCATGTAGGCAAGGCAGTAGGACATCGCTCTCGTCCCCCTGTGGTCCATCCGGATGGTTGCGCGTAAACTGCCAGCAGAGGCAGGACAAGGCGACCGCGACGGAGGAACGAATGGCACTCAGCGAGAGACTCACCAGGCTGATCGACGTTTCGGCGCCGCTCTGGGCGGGCGAGGCCGAAGTGGTCCGGACCTACTGGGACTCCCCCGTGCGCAATCACGACAGCGAGCTCCTGTGGCTCCGCCGGCAATGCTCGAAGGAGTTCAACGGCACCGGTATCGGCGAATACAAGAACATGGGCGTGTTCATGGGGCCGATCACCGAGCTCGGCGAGATCTTCTCCCGGATCGACACCGGCGAGGGCGGGGTCGACCGGCGCTATGCGCTCGAGCTGATCGAGATCCTGCACGACGAGTTCGACCACTATGCCCGCTTCGCCGACATCTACGACGCAATACGAGGCCCCGGCACCCCGCCGATGAACCCGCACGAGCTGGAGACCTGGGACGAGGACGCGGCGCTCACCTCCACGCGGCACCGGCAGAACGCGGAGCACGGCGCGCTCGGCGTCCGCGCGAGCCGCTTCACCGAGGGCGGCTACTGCACCCTGTTCCGCGAGGGGATGCGCCTCAAGGGCCGGGGCGGCGTCGACGACATGATCGCGGAGGCCTGCACCAAGGTCTACGAGGACGAGTTCGGCCACATGCTGGAAGGCATCATCGGGCTCGACGAGGAGGGCTGGTCGGACGAGCAGTTCGACCTGCTGGAGAGTCTCGTGCTGGAGCAGCTGAGGCTCCGTATCCCGATGCGCAACGCGGAATTCAGCTTCCCGCTGAGCGAGGAACGGGTGGAGGCGATCTACGCCGGCGACATCGAGCCCGAAACCTTCGACTACGGCCGCGCCGAGACCGTGATGGCGTGAGAGCCCTTCGATACGCGGCTTCGCCGCTACTCAGGGTGAGGGATGTTTCTGCAAACAGAAAATCCTCCTCATCCCGAGTAGCCCCCGAAGGGGGCGTATCGAGGGACGGCCAGTCTCCGCCCTCAGAGAATAAAGCTCACCGAGCCGAGCGCGCCCAGCTCCTCGCAGTCGAGGACGGCGCGGCGTTCGGCGATGCGCAGCCCGTCCCCGGTGGCCCGCAGCCGGTAGCGGTAGCGACCGACATACTCGCCGATCCGTTCGTCGCGGCGGAAGCGGTAGACGATGAAATTGGCCTCCGCGACCAGCTCGTCCCCGGCGCGCTCGACGATGCGGACGTTGGAGACCATCCGCCGCGTGCGCGAGCGCGGGCTCTCGGCGTGCGCTTCCGCGCTGTTCAGCCGCTTGACCCGGCCCCGGATGCGCCGGATGTCGTCGGCGATGGTGAACAGCGTGTCGCGGGGATCGCCGTCGGGCACGTCGTTGGGCGGCACCAGGTAACGCGCGTCCGGAGTCAGGAGGCCGAGCCAGTCGTCGAGCCGCCAGGCATCGAGCAGCGCCGCCTCCTCGTAGAACAGCGCCTCGACGTCTTCGCGCCCCACGGCGTCGACGGGGGCCGCGGTCATGCCGGGTCGCCGCCGGTCATCAGCGCGTTCCAGCGGCGCCAGAAGGTGCGCAGATGGAGCTCGTCGGTGTTGAGCTGATCGCCGGTCTTGTTCATCCCGCGCGAGATTTCCGACCACCCGGTCTCGCGCCAGGTGGCGAGCCCGCCCTGCACCAGCTCGAGCGCCTCGACGTCGTCCGGCGTCGCCAGCCCGCCCGGCCCGTAGAACGTGAGGAAGCTGTCGAGCCGCCGCGCCCGCGAGGTCTCCGACTCCTCGACCGGGCCGAGCGCCCAGGCGGTCACCCGCATGCGGTCGACGGCGGTCGGCCAGAAGGTGCGGACGGTCACCGCCGAGCCATCGTTGATCACCAGGTTGGGGAACACCACCAGGTTGCGGTTGGTGTCGGCGATGCGGCGCGCGCGCTCCTCACCCAGCCGGGCGACGAGCTCCGCCCGGACCGCCTCGATCTCGGGCTTCGCCTCCTCGCCGTAAAGCGGGATCCAGGCGGCGACCGGCCGGCCCCGGAAGTTGACATTGTCGACCACCGCGTGCCCGTTGCCGAGCGACTTGCCGACGCCCGGCGCCGGCATCATCAGCCCCTTGGGCAGCCGCACCGAGACGCCCGAGTCCTTCATATATTCGAGATAGGTCGAGTGGGTCGCGTGCAGGTGGTAGTCGTCGAAGCTGTTCTCGACCAGCAGCTTCCAATTTGCACGGATGTCGTATTCCTGCGTGCCGGAGACGATTTCGAGCCGTCCCGACGGCGACTGGTCGACGACCAGGTCGAGATACTCCTTCGCGCCGGCGAGATAGTCCGCGAGCGGTTCCGGGTCGTCGCCGAAATGGGCGAACCGGAAGCCGCGATACTCCTCCAGCGCCGGGACTTCGGCCAGCGCGAAATCGGCCTTGTCGAACGCCCCGCCGTAGGCCTCCTCGCCGGGGACGTGGGCGAGCGCGCCGTCGTTGCCGTAGGTCCAGCCGTGATAGAGGCAGGTGAACCGCGTCCGGTTGCCTTCGCGTTCCCGGCAGACCATGGTGCCGCGATGCCGGCATGTGTTGAGGAACGCGCGCACCCCGCCCGCGCCGTCGCGCACGAACAGGACCGGCCGGCCGGCGACGAGCCGGGTGCGGAAGTCCCCGTTGCCGGGAATCTCCGAATCGTGGCCGAGATAGATCCAGCACCGGTCGAAGATCCGCCGATGCTCCGCTTCGAGAATTTCGGGATCGACGAGAACCCGCCGGTTGAGCCGGAAGCGCTCCCGTTCCGGGTCGTCGATGACGAAGGGCCGGTCCATTGCGGCCACTGATACCCGCCCCCGCGGCGCCCGTCTACCGCGTCCGGGGGGTTGAGATGCCCCGGCGCCGCGCTCGACCGATCGAGAGACCGGCGGACCGCCTCTCGCTTCGCTGGGAATCGTCGAGGCCGTTGCCGATATATCACCCAATGGGCTATATTTTGTCCCTATTTTTATGGTGGCGAATTCATCCCGCTATATGCGCTTCTCGTCTATGCGAAGTCGGCCAAGACCGACCTGTCCCCGGCGGAGCGGCGCGCCGTGGCCGGGCTCGCGACGGCGATCAGAGCCGCCGCAAAGGAGAAACAATGAATACGTTCGGAGCAGACCTTATCCGGTCCCTCGAGGAGGCGCTCGCCCATGCGAAAGGCGAGGGTCCCGCCATCGTCCACGGGTCCTTGACCCCGCGCGAGGTTCGAAAACAGGTGAAACTCACTCAGGCGCAAATGGCCCCGCTGATGGGAATGAGCTTGTCAGGCTACCGGAAATGGGAACAAGGCGCGCGCCGGGTCAGCGGTCCGGCGGCGACCCTTCTGCGCGTGATCCAGAAGGAACCGGAAGCCGTAAGGCGCGCGCTGTCCTCTTCGTAACCCGACCCGAAGCCCCGGAAACGCTCAGGCCGTGAAGCCGCTCGGGCGGCGGGACTACGGCTTCATCGGGCTGCTGGCCGCGATCACGCTGATCAACCCGCTGTCGATCCACTTCTATCTGCCGGCGCTCCCGGCCATCAGGGCCGCGTTCTCGGTGTCCGCGGCGACGGCGCAGCTCACCTTCAGCATCTCGATGTTCACCCTCGCCGCGGTGACGCTCGCGATCGGCTCGCTGTCGGACGGGCTAGGGCGCAAGCCGGTGCTGCTCGGCGGGATCGCGCTGTTCGTCGCCGGCTCGGCGATCTGCGCGGTCGCCGGGGCGATCGAGCTGCTGATCGTGGGCCGGCTGCTGCAGGCGGCCGGCGCGGCGAGCGGGCTGGTGCTGGCCCGCGTCATCGCGCGCGACGTCTACGGGCTCGACCGGCTGACCCAGATCATCGCGCTCCTCACCATGGCCTACACGATGGGGCCGATGCTCTCGCCGCCGCTCGGCGGCGCGCTGGTGGACGCGCTCGGCTGGCGCTCGATCTTCTGGTTCGCGGTCGGCGCCGGAGCCCTGCTGACGGCGTTCTCGGTCCTCTTCGTCCCGGAGACCCGCCCCCCCGGCGGCGGCGTCCAGAGCGGCCGGGCGATGCTCGGCGCCTACCGGCGGCTGTTCCGGATACCGCGCTTCTCGCTCTACGTGCTCCATTCCGGCTTCGTGACCGGCACGTTCTTCGCCATCGCCGCCTCCTCGTCCTTCCTGATGACGGAGATGCTGGGCCGTCCCGCCTCGGATTACGGGCTCTATTTCATGTTCTTCCCGGCGGGCTACCTGCTCGGCAACTTCATCGCCGCGCGGATCGGGCTGAGAGTGCCGATCGACACGATGCTGATGGCGGGCTCGGTTCTCAATCTCGGCGGCGCGGTCGCGCTGGCGGCGGCGCTGTGGCTGGCGACGCCCACGCCGCTCGGCATCTTCGTCCCCGGATTCGTCGTCACGCTGAGCCAGGGTCTCGCCTTGCCGAGCGCCCAGTCCGGAGCCATCGGAGTCGACAGGGACCTCGCCGGAACGGCGTCCGGCATCGGCGTGTTCATGCAGATGTTCTTCGGAGCCACCGCGTCGCAGGCCACCGGGCTGTTCGCCGACGGCACCGCGACGCCCATGATCCTCGTCGTGCTCCCCCTCGCCGCCGCCGCGCTCGCCGCCAGCGTCGCGCTCGGCAGGCTGAGCGCGACGGGGCGATAGCCCGAATGTTCCCGCGCCAGAGCCTGTCCGTTTCGGTTGGAAGCGCTGGCGCGGCCGATGTGCGTCCTTCGATACGCGGCTTCGCCGCTACTCAGGATGAGGGAAGGGTTCCGGGAGGCCGGGAAATCCCCCTCATCCCGAGTAGGCCCGAAGGGCCGTATCGAGGGACGCCCACCGGGAACGGTTCAATCTAACCCGACTTCCGCAACTCGGGGGTTTTGAGGATGTTAACCCATTGATTTTCCTTGATTGACCTCTCAAAGGTCGGCACTACAGCGCGCCCGGTCGAGGGGCGGTTCGGGTTCCGTCAGGCGGAGATCCGCGGCGACGGCTGCGCCGGCAGTGTCATCCCGAGCTGGTGCAGCAGCAGTTCGTGCTCCTGTTTCGGTTTGGTGTGGCGCGGCAGGACGAGGTGCCGGCCGTCGGCGGTCGGCAGGTGGACGTCCACCATCTGGATGGTGGCGAAGGCCTCGATGATGGCGCGCGGGGTGAGGCCGGAAGCGCGCGGCCGGGCGAGGTTCTTCAGCGTCACCAGCAGGCAGTAGGCGATGAAGGAGACGAAGATGTGCGCCTCGATCCGCTCCTCGCGCTGATGGAA
>JAJDVM010000158.1 GCA_022826125.1 Defluviicoccus sp.
GCGAGCGCTCCAAGCGTCTCCGGGAGCACGGCGGCCGCGTTCAGCGCCGGAATGACGATGCTGAGGTCCGGTTGCACGCCGGGTTTCTGAAGCCTCTCCCGGGGAATGTCCATAGACGACAAATGTTCTTGTTATGTTCTCAAATCTCCCGTAGACTCGCCGGATGGACCCCCCTCTCCCGCATATCCCCCGCAAGGGGCGCGGCGCCGTCAGCAACCGAGCCGGGCGCTTCGAGCCCCACGCGTCGGAGGCGGTCGACGACGGCTGGTTCGCCGACGACCTGCCGCCGCTCCGGACGACGGTCACGCGAGACGCATCGAAGACGATCATCGCGCGCAACGCCTCGCCGGACCTCCCCTTCGACCGCTCGATCAACCCCTATCGCGGCTGCGAGCATGGCTGCATCTATTGCTTCGCGCGCCCGACGCACGCGTTTCTCGGCCTCTCGCCGGGGCTCGATTTCGAATCCCGGCTGTTCTACAAGCCGGACGCCGCCCGCCTTCTGGAAGACGCGCTCCACGATCCGAAATACGAGTGCCGGACGATGGCGATGGGGACGAATACCGATCCCTACCAGCCGATCGAGCGCGAATTCTGCATCACGCGGTCGATTCTCGAAATGCTGTCCGAATGCGACCATCCGGTGGGAGTCGTCACCAAGTCGACATTGGTGGCGCGCGATATCGACATTCTGGCGCCGATGGCCGCGCGCGAGCTGGCCCAGGTCTGCATATCGGTGACGACTCTCGACCGCGGACTCGCGCGCCTGCTGGAGCCGCGCGCGCCGACTCCGGCCCGGCGGATCGAGACGATAAGGCGACTCTCCGAGGCCGGCATTCCGACCGGGGTGATGGCGGCGCCGATGATCCCGGGGCTCACCGATCACGAGATGGAGGAAATTCTCGACACCGCTTTCGAGGCGGGCGCGCGGTCCGCCAGCTACATCCTCCTCCGCCTGCCGCTGGAGATCGCCGACCTGTTCGACGAATGGCTCAAGACCCATCGCCCGGATCGCGCGTCCCGGGTGCTCAGCCTGATGCGCCAGGCGCACGGCGGGAAGATCTACGCATCGACGTTCGGCAAGCGGATGCGCGGCGAGGGACCCTATGCCGGGATGCTCGCCAAACGGTTCGAAGCCGCCTGCAAGCGCCTGGGATTCTCCGACAGGCGGTTCGAGCTCGACACGACGAAGTTCAAGCGTCCGCTCAGGCGGGGGGATCAGCTCGCGCTTTTCTGAGGACGGGTCACGCCGCCCCTTCCGTCAGCCTCGCCAGCGGCCGGTCGGGGATCGGCAGATGGATCAGCGCGGCGACGAAGCCGGCGACGATGGCGAAAGTCCACACCGGGTCGTAGGAGCCGGTCATGTCGAAGGAGAGGCCTCCCAGCCAGACCCCGAGAAAACTCCCGAGCTGGTGACTCAGGAAGGCGATCGCGGCGAGCGTCGCCATATAGCGCGGCCCGAATATGTGGGCGATCATCCCGGTGGTGAGCGGCACGGTGCTGAGCCAGAGCAGGCCCATCACGCCCGCGAACACGAGAACGCTGGTCTCCGTGAGCGGCAGGGAGAGGAAGACCAGCATGGCGATGCTCCGCGCCGTGTAGATCCCGCTCAACAGGTATTTCATTCGGTATCGGTCGCCGAGCCGTCCGGCGGCGATGGTTCCGAACAAGTTGAACAACCCGATTGTCGCGATCGCCGCCGCACCGAGCGCCGGCGCAAGCCCGCCATCGGTGATATAGGCGGGAAGATGGGACGCGATGAACTGCACCTGCAGGCCGCAGACGAAATAGGCGCTCACCAGCATCACGTAGCCGCGATGGCCGGCGGCCTCGCGCAGCGCCTCGCCGAGGCTCTGCCGCGACCGCTGGACGAGCCGGGCCGAGGTACCGGCGCGGAGCGAAAGCGCGAGCGGGACGGCGATCGACACCGCGAGCGCCATGGCGATCAGCGCGCCCCGCCAGTCGAAGATTTCGATCATCGCGTGGCTATAGGGCACGAAGACCGTCTGTCCCAGCGTGCCGCCCGCGGTGGTGATTCCGAGCCAAGTCACCCGGCGCTCCTGCGGAGCGATACGCCCGACCAGCGCGTTCAACAGCCCCAGCCCGCAGCCGCCCATCCCGATCCCGACCATGAAGCCGATGCCGACCAGGAAATCGCCCTGGGTCGTCGCCTGGGAGGAAAAGAGGAGCCCGGCCATCGCGACGATCATGCCGGTCGCGATCACCCGGATCGGACCCCAGCGGTCGGCGATCATCGCAGCCAGCGGCGTGGCGAGCCCGACAAGGAGGTTCTGGGTGGCGATCGCGATCGAGATCCGCTCGCGGCCCCAGCCGAGATCGACGCTGATCGGATCGATAAACAGGCCGAACGACTGCCGGACCCCCGAGGTCACCAGCAGAACGCAGGTGGCGCCCAGAAGAACGTAGACGGGCGTTCGCCAGAACGGAGCGATCATTCGAGGCGCCGCGATCACCGGTGGACGAATCCGCCCCTAGGCGAAGACATCCGGGAACCGCGCCCGTACCTCGGCGGCCAGCTCGGGCGAGGTCTGGGCCACGCGCGGGAAGGTCTCCAGGCGCTCGTAGGGGATGCAGGCATCGATGACGACGCGCGAGTTGTAGAGCTTCTCGTCGGTGACCATGGTGTCCAGCCGGGACGACCAGTTGCGGTCGAGGACGGTGAAGTCGGTCTTGGGGTCGGTCCGCGTTCCCATCGCCCAGATCACGTCGTGCATGTCGGTGGGGTCGATGTCGTCGTCGACCACCACGACATAGCGCCCGACATAGCCGGTGGGGTTGACCTGCGAGGCCACCAGCCCGGCCTGGTTGGCGTGGCCGAAATAGCGCTGCTTGATAGCGACCACGACGAAGGTCCGCCCCGCCCCCGCCTGGTGCACCCAGACCCCCGTCACGTCGGGGATGCCGGCGCCCTCGAGCGAATCGAGCAGGCCCGCGGAGCGGATGAAGCAGCGCTCGAACAGGTGGGAATGGGGCGGCTTCTGGCTGGCGGCGCAAGTCAGGATCGGGTCGTTCCGATAGTAGACCCGCTTGATCCGGATGACCGGCTCCTCCCTCGCGTCGCCGGCGTAGTAGCCGGTCCACTCGCCGAACGGGCCCTCCATCGCGGTCTCGTCGGGCGAGACCTCGCCTTCGAGCACGATTTCCGAATTGGCCGGAAACGGAAGCCCGGTCACCTCGCCCTCGATGCAGTCGATCGGCCGGCCGGCCAGCCCGCCGGCCCAGTCGAACTCGGCCACATTGTCGGACAGGGTGTAGCGCGCGGCGATATAGGTGGCGGGATCGATGCCGACGATGATCGCCATCGGGCAGGGCTTGCCTGCCTTGAGGTACTTGTCGCGCTGGATCCGCCCCTGCTTGCCGTTGGAGATGTAGGAGGTCGCGATATCCGGGCCGTTCACCTGCACGCGGTAGGTGCCGACATTGATCCGCCCGCTGTCGGGGTCGCGGGTAACCACGCCGCAGGCGGTTCCGATATAGCGCCCGCCGTCGTGCTCGTGGTGGATCGGCACCGGGAACTTGAGCAGGTCGACATCGCCGTCGCGGTCGACGTTTTCCATCACCGGGCCGTCATCGACCGTGCGGGGCGGGATCGGCTCGTGGCTCTTGATGCGGCGGCGGTAGGTATCGAGCATCGTCCGACGGTCGCCGGACTGCGACGGGTCGATGCCGAGTCCAAGCGCGAGCCGGAGCGGCGAGCCCAGCATCCCGTAGAGGCAGCGCATGCCCTTGGCGTATCCCGGCACCTCGTCGAACAGGAGCAGCGGCGACTTGTCGACCTTCTCCCGGTAGAGCACCTCGGTCACCGCGCCCAGCTCGCGGTCCCAGTGGGCGCCCGCGACGTGCTCGACCTCGCCGCCGTCCTCCACGGCGGAAAGAAAGGCCCTCAGGTCGGTCTGTATCTCGTCGTTACGCTGCATCGTCCGATCCTCAAACGGAGACCGCCGCGGGTAGTCTCCGCGGCGGTCCCGTGGCACTTCGGTCCGTATCCCCGCCTCAGTCGCAGAGATAACCCCACTTCTCGCGGGACTCCCTGGCGAGCTCGGGCGAGGGCGCGTTGACCGGCGGGAAGTCGTCCTTCCAGTGGAACGGCCGGCAGGCGTCGATGATCGCCCGGCTGTTGGTGAGGTTCCCCTTTTCCTTCTCCCAGGGCGGGATCCGGGGATCGAGATGGGTCGACCACGCGTTCGGGATGATGTCGATCGATTCCGCCGGGTCGGAACGGGTGAGCATCGCCCAGACCAGCTCCTCCAGGTTGGAGACGTCGATATCCTCGTCGGTCACGATCACGTACTTGCCTGCATAGGCGCCGACATGGCACTGGCAGGCGATGTGGCCGGCCTGCCTGGCGTGGCCCGGATAGCGCTGCTTGATCGAGACCGCGACCAGCATGCGCGCCGTGCCGACCTCATGCAGCCAGGCCCCCTCGACGTCCGGCACGCCGGCCTTCTTGATGTTCTCCTTCAGGAGCGCGGAGCGGGTGACCGCGCGGTAGCGGGCGAGCTCGTCCGGCGGCCGCTGGGGCGGGCAGCCGAGCAGGATCGGGTTGTTCCGGTAATAGATCGCCTTGATGTCCATCACCGGCTCCTCGCGCATCCGGGAGCCGTAATAGCCGGTCCACTCGCCGAACGGACCTTCCTCCTTGCGCGCGTCGGGGTGGACGAAGCCTTCGAGCACGAGCTCCGCGTTGGCCGGGAACGGCAGGCCGGTATGCCGGCCCTTGATCATCTTCATCGCCTCGCCGCGGAACCCGCCGACGACGTCGAACTCGCAGACCCCCGGCGGCACCTCGCTGCAGCCCATCAGAAAGGTCATCGGGTCGCCGCCGCAGACGATCACCGCCGGCATCGGCTCGCCGCGCTGCTGGTACTTGTCGCGGTGGATGCGGCCGTGCTTGCCGGGCGAGATGTAGAACCCGACCGACGTCTTGTCGTGGATCATCACCCGGTAGGTGCCGATGTTGATCCAGCCGGTGTCGGGATCGACGGTGACGTTGTAGCTGCCGGTGCCGATATAGCGTCCGCCGTCCTCGTCGTGCCACATCGGGGTGGGAAAGACCCCGACGTCGACGTCGTCGCCCTCCATGACGTTCTCGGTGACGGGGCCCGAGTCGACGAACTCGTGCGGGATCGTCCGCAGGTCTTCCATGTAGTTCTGGCGGAACGCGTCGGTCAGCTCCATCTTGGTGAGGTCGGAGGAGAAGCCGAGCGTCATCGCCATGCGCTTCGACGCGAAGAAGTTGGTCAGAACCCGCGAGCCTTCGAGCGTTCCAGGCACGTCCTCGAACACCACGCAGGGCGCCGTGTCGTTGTGCAGGACGACCTCGGAGGCCATGCCGATGTCGCGCTCCCAGTTGGCGCCCTGGACGTGCCTGACCTCGCCCAGCTTCTCGGCCTCTTCGAGCCATTCGCGCAGGTCGGTATAGGGAATGCGCAGCTCGTTCTCGTGCCGCGCCGCGGCTCCGCCCTCTACCACCTTGCCGATCGCGTTGCCCATATCGTCGGCCATGCCGTCTCTCCCGCTCGGTTTTCCGTCGTTACCCAGAACGTATCCGCATTACGGGGCCGCCACCAATACAATTGCAACATTAGACAGATAAACCGCCGCGATGTGATCGTTCGCCGGCGCGATTTGGCGTATACCTCCGACGCGGCGACCGAACGAGCGAGAGACCTCAATGCTGCCGACAGAACGCATCGACTACGACCCGATCGAAGGCCGGAAGCCGCTCAAGCTGCCGGGCGGCGCGCGCATGGCGGTCTGGGTGATCGTCAACGTCGAGGAATGGGATCCGGAGGCGCCGATGCCGCGGACCGTTCTCACCCCGCCGGCGGGCGGCTCGCCCAGCCCCGACATCCCCAACTGGGCGTGGCACGAATACGGCAACCGGGTCGGGTTCTGGCGCTTCGTCGAGGCGTTCGACGAATTGTCGATCCCAGCCGCGCTCTGCATCAACGGCATCGCGGTGACGGGCTATCCCCAGATCGCCGAAGCGGCGCGCGACCGCGGCTGGGAGTTCATCGGCCACGGCTTCACCCAGCGCAACATGCAGAAGGTCGACGACGAGCGCCTGGACATCCGGCGCACCACCGAGGCGATCGAGGCCTTCACCGGGAAGCGCCCGCGCGGCTGGCTCGGCCCAGGGCTGACCGAGACCTGGGAAACCCCCGACATCCTGGTCGAGGAGGGCTACGAATACGTCGCCGACTGGGTTCTGGACGACGAGCCGGTGACGCTCAGGACGCGCGCCGGACCGATCGTCAACATCCCCTACACCCAGGAGTGCAACGACGTGGCGATGATGCTGATCCAGCATCATCCCGCGCGCGAATACCGCGACCGGGCGGCGGACCAGTTCGAGCAGATCTATCGCGATTCGGAACGTTCTGCGCGGGTGATGGCGCTCTCGGTCCACCCCTACATCATGGGCGTGCCGCATCGCTTCCGCTATTTCCGGGAAATCCTGCAGACGATCTCCGGGTACGGCGACGTGACGTTCATGACCGGCGAGCAGATCCTCGACTGGTACCGCGGGCAGCGCTCCGGCGCCGTCTGAAGCGCGAATTTCCCCGGATCAGGAACTCCCCAATGGCGGGCGCGAAGACCCCGGACGAAGCCCTCGACGCCATGGCGGCGCACATCCGCGCGAGCGTGGCCGCGGACCTGACGGGCTTCCCGCATTACGGCGACACCGACACCGGCGCCTGGACCACGACGCGGGACGGGTTCTGGACCGGCGGTTACTGGAACGCGATGCTCTGGCTGGGCGGCGCCGTGTTCGACGATCCCGACCTCGTCGACGAGGCGAGGCGCTGGACCGAAAGGCTGCGCCCCAGGATCGGCTCGGAATCGGTCTTTCGCGGTTTCCTGTTCTATTACGGCGCCGCGCTGGGCGACATTCTCCATGGCGACGAGCCCTCCCGCGCGCTCGCGCTCGCGGCCGCGGAACGTCTGGGCGGCGATTTCGATCCGAATCTCGGTCTGATCGCGCTCGGCGCCGAGGCCGAGGAAGCGCACACGGTCGGCGCGAGCGAGGCGAATATCGACGGTCTCGCGGCGGTGCCGCTGCTCCTGTTCGCGGCCGGCGAGACCCGGGACGGCAGCCTGCGCGACCGCGCGCTTCGCCATACGCTGCGAAGCGCGGCGCTCTGCATCCGCGACGACGGCTCGGTGGTGCAGTCGGTCAGCCTCGACCCCGATACCGGCGAGCCGACCCGCTCCTACACCCACAAGGGGGTCTCGGACAGCTCGACCTGGACCCGGGCCCAGGCCTGGGCGATGCAGTTCCTCACCCATGCCGCGCGGCACATGCCGGAGGAGAGGGCTTTAGTCGAGGCCGCGGCCCGGGTCGCCGACTGGTGGATGGAAAACGTGCCCGCCGACCGCGTCGCCTACTGGGATTTCGATGCGCCGATCGACCAGGACACGCGCAAGGATACGTCCGGCACCGCGATCGCGGCGACGGCGATGCTGAAACTGTCTGCGGTCGTCGAAGACCGGGACGCGACCGCGCGCTACCGGGCCTGCGCCGAAGAGACCCTGCGCACGCTTGCCGCCTGCCACCTGACCCCGGTCGCGCCGCGCGACCGCCGGCCGCCGGGGATCCTGACCAACGGCTGCTTCGACCAGCGGGAGGGCGTGGCGCTGTCGAACCAGCTGATCTGGGGCAGCTACTACCTGCTCGAAGGGCTCGCGATGCTGAGCGGACGGCTGGAGATCGGCCGGTTATGACCCCGGATGGCCGCTAAATTCCGGCCGCAGAGGCCGGCGCGCCGTGCGCGTTGCGTTCCTGCTTCGAGCTCAGCACCCACCAGACGATGTGCAATATTACGCCGATACCGGTAAGATAGAGGAGCTGCCACCATCCGCTCCGCCCGATATCGTGCAGTCTCCTGGCGCCCGCCGCCAGCACGGGAAGCAGGAACATGAGGTTTACCAGACCCGAAAGGGCATCGGAGGCCGCGGGATCGGCGGGAAAGGCTGCGGCGGCGACCAGCGTTGCGCCCCAGCTCATCAGGACGACGAACAGGTAAAACCACCAGAATTCGCTTCTCGACGCGCGTCCCGAGAACGTGGCGTAATCCGTCATGCAGGCCGCTATCGCCTGCCCGAAACCCATCGTCATCGAGCGTGTTCCCCGCGCTCCATGAACCCCTTGAGGGCTCGTACTGCAACCTCGTGTCGATGTCCAGCCGGGGAAGCCCCCCGGCCGGCCCGATCTTCGCCCCGACATCGATGCGGGTTCGATCGGGGCGCGTCGTTGTACGACATGCGGGCAGGCCTTATGACTGGCATCCGCATCCGGGTCGAAGGGGGGATGGAAGCATGAAGCTCGCAACGCTCAAGGGCGGTCGCGACGGCCGCCTCGTCGCGGTGAGCGACGATCTCGCGCGGGCGGCGGACGCCTCGGCCGTGGCGGCCACGATGCAGGCGGCGATCGACGACTGGGCGAACGCGGCGCCGGGGCTGGAATCGCTCGCGGCGGCCGTGAACGCGGGCGAAACCGAGACCTTCCCTTTCGAGCCGGCGCAGTGCGCGGCCATCCTGCCGCGCGCCTATCAATGGATCGACGGCAGCGCCTATCTCAGCCATGTCGAGCTGGTCCGCAAGGCGCGCGGCGCGGAGATGCCGAAGAACCTCTACGACGACCCGCTGATGTACCAGGGCGCGTCGGATTCGATGATCGGGCCGGGGGACGACATCCAACTTGCCGACGAGGCGTGGGGAATCGACATGGAGGCGGAGGTTTTCGTCATTCTCGACGACGTGCCGATGGGCATCGCCGCCGACGACGCGCGCGGCCACGTCAAGCTTGTCGGCATTCTCAACGACGTCAGCCTGCGCAACCTGATCCCGGCCGAGCTCGGCAAGGGTTTCGGCTTTCTTCAGGGCAAGCCGACGACGGCATTTTCGCCGGTCGTGGCGACGCCGGAGTCGCTCGGCGACGCATGGGACGGCACGAAAATGACGCTCGACATGGAGGTTGCGCTGAATGGCGACCCGCTCGGGCATCCGAATGCCGGCACCGACCTCTATTTCGACGTGCCGACCCTGATCGCGCATGCCGCCAAGAGCCGCCGCCTCGCCGCCGGGACGATCCTCGGCACCGGCACGATCTCCAACCACGACCGGAGCGCGGGCTCGGCCTGCCTGGCGGAAGTGCGGGTGATCGAGACCATCGAGCACGGCGAGCCCAGGACGCCCTTCATGCGCTTCGGCGACCGCGTCCGGATCGACATGCGAAATGCCGACGGCAATTCGGTGTTCGGCGCGATCGACCAGCGTGTCGTCAAATACGACAACCCGGCATAGCGCCGTATCGAGGGACGCCCCTCGTCCCGTCACTCATTCGCGCCGAGCGCCGAGCGCATCTCCTCGACATAGGCGGCGAAGCCGGCTTCGAGCGTGTATTCGGGCTCCCAGCCGAGCACGTCGCGCGCACGGCCGATATCCATGTGGTCGGTGCGCGAGACCGGCGGCGTCCCGGGGACGATTTCGATCTCCAGGTTGGGGAGCGACGCCCGGACGGCGGCGACCAGCTCGTCGAACGTGGTGACCGCGCCGATGCCGATATTGAAGACGTTGTAGCGCGCGAGATCGCGCGTCGCGCAGAGGTCGAGCGCGCGGCCGATGTCGTTCGAGTAGACATATTCGAACGACATCGTCTGCTCTTCCGGGATTCTTGCCGGCACGCCGCGAATGCCGCTCTCGACCAGCGTGTGGCATTTCTCGCCGCCGCCGGAACCGCCCCAGAAATGGCCCATGCCGAAGACGTTGGCGGGCCGCACGATGGCGACCTCGAAACCGTACCGGTTGGAATAGGCCTCCAGGATCAGCTCCTGCGCCGCCTTGGTGTTGCTGTAGGCGGTGCCGCTGCCGAGCGGGAAATCCTCTTTCATCACGCCGTCGGGAGCGGTTCTCCGCCAGTCGTAGGAGCCAAAGGTGGAGATGCTGAGCAGCCGCTTGACGCCGGCCAGCCGCACCGCCTCGCAGACGGCGATGGTGGCGTTGATGTTGAGGTCCATGCCGAGATGGAGCGGGTCCTCGGCGCGCTTGCCGATCAGACCGGTGGTGTGCAGCACGGTGTCCGCGCCGTGCTCCTCGATGGCCGCCAGAACGCCGGGCAAATGCCGCGCGTCCTCGGCGATCAGCGTGTAGCTGCCCGCGCCCAGGCGGCTGTCGAGATAATCCTCGCGCGGGATGGGGTCGAGAAACACCACCTTCTCGCCGCGGGCGAGCGCGCAAATCGCGAAGCTGGTGCCGACCAGCCCGGCACCGGTAATCAGCGTGGTCATGGAACGTCCCTTCGGGTTCGCGGAGCAAACGCCCCAGTGTGCGTCAACCGCCCTTGCGGCGCCAACCGTCCGGTTCGTCCTCCCGGGATAATCGCCTAGGATCGCCGCGTCCCGAGCGGAGGAGCCCCGATGTCCGAGTCCGAAGAAGTCTATTCCGTCAGCCGCCATATCCGGTTCGGCGACTCGGATCCGGCCGGGATCGTCTTCTACGTGTCCTTCTTCCGCATGTTCAACGACCTGTTCGAGAGCTGGGTGGGCGACCGGCTCGGAATCGACTTCGCGCGCGAATTCTTCGACGAGGGGCGGATGTTTCCGCTGGTCCATTGCGACGTGGATTTCACGAAGTCCCGCCGGATGGGCGACAATCTCGACCTCGCGCTGATCCTCACCGGGCTCGGCCGGTCGTCGATCCGCTACACGATCGTGGGCTCCGACAAGGGCGAGGAAATCCTGCGCGGAGACTTCGTCAGCTGCGTCGCGTCCAAGGAGATGGGCCGATCGGTCCCGATCCCGGACTATCTGCGCGCACCGATGGCGGAATATCTCGATCTGTGCCGGCGCATCGGCGTTGCCGACCCCGGTTAGCGGCGGGGTTCTCGAAGGACGCGGCCCGGTTGTGGTAGAACGGCCGAACGGCGGCATCGGGGGCCTCGCTCCGGCTGGAGCGACGGCATCCCCTCGCCGAACAAGACGAAACACGGCTTCACCTGGAGATCGACATGAAAAGGCTTCTGGCGACGGGCGCGGCGATGATGTTCGCGGCATCGGCTTACGCCCAAATGCCCACCCTCACCCACGAGTACGCGCAGCCCGGCGGCGGCAGCGACGTTTCGGCGAAGAACCTGGCCGAGGTCGCCGCGGCTGAGAAGGTCGCGACGATTCAGATCCAGGGCGGCAAGACCCTGACGCGCTCGATCCAGCAGGTC
>JAJDVM010000353.1 GCA_022826125.1 Defluviicoccus sp.
CAAGGAACAGGACGTCTATATGGGCGACATGCCGCTGATGACGGACAACGGCACCTTCGTCGTCAACGGCACCGAGCGCGTGATCGTTTCCCAGATGCACCGCTCGCCCGGCGTCTTCTTCGACCACGACAAGGGCAAGACCCATTCGTCGGGCAAGTACCTGTTCGCCGCCCGCATCATTCCCTATCGCGGCTCCTGGCTCGACTTCGAGTTCGACGCCAAGGACCTGGTCCATGTCCGGATCGACCGGCGGCGCAAGCTTCCGGTCACCACGCTCCTGTTCGCGCTCGACTCCAGGGAGACCGAGGCGCTCAGGGCCGAGCGCGCGGAGAGCGGCGAGGACGTGGCGCCCGAAGAGGTGCACGGAATGTCGGTCGAGGAGCTGCTCGACTATTTCTACGACGCGGTTTCGTACGAGCGCGACGGCGACGGCTGGAAGACCGATTTCGAGCCCGACCGGCTGCAGGGCGTCAAGCTGACCGGAGATCTCGTGAACGCGGAAGACGGCGAGGTCGTCGCCGAGGAGGGGCGGAAGATGACCCCCGGGCTCGCGCGGCGTCTGGTCGAGGCCGGTCTGAAGCAATTCCGTGTCGGCGACGAAGACCTGAGCGGCCAGTATCTCGCCGAGGACGTGATCAACGAAGAGACCGGCGAGGTCTATCTGGAGGCGGGCGACGAGCTCACCGAGGAGGCGCTCGCCGATCTGAAGGAAGCGGGGGTCGCGGAACTCAAGACCCTGTGCATCGATCAGGCCAACGGACCCTACATCAACGACACCCTGAAGGTGGACCGGAACAGGTCGCGCGAAGAGGCGCTGATGGACATCTACCGCGTCATGCGCCCGGGCGAGCCCCCGACGCTCGACAGCGCGGAAGCGATGTTCAACACCCTCTTCTTCGACGCGGAACGCTACGACCTCTCGGCCGTCGGACGGGTGAAGATGAACGCGCGGCTCGACCTCGAGGCCGAGGATTCGGTGCGCACGCTGCGCAAGGAAGACATCCTCGCCGTCGTCAAGACGCTGGTCGAACTGAAGGACGGGATCGGCGAGGTCGACGACATCGACCATCTCGGCAACCGGCGTGTGCGCTCGGTGGGCGAGCTGATGGAGAACCAGTACCGGATCGGCCTGCTGCGCGTGGAGCGCGCCATCCGTGAGCGCATGGGGGCGCTCGAGCTCGATTCGGTGATGCCGCACGATCTCATCAACGCCAAGCCGGCGGCGGCGGCGGTACGGGAGTTCTTCGGCTCCTCGCAGCTGTCGCAGTTCATGGACCAGACCAACCCGCTGTCGGAAATCACCCACAAGCGCAGGCTGTCCGCGCTGGGCCCGGGCGGGCTTACCCGCGAGCGCGCCGGGTTCGAGGTGCGCGACGTGCACCCCACCCATTACGGCCGGATCTGCCCGATCGAGACGCCGGAAGGCCCGAATATCGGCCTGATCAACTCGCTCGCGACGTTCGCCCGGGTGAACCGCTACGGTTTCATCGAGACGCCCTATCGCAAGGTGGTCAACGGCAAGGTTACCGATGAGGTCGAGTACCTGTCGGCGATCGACGAGGCCAGCCACACCATCGCGCAGGCGAACGCCAATCTCGACCGCAACGGCAAGTTCACCGACGATCTCGTGAGCTGCCGCCGGGGCGGCGAGTTCGTGCTTGCGCTTCCCGAGACCATCGGGTTCATCGACGTCTCGCCCAAGCAGCTGGTGTCGGTGGCCGCGGCGCTGATCCCGTTCCTCGAGAACGACGACGCCAACCGTGCCCTGATGGGGTCGAACATGCAGCGCCAGGCGGTGCCGCTGATCCAGACCGAGGCTCCGCTGGTCGGAACCGGGATGGAGGAGGCGGTGGCGCGCGGCTCCGGCGCGACGATTGTCGCCCGGCGCGGCGGCGTGGTCGATCAGATGGACGGCACGCGCATCGTCGTCCGCGCCACCGAGGAGACTTCGCTCACCGCGCCGGGCGTGGACATCTACAACCTGCGCAAGTTCCAGCGCTCCAACCAGAACACCTGCATCAACCAGCGTCCGCTGGTGAAGGTGGGGGACCGGGTGGACGCGGGCGACATCGTCGCCGACGGGCCCTCGACCCATCTCGGCGAGCTCGCGCTCGGCCGCAACGTGCTCGTCGCCTTCATGCCGTGGCACGGGTACAACTTCGAGGACTCGATCCTGATCTCGGAGCGCATCGCGCGCGAGGACGTCTTTACCTCGATCCATATCGAGGAGTTCGACGTCATGGCCCGCGACACCAAGCTGGGCCAGGAGGAGATCACGCGCGACATTCCCAATGTCGGCGAGGAAGCGCTGAAGAACCTCGACGAGGCGGGAATCGTCTATATCGGCGCCGAGGTCAATCCCGGCGACATCCTGGTCGGCAAGGTGACGCCCAAGGGCGAAAGCCCGATGACGCCGGAAGAGAAATTGCTGCGCGCCATCTTCGGCGAGAAGGCGTCCGATGTCCGCGACACCTCGCTGCGGCTGCCGCCGGGCGTCAACGGCACGGTGGTGGAGGTCCGGGTGTTCTCGCGGCGCGGCGTCGACAAGGACGAGCGCGCGCTCGCCATCGAACGCGAGGAGATCGAGCGGCTGGCCAAGGACCATGCCGACGAGCGGGCCATTCTCGAGCGCAGCTACCGGGCGCGCCTCGGCGATCTGCTGGCCGGCCAGAAGGTGGTCAGCGGCCCCGAAGACGCGCAGGCGGGAAGCCGGATTACCCAGGCGGTCCTCGACAAGCACTCGGCGAGGGCGCTGGCCCGCTTCGTGGTCGAGAACGAGGGCGTCATGGCCGACGTCGAGGCAATCAAGGCGCAGTTCGACGAGAGCGAACGGCGCCTGCAGGAACGCTTCGACAACAAGGTGGACAAGCTTCAGGCCGGCGACGAAATGCCGCCCGGCGTGATGAAGATGGTCAAGGTCTATGTCGCGGTGAAGCGCAAGCTGCAGCCCGGCGACAAGATGGCCGGACGCCACGGCAACAAGGGCGTGATCTCCAAGATCGTGCCGATGGAGGACATGCCCTATCTCGACGACGGGACCCCGGTCGATATCGTGCTGAACCCGCTCGGCGTGCCGTCGCGCATGAATGTCGGACAGATCCTGGAGACCCATCTCGGCTGGGCGTCCGCCGGCTTGGGCCGCCGGGTGGGCGAGACCCTCGACAAGGTCCTGCGCAACGGCAAGATCAACACCGTCCGCAAGCAGCTTCGCTCGATCTACGGCAAGGCGGTGAACGACGAGGTGCTCGCGGAGTTCGACGACGACGAGGTCATCGAGCTCGGCCAGAACCTGCGCGCGGGCGTGCCGATGGCGACGCCGGTGTTCGACGGCGCGCACGAGACCGACATCGTCGACGCGCTGGAGATGGCGGGGCTCGATTCCAGCGGCCAGGCCAAGCTTTGGGACGGGCGGACCGGCGAGCCCTTCGATCGCTCCGTGACGGTCGGCTACATCTACATGATGAAGCTGCACCATCTGGTCGACGACAAGATCCACGCCCGCTCGATCGGCCCCTACAGCCTCGTCACCCAGCAGCCGCTCGGCGGCAAGGCGCAGTTCGGCGGTCAGCGGTTCGGCGAGATGGAAGTCTGGGCGCTCGAAGGCTACGGCGCCGCCTACACGCTGCAGGAGATGCTGACCGTCAAGTCGGACGACGTCTCCGGCCGGACCAAGGTCTACGAGTCGATCGTGCGCGGCGACGATACTTTCGAAGCCGGCATTCCCGAATCCTTCAACGTTCTCGTCAAGGAGCTGAAGTCGCTCTGCCTCAACGTCGAGCTCAACCAGCGGTCCTGACCGACCGCCGGACGAACGTCGATAGAGGGCAGACAACTCGGCCACGCAAGGGATGACACAATGAACGAGCTCATCAACATCTTCGGCCAGATCGGAAACGCGCAGAGCTTCGACGAGATTTGCATCTCCATCGCCAGCCCGGACCGTATCCGCTCATGGTCCTATGGCGAGATCAAGAAGCCGGAAACGATCAACTACCGCACCTTCAAGCCGGAGCGGGACGGACTCTTCTGCGCCCGCATCTTCGGCCCGATCAAGGACTACGAGTGCCTGTGCGGCAAGTACAAGCGGATGAAGTACCGCGGCATCATCTGCGAGAAGTGCGGCGTCGAGGTCACGCTCTCCAAGGTCCGCCGCGAGCGCATGGGCCATATCGAGCTCGCCGCGCCGGTCGCCCATATCTGGTTCCTCAAGTCCCTGCCGAGCCGCATCGGGCTGCTGCTCGACATGACGCTCAAGGACATCGAGCGGGTTCTCTACTTCGAGAACTTCGTCGTGATCGACCCCGGGATGACGCCGCTCGAAGAGAAGAAGCTGCTGTCCGAGGAAGACTATCTGCTGGCCCAGGACGAGTACGGCGAGGACACGTTCACCGCCGGGATCGGGGCCGAGGCGCTGAAGATCATGCTTTCGGCGATCGACCTCGACGAAGAGCGCACGCAACTCCGGATCGACCTCAAGGAAACCAGGTCGGAGGCCAAGCGCAAGAAGCTGGTCAAGCGGCTCAAGCTGGTCGAGGCGTTCATCGATTCGGGAACCAGGCCGGAATGGATGATCCTCGACATCGTTCCCGTCATCCCGCCCGAGCTCCGGCCGCTGGTGCCGCTCGACGGCGGCCGCTTCGCGACGTCCGACCTCAACGACCTCTACCGCCGGGTGATCAACCGCAACAACCGGCTCAAGCGTCTGATCGAGCTGCGCGCGCCCGACATCATCGTGCGCAACGAGAAGCGCATGCTGCAGGAATCGGTGGACGCCCTGTTCGACAACGGCCGCCGCGGCCGCGTGATCACCGGCGCCAACAAGCGCCCGCTCAAGTCGCTGAGCGACATGCTGAAGGGCAAGCAGGGGCGTTTCCGCCAGAACCTGCTCGGCAAGCGCGTCGACTATTCCGGCCGGTCGGTGATCGTGGTCGGCCCCGAGCTCAAGCTGCACCAGTGCGGGCTGCCCAAGAAGATGGCGCTCGAACTGTTCAAGCCCTTCATCTATTCGAGGCTCGAGCTGTACGGCATGGCGAGCACCATCAAGGCCGCCAAGCGGATGGTCGAAAAGGAACGGCCCGAGGTCTGGGACATCCTGGAAGAGGTGATTCGCGAGCACCCGGTGCTGCTCAACCGGGCGCCCACGCTGCACCGGCTGGGGATCCAGGCGTTCGAGCCCGTGCTCATCGAAGGCAAGGCGATCCAGCTTCACCCGCTGGTCTGCACCGCCTTCAACGCGGACTTCGACGGCGACCAGATGGCGGTCCACGTGCCGCTGTCGCTGGAGGCCCAGCTCGAGGCCCGCGTGCTGATGATGTCGACCAACAACATCCTGAGCCCGGCCAACGGCAAGCCGATCATCGTGCCGTCCCAGGACATCGTGCTCGGCCTCTACTACCTGACGATCGAGCGGGAGGAGGAGAAGGGCGCGGGCATGGTGTTCTCCAGCATCGGAGAGCTCGAGCAGGCGCTCGACACCGGCGCCGTGGGTCTGCACGCGAAGGTCCAGGTCCGGATCGACGGGGTCGATGCCGACGGCCAGACCGCCAAGGTGCGGCTGGAGACCACGCCCGGCCGCGCGCTGCTGACCCAGATCCTGCCGCGGCATCCCGAGGTAAGCACGGCGCTTCTCAACCAGCTCCTGACGAAGAAGGAGATCTCCAACGTCATCGACATCGTCTACCGCCATTGCGGCCAGAAGGAGACGGTGATTTTCGCCGACCGGCTGATGGGGATGGGCTTCAAGCATGCCTGCGAGGCCGGCATTTCGTTCGGCAAGGACGACCTCGTCATCCCGCGCGCCAAGGAATCCCTGGTCGCGACGACGCATGAAAGCGTCAAGCAGTTCGAGCAGCAGTACCAGGAAGGGCTGATCACCCAGGGCGAGAAATACAACAAGGTCGTCGACGCCTGGTCGCACTGCACCGACGAGGTGGCCGAGAAGATGATGGAGGGGATTTCCAACCCCGAGCCCGGACAGCCGGTCAACTCGGTCTACATGATGGCCCACTCGGGGGCGCGGGGCTCCGCGGCCCAGATGAAGCAGCTCGCCGGCATGCGCGGCCTGATGGCCAAGCCGTCCGGCGAGATCATCGAGACGCCGATCATCTCCAACTTCAAGGAGGGGCTGTCGGTGCTCGAGTACTTCAACTCCTCGCACGGCGCGCGCAAGGGACTCGCCGACACCGCGCTCAAGACGGCGAACTCGGGCTATCTCACGCGGCGTCTGGTCGACGTCGCGCAGGACTGCACGGTCATCGAGGAGGATTGCGGCACCGAGCAGGGGCTGACCGTCCGCGCCGTGGTCGAGGGCGGCGAGGTGGTGGAGACGCTGGCCGAACGCGTGCTCGGCCGCTCCGCCGCGGTCGACATCGTCGACTCGCTCAGCGGCGAGGTCCTGGTTCCCGCGGGCACGTTGATCGACGAGGCGGTGGTCGAGACGATCGACCGCGCCGGGATCGAATCGGTGAAGATCCGCTCGGTGCTGACCTGCGAATCCAAGGGCGGCGTTTGCGCGTCCTGCTACGGGCGCGATCTGGCCCGCGGCACCCGCGTCAATCTCGGCGAGGCGGTCGGCATCATGGCCGCCCAGTCGATCGGCGAGCCGGGCACCCAGCTCACCATGCGGACCTTCCACATCGGCGGGGCCGCGCAGCGCGGGGCCGAGCAGCCCCATGTCGAGGCCGCGTTCGACGCCACGGTCGCGATCCGCAACCGCAACGTCGTCATCGACAGCGAGGGGCGCCCGGTGGTCGTGGCGCACAACACCGAGCTGGTGCTGGTCGACGAACAGGGGCGCGAGCGGGCGAGCTACCGGGTGCCCTACGGCGCCCGGCTTCTCGCCGACGAGGGCACCGATATCGAGAAGGGCGCGAAGCTCGCGGAGTGGGAACCCTACAAGCGTCCGATCGTGACCGAGCGCGAGGGCATCGCCAACTATGTCGATCTGGTCGACGACATCTCCATGAGGGACGTGGTCGACGAGGCGACCGGCATCTCCAACAAGACGGTCATCGACTGGAAGCAGCACAAGGCCGCCGATTTGCGCCCGCGGATCACGCTGCGCGACGACGACGGCGAGGTGGTGCAGCTCCCCAACGGGACCGAGGCGCGATACTACCTTCCCGTCGACGCCATTCTGGTGGTGGAGCCCGGCACCCGGGTCCATGCCGGCGACGTGCTGGCGCAGATCCCGCGCGAGACCGCGAAGACGCGCGACATCACCGGCGGTCTCCCGCGGGTCGCGGAGCTGTTCGAGGCGCGGAAGCCCAAGGATTTCTCGGTGATCAGCGAGGGGCCGGGCCGGGTCGAGTTCGGCAAGGACTACAAGGCCAAGCGCCGGATCATCGTCCGCCCCGAGGAGGAGGGCGCCGAGCCGGTCGAGTACCTGCTTCCCAAGGGCAAGCATGTCAGCGTCCAGGAAGGCGATCACGTCGAGCGCGGCGACCCGCTGATGGACGGCAGCCCGGTGCCGCACGACATCCTGCGCGTTCTCGGGATCGAGGAGCTCGCCTCCTACCTGATCGACGAGATCCAGGACGTCTATCGGCTGCAGGGCGTGAAGATCAACGACAAGCATATCGAGGTGATCGTCCGCCAGATGCTGCAAAAGGTGGAGATCGCCGATCCGGGCGACACCACCTTCCTGGTCGGCGAGCAGGTCGACCGGCTGGAGTTCGAGGCCGTCAACGCCGCCGCCGAGGCCGAATCGCTGGACCCGGCGACGTCCGAGCCGGTGCTGCAGGGAATCACCAAGGCATCGCTGCAGACCCAGTCGTTCATCTCGGCGGCGTCCTTCCAGGAGACCACCCGCGTGCTGACCGAGGCGGCGATTTCCGGCCGGGTGGATCAGCTCACCGGGTTGAAGGAAAACGTCATCGTCGGGCGGCTGATTCCGGCGGGGACGGGCGCGTTCATGAACCGGATGCGCGAGCTGGCGGCGGTCAAGGATCGCGACATGGCCGAGCTGGCGGCCGCCGAGGAGCCCGCCCAGCTGACTGACGAGAGCGACGATTCGGCGGTGCCGGTGGGCGAGTAGCCGACCGTCGCGACGGGCGAAAACGGAGCGCCCAACTCCCTTGAATTCCGGGCGGTTCCGGGTTGACGGGGGTTGGGCGCGCCACTATATTCCGGCGCTCATTTCGGGGCTGGCGGTAGGAGCCGATCCTAGACGCAGTTCCCATTTGAGCCGGGACGAAAAGTCGAGCCGGGATCCTGGAGATCCCAAATGGGCCGCGGCGCGCGAAACGCCCGCGGTTGCGTCTGCGTTGCGAACGGGGTTCCGCGGCCGGAGCGCGGTAGAGGGGAAGAGGTGGCGTGCCGACGATCAACCAGCTGATTCGGAAACCGCGGTCTCCGGAGGTCGTGCGCAACAAGGTGCCGGCGATGCAGGGCTGCCCGCAGAAGCGCGGCGTCTGCACCCGCGTCTATACGACGACGCCGAAGAAACCGAACTCGGCGCTCCGCAAGGTCGCTCGGGTCCGCCTCACCAACGGTTTCGAGGTGACGAGCTATATCCCGGGCGAGGGGCATAACCTTCAGGAGCACTCGGTGGTGTTGATCCGGGGCGGGCGGGTCAAGGACCTGCCCGGCGTGCGCTACCACATCATCCGCGGCACGCTCGACACCCAGGGCGTCGCCGACCGCCGCCAGCGCCGTTCCAAATACGGCGCCAAGCGGCCCAAGTAAGCGGGGATCCGGGGATGCCCAGACGGCGCGCGGCGGAGAAGCGGGAGGTCCTGCCGGATCCCAAATACGGCGATCCGGTGCTGACCAAGTTCATCAACTGCGTGATGCTCCAGGGCAAGAAGTCCTCCGCGGAGAAGATCGTCTACGGCGCCCTCGACACGATCGAGCGCCGCTCCGGCCAGAGCGGGCTCCGCGTGTTCCACGAGGCGCTGGAGAACGTCAAGCCTACGGTGGAGGTGCGCTCGCGCCGTGTCGGCGGGGCCACATACCAGGTGCCCGTCGAAGTCCGCCAGTCGCGCCGCCAGGCGCTGGCGCTGCGCTGGCTGATCGAGAGCGCGCGCAGCCGGTCCGAGTACACGATGGCCGAGAGGCTGTCCAACGAGCTGCAGGACGCGGCGAGCATGCGCGGCGCGGCGGTCAAGAAACGGGAAGACACCCACCGGATGGCGGAGGCCAACAAGGCCTTCTCCCATTACCGCTGGTAGCAAGCCCTTCCCGCCCGGATCCGTCATGCCGCGCAAGACGCCAATTTCCCGCTACCGCAATATCGGCATCATGGCCCATATCGATGCCGGCAAGACGACCACGACGGAACGCGTTCTCTATTACACCGGCCGGTCCTACAAGCTGGGCGAGGTGCATGAGGGCACCGCCACCATGGACTGGATGGAGCAGGAGCAGGAACGCGGCATCACCATCACCTCGGCCGCGACGACCTGCTTCTGGCGCGATTGCCGAGTCAACATCATCGACACGCCGGGCCATGTCGATTTCACCATCGAGGTCGAGCGCAGCCTGAGGGTCCTGGACGGCGCGGTCGCCGTGTTCGACAGCGTCGCCGGGGTCGAGCCTCAATCCGAGACCGTCTGGCGCCAGGCCGACAAGTACGGGGTGCCGCGCATCTGTTTCGTCAACAAGATGGACCGGGTGGGCGCCGACTTCCCGCGCTGCGTGGACATGATCGAGGACCGCCTGGGCGCGACGCCCCTGGTCCTGCAACTTCCCATCGGCGCCGAGGCGGACTATGCCGGCGTGGTCGACCTCGTGCGGATGAAGGCGGTCGTCTGGAAGGACGAGTCGCTGGGCGCCGAATTCGTCGAGGACGAGATTCCGGCGGATCTCGCCGACAGCGCGCGGCGCTTCCGGGAGAGCCTCGTCGAGATCGCCGTCGAGCAGGACGACGCGGCGATGGAAGCCTATCTCGAAGGCAGCGAGCCCGACGAGGAGACCCTCAGGGCCTGTATCCGCAAGGGGACCGTCGCCGGCGACTTCGTGCCGGTGCTGAACGGCTCGGCGTTCAAGAACAAGGGCGTGCAGCCGCTTCTCGATGCCGTGGTCGACTATCTCCCGGCGCCCGACGAGACCCACGCAATCCGCGGCGTGGAGATGGGCACCGACAAGGAGATCGCACGCAGCAACAGCGACGACGAGCCGTTCTCCGCCCTGGCATTCAAGATCATGACGGACCCCTTCGTGGGGTCCCTTTCGTTTATCAGGATCTATTCCGGCGTCCTCAAGAGCGGCGACACCATCCTCAACACCGTCAAGGGGAAGCGCGAGCGGGTCGGCCGGATGCTCCTGATGCACGCGAACTCGCGCGAGGAGGTAAGCCAGGCCCATGCCGGGGATATCGTCGCGCTGGCCGGGCTCAAGGACACCACGACCGGGGAGACGCTGTCCGATCCGCGCCATGCGGTGGTGCTGGAGAGGATCGAGTTCCCGGACCCGGTGATCGAGATCGCGGTCGAGCCCAAGACCAAGTCCGACCAGGAGAAGATGTCTTCCGCGCTCGCCCGTCTCGCCCAGGAGGATCCGAGCTTCCGGGTATCGGTCGACGCGGAGAGCGGACAGACCGTGCTCAAGGGCATGGGCGAGCTCCATCTCGAAATCCTGGTCGACCGCATGCGCCGCGAGTTCAGGGTCGACGCCAATGTCGGCATGCCCCAGGTGGCGTATCGCGAGACCATCTCCAAGGCGGTCGAGCACGAATACACCCATCGCAAGCAGACCGGCGGCGCGGGGCAGTACGCCAAGCTGGCGCTCCGTTTCGAGCCGGGCGGGCTCGGCACCGGGATCGAGTTCGAGAGCAAGGTCGTCGGCGGCGCCGTGCCGCGCGAGTTCATTCCGGCGGTGGAGAAGGGGATCCGCGGCGCGAGCGAGGTCGGCGTGCTCGCCGGCTTCCCGTTGGTCGATGTCGCGGTGACGCTGCTCGACGGCGACAGCCACGAGGTGGACTCGTCCACCGTCGCGTTCGAGATCGCGGCCCGCGCGGCGTTTCGCGAGGGGGTGGGACGGGCCGCGCCGAAGCTGCTCGAGCCCGTCATGCGGTTGGAAGTCGTGACGCCGGAGGACTATCTCGGCGACATCATCGGCGACCTGCAGGGCCGCCGCGGCCAGATCAATGCGATGGACGGCCGCGGCAATGCCCGCGTCGTCACCGCGATCGTGCCGCTCGCCAACATGTTCGGGTATGTCAACAACCTGCGCTCGATGAGCCAGGGGCGGGCCCAGTTCACGATGCATTTCGACCATTACGAGCAGGTGCCGCAGGGAATCGCGGAAGAAGTCCGCGCCAAGATGGCGTAGCCGCAGTCCGCAGGACCACACCGGGGAATTGATCGATGGGCAAGGCGAAGTTTGAGCGTACGAAGCCGCACTGCAACGTTGGGACGATCGGCCATGTCGATCACGGCAAGACGACGTTGACGGCGGCGATCACGAAGGTTCTAGCGGAGGCTGG
>JAJDVM010000044.1 GCA_022826125.1 Defluviicoccus sp.
GACCTGCTGGATCGAGCGCGTCAGGGTCTTGCCGCCCTGGATCTGAATCGTCGCGACCTTCTCAGCCGCGGCGACCTCGGCCAGGTTCTTCGCCGAAACGTCGCTGCCGCCGCCGGGCTGCGCGTACTCGTGGGTGAGGGTAGGCATTTGGGCGTAAGCCGATGCCGCGAACATCATCGCCGCGCCCGTCGCCAGAAGCCTTTTCATGTCGATCTCCCCTTCAAGCCGGATTTTGGATCGTTCGGCAAGGGAATACCCGTGATCCGGCCGAGGGGTGGATGACTGGCCGGAGCGAGACCTCGCCGAGGGTGCGGTTCGGCACTCTTGTCGTCACGGGACCATGATGGTCGGGATCCGCGCAGCACGCTTCCATGTCTTCCGCATCCGAACGGGCCATGGGCTGAGGAGCGGAACCTATCCGCATTGTATGGATCAATAGGATAAACAAGATATCGTATATTGAGTGTATCCATCGATTGTAATCTTACGCTCTCAGCGGCTCCCCCTCCCTCTCCCGCGCCCTCCCAAACGGTCCAACCGGCCTCTCGACAGGCTCCGCGCCGGCCTTGCCGGCTATCGCAAGATCTCGGCGGAGACGGAAAGGATCTTCTCCCTCAGCCAGCGATGGGCCGGCTCGGCATCCGTCCGCTGCGTCCAAGACAGGTAGAAGTCCAGCCGGGTCTCTTCGAACGGAAACCGCAGCTGCACAAAGCGCGTACCCAGAACCGGACCGAGCAGCGAGGGTGCCGTCGCGATCATGTCGGTCCCCGTCAGCATGGATGGAAGATCGCTGGTGCTGGCGCAGTTGATGCGCCGGATGGCCGCGGCCTCAGGGCCTGCGGCCTTGAGGAAGGCGGGCTCGAACTGATTCCCGTATGTGACGATTAAATGCGTGGACGCCAACCATTCCGATCGCGTCAGCTCCCCGCGGGTTCCCCATGCATCCGCGTCGGCGAAGCAGGCATAGCTGTCATGAGCGAGCAGCCGCTGGAATATTTTCTCGCCGGCAACGGGGATTGGCGATAGCAGCAGGTCGCATTCTCCCGACGTCAACTGCCGGTATCCCGCGGCGCCGCCACCGGACGGGATGATGTCGAGCGCGATCCCGGGAGCATCGCCGCGGAGCGAACGCAGGAGAGGCGCCACGAAGATCGCGCGTTCCAGGTAGTTCGACGACACGGTGAAGCGTCGCCCGCTCCGTTCCGGCATGAACTCCCGTTCGGCGACGGCATCGTCGATCAGTTCGACGGCATTCCCCAGGGTGCGGACAAGGTGGTCGCATTTTTCCGTGGGCTGCAACCCTCTGCCCACGCGAACGAACAGGGGGTCGCCGAGAGCGCTCCTCAGCTTGCCCAGCGTGTAGCTGATCGAAGATTGATCGTGCCCCATCAGCTCGGCTGTCCGGGAGACCGATCCGGTCCGGTAGATGTGGAGGAACGTTCGGAGCGCCCTTACGCTCAGGTCATCGATATCGATCGCGTCCATGTTCCGGGCTTCCCGTCGGTCCGTCGTGGCAGCACGCTAATTCTGAATTGCCGCGCAGGGGAGACTACCAAACCGTCGACGCTCAGCGGGCAGTCCTCGCGCTTGGCGTGGCCTAAGGGTTCAAGGACACGGCGATCGATACCGGCGCCGACTCGGGCGCGGCAATGGCGAGGGGCCGGACGGTCGCGGCAACGCATGCGGAGGAATGGACCCAGAACCGAGCTTCGACGGGTCGTCTCCGACAGCACCAGCGCCGCGACCGGTATGCCCTTCACTCAGTGCTGGTTCACGATCGTGTTCGACTCGAAGGTGGGCGTCCCGCCTCCCTAGTCTTCCGTAGCCGTTCGGATGCGATTTTCGGTGCACTTGACGGTGGCGGTTCCGGCCGCGGCGCTGTCTTCGTCCGATCCGCTGCCAGGGTTTCTTTCCCCTTCGTGGTCTCTCAGGGCTGGCCAAATACCGGCCCTGCGCGAACGCGATCGAATCTCGACCGCCACGAACAGCCTGTCGAGCGCGTCGGCGATCCGACGCAATCGCGAGAGCCGTGGGCGCCGGTTCCGGCTTGAAGGCCACGCCCGAGAACCCGGCTTGCGAGAAGTCGTGGGGTTCGACGACGCGACGGACGCCGCACGGGCCTCCGGTCAGCTCCAGACAGCGACAACGGTTGATCCCAAAAGGGCTGCCGAAAACCGCACACCTCCCGAACCGGGGCGACCAAATCCTGCGGGAGTTACAAGATATGGATAATTTCAATGTATAATATTTCTTCTATACCATTGATCCATACAATGCGCTGGTGACACTTTTGTTCTCCGTTTCATGACCCGTTCGGGTTTGGAAGAGATGGAGGCAACCAATCTATTTCGCGAGCTACCGCTACAGGCACGCAGAGCGCATCGGTGCCCGTATCGACGACAATCATCTCATCGACTTCCACGACGTTGCCGAGAGCTTCGGCGAGCGCTGGGACTACCCGACGATGCTCGATCTGATTGCCGGCGGGGAGGCGGCTCAAGAGGCCGCGTTTGGGCTGCTGGAGGCCGCCTCCGCCGACCCCGCCGTCGAGCGCATCCCCATGGCCGAAATCGTGTGGCGTCCGCCGATCCCGCGCCCGGGCAAGATCTGCGGCGTGGCGCTCAACAACTCGGCGTCGGATGCGCGCAAGATCTCCTCGCCCGACCATCCGATGTTCTTCCTCAAGCCGAGCACCTGCCTGGTCGGGCACCGGCAGCCCATCGTCGCCCGGCCGCAATATATG
>JAJDVM010000022.1 GCA_022826125.1 Defluviicoccus sp.
CGTCCTGACGGTTCTCGGTCATGACGTCTCCCTCAGTAGAAATCCCGCCCCATGCCACCGACGGGCCGGGCGTCGAGGGGAAATCGTATCGCTTGGGGACCCGCGCTGCCAAGGGAAAACGCGGCGGTCGGCGAATAATGCGCCGACGGGATCGGCAATTTCCCGGCGTCGGCACAAACGTCGACGCCCTACCGGCGTTGCCACGGATAAAACGCCCAATAAAGAACATAATAAGAACACAATTGAGACAAACTATCAGGGCACCGTCCACCGGGACAACAGAGACAATGGCTTTACCCTGTAAATTGTGTGTCTTATGTCGATTTTCTTATGTCGGCCGACAATAACGTTCTGCATTAAGTATTGCCTTTCTTCCCATTGACGCCCATCATATCCCATGCTAAGGCAGTTAGTCCCATTTCTGCCACGGTCCGGCAGATCGAGCGTGGGGCGCCGGTCGTGATCGGTACGACGGCAGCGTCGACGGCTTGGAGGGAAGGGTTTGACCGCGTTTCTGTCGACATACGTGAACAAGGTCGACCGGAAAAAGCGCGTCTCGGTTCCGGCGCCCTTCCGCGCCGTGCTCGCGGGGTCGAGCTTCGCGGGACTGATCGTCTACCGCTCCCTGCGGGAACCCGCGATCGAGGCGTTCAGCCGCGACGTGCTGGATCGGCTCAACAGCCGGCGGCTCAGCCGGTCCCTGGAAGGCGACGATTTCGAGCAGGTCCTGCTCGGCGGCGGCGACAGCCAGATCGAGACGATCATGGCGATGGTTCACGAGCTGCCCTTCGACGGCGAAGGGCGCGTCGTTATTCCTCCCGCGCTCGCCGAACACGCCGACATCGCGGACCGGGCCGCTTTCGTCGGACGCGGCAACCGGTTCCAGATCTGGGCGCCGGAGAAATTCCAGGAGCATCAGGATCGGGCGATCGACGCGCTGCGCCGGCGCGTCGAAAACGGAGGCGGCGCATGACCGGAGCCGCCCACACGCCCGTGATGCTCGATCGGGTGCTCGCCGCGATCGCCCCGCGCGACGGAGCGATATACGTCGACGGCACGTTCGGGGCGGGCGGTTACAGCCGCGCGATCCTCGAAAGCGCCCGGTGCAGGGTCTGCGGCATCGATCGCGACCCGGCGACGGCGCCCGCGGCAGCCGCCCTCGGGCGACGCTACGCCGATCGTTTCCTGTTCGTCGCCGGGTGCTACGGCGACATGGTGCCGCTCCTCGCCGAGCGCGGGATCGACGGCGTGGACGGTGTGGCGCTCGATGTCGGCGTCTCTTCCATGCAGCTCGATTCCGCCGAGCGCGGCTTTTCGTTCCGCGCCGACGGCCCGTTGGATATGCGCATGTCGTCGACCGGGCGGACCGCCGCCGACGTGGTCAACGGGGAACCCGAGCAGAGCCTCGCGAGGATCATCCGAGACTATGGCGAAGAGCGTCGCGCCAGGCGGGTCGCCCGGGCGATCGTGGCGGCGCGCCGCGAGGCGCGGATCGAGCGGACCGGCGCGCTCGCCGGGATCGTGCGCAGGGCGGTGGGGCAGGCCGGGGGAGCCGGACGCGACGCGATCGATCCGGCCACGAGAACCTTTCAGGCCCTTCGCATCTACGTGAACGACGAGCTGGAAGAGCTGGCGCGCGGCCTGAACGCGGCCGAGACGCTGCTTCGCCCGGGCGGGCGGCTTGCCGTCGTCACATTTCACTCCCTGGAAGACCGCACGGTCAAGCGCTTCCTGGTCGACCGATCGGACGCGCGGCCGCGGCCCTCTCGCCATGCGCCCGACGCGGATGCGGCCGCGCGTTCCGCGCGATTCCGCTTGCTCGGACGCCGCGCGGTCCGCCCAAGCGCGGCGGAGGTCGCCGCGAACCCGCGCGCCCGTTCGGCGCGGTTGCGGGCCGCGGAGCGGATCGAAACCCCGATCGCCCGGGAGAGGGCGGGATGAGGAAAGGCTCGACCGTATTGTTCGCCGTGCTCGCCGTGGTGATGGGCGCGGCGTCCATCGTCATCGGGACCGAGGTTCACGATCTCGAGGACCGGCTCGCCGGCATCCACCGCGACATCGCGCGCGAACAGGAGGCGTTGCACGTATCGCGCGCCGAATGGAGCTATCTCAACCGGCCCGACCGGCTGGAGGAGCTGGCGCGCCGGCACCTCGACCTCCGCGTGCCGACGGCGGAACAGACGATGCGGGTGTCCGATCTCCCCTTCGCCGCGCCGCCCGAGTTTGGTCCGGAGCCGGACCGGTCGCGGTCTTCGCCGGCCCCGATGAAAGTCTCCGCGAGCCCCGGGAGGGACGAGCGATGACCGATCGCGGACGCTATGAGCGTGTCGACATGCGGTTCGACGGGGACCGCAAGCGGGCGATCGAGGTCGGCCGCGGCCGGCTCCTTCTGACCGGCGCCGTCTTGTCCGCCGCCTTCGTCGCGATCGGAATCCGGCTGTTCGACGTCACGGTGCTCCAGGCCGGCGTCGAGCCGAGAGACTCCTCGCCCGCCCAGATCGCCCGCGGCGCGGCCGCCAAGACCGAGATCACCGACCGGAACGGCGTCGTCCTCGCCGTCAGCCTCGGAACCGCCGCGCTCTACGCCAATACGGCGTGGATCGCCGACCCCGACGGGACGTTGACGGCGCTGGCGAAGGTCCTGCCCGACCTCGACCGCGACAGGATCGCCGAGCGGCTCGGCAGTCCCAATCGCTACGTCTCGCTGCGCCGGCATCTGACCCCGAACGAGCAATACGCGATTCTCCGCCTGGGGATTCCCGGCCTCGTGCTGGAGCCGGACCAGCGCCGGGTCTACCCGATGGGGAACCTCGCGGCTCACGTCGTCGGGTTCTCCGATCCGGACGGACGGGGGTTGGCCGGGATCGAGCGGCAATTCGACGCCAAGCTCCGCGAGGGCAGCGGCGCGCTGTCTCTCAGCATCGATGTGCGCGTCCAGCACGTGCTGAGAAACGAGCTCGTCAGGGCGATGACCGAGCATCGCGCGGTCGGCGCCGCCGGGATCGTGCTCGATACCGCGAACGGCGAATTGCTCGCGATGGTGTCGTTGCCCGACTTCGATCCCAACCGCGCGCGTTCGGCGGGCGCCGAGCTGCGCTTCAATCGGGCGACGCTCGGAATCTACGAGATGGGCTCGACCTTCAAGGTCCTCAGCACCGCGCTGGCGCTCGACGCCGGCGCCGTCACTCTGGCGGATCGGATCGACGCGACCCGGCCGATCCGTGTCGCCAGGTTCACCATCAGGGACTTCCATGCCAAGGCCCGGGTGCTGACGGTTCCCGAGGTCTTCATCCACTCGTCCAATATCGGCGCGGCCAAGCTGGGCCTGGCGGTCGGCGGCAAGCGGATGCGGAGCTTCCTCGGCGATCTCGGGATGTTCCGAAAGACGCCCGTCGAGATCGGCGAGAACGGCCGCCCGCTGTTTCCCCGCCGCTGGCGCGAGATCAACACGATGACGGTTTCGTTCGGCCACGGCGTCGCCGTCTCCCCGCTCCATCTCGCCAGCGCCGTCGCGGCTGTCGTCAACGGGGGAACGCTTCACCCGCCGACCCTGCTGAAGCGCGAGCCGGAGGCGCGCCCGAAGGGCAAGAGGGTGCTGTCCCGTGCTACGTCGGACAAGATGCGCCGCCTGATGCGGCTCGTCGTGGCCGAGGGAACCGGTTCCAAGGCCGCTGCCGCCGGCTACCTCGTCGGCGGCAAGACCGGCACCGCCGAACAGGCGGGGCGGGGCGGCTACCGGAAGAAGCGGCTGCTGTCCTCCTTCGTCGCCGCGTTCCCGATGCATCGTCCCCGCTATGTCGTGCTCGCGCTGCTCGACCAGCCGCGCGGCACCCGCAAGACCCATGGCTATGCCACCGGCGGGTGGGTCGCCGCGCCGGTAATCGGAAAGACGATCGCCCGTATCGGCCCGCTGCTCGGCGTCGAGCCGGTCGACGAACGTTCGCTGCAGATCGAAAGGCGAATGCAGCTCGAGGTCGTGAAGGCCCAGAAAGGGAGCCGGAGGCTTGCGTCTCGTTGACCTTCTCGGCCCCGACATGCCCGGCTCGCCGCCTGTGGGCGATGTCGAGATCGCGGGCATCGCCAGCGATTCGCGGGAGGTCCGTCCAGGCTTCCTGTTCGCCGCGTTGCCCGGCCTCGCCACCGACGGCCGGTATTTCGTCGACGATGCCGTCGCGCGCGGCGCGGCCGCGATCCTGGTGCCGGAGCCGATCGATATCGGCGCCGCCGGAGACCGGGTGCAGACCGTCGTGGACGCCGATCCGCGCCATCGTCTCGCCGAGATCTGCGCGCGTTTCTACCCCGACGCGCCCGGGACCTGCGTCGCCGTCACGGGAACCAACGGCAAGACCTCGGCGGTCGTCTTCGCCCGGCAGATCTGGGGTGCCATCGGTCTGCGGGCGGCCGCGGTCGGCACGCTCGGCGTCGTCGGACCGTCGGGTCGGCGCGCCGGCGTCCTGACCACTCCGGACCCCGTCTCGTTGCACCGCGAGCTCGCGGCGCTCGCCGGGGAGGGGGTCGAACGCGTGGCGCTCGAGGCCTCGAGCCACGGTCTCGCCCAGTCCCGCCTCGACGGTCTCCGGCTCGCCGCCGCCGGATTCACCAACCTGTCCCGCGACCATCTCGATTACCACGTTTCGTTCGACGCCTATCGCGCCGCCAAGCTGCGGCTGTTCGACGAGCTGCTTCCGTCCGGCGGCACCGCCGTGCTGAACGCCGACAGCCCCGAGTTCGGAATCTTTGCCGAAGCCTGCCGGGCGCGCGGTTGTCGGGTCATCGACTACGGCCGCAAGGCCCGGGAACTACGTCTGGTCTCCGTGGAGCCCGATGCCGAAGGCCAGGTCGCGGAACTCGTCGCATTCGGCGAAGCCAGGCGGCAGCGTTTCCGCCTCATCGGCGAATTCCAGATCGCCAACGCGTTGTGCGCCGCCAGCCTGGTCGTCGGCGGAGGGGACGATCCCTGCGCCGCGATTGACGCCCTCGGCACGCTCGAAGCGCCGCCGGGGCGGATGCAGCCCGTCGGATGCAGCCCGACGGGGGCCGCTATCTTCGTCGACTACGCCCACACGCCGGTGGCGCTGGCCCACGCGTTGCAGGCGCTCAGGCCGCACGCCGCGGGCGCGCTCGTGGCGGTTTTCGGCTGCGGCGGCGACCGCGACTCGGGCAAGCGCCGGTTGATGGGCGAGGCGGCCGCCCGATTCGCCGACCGGATCGTCGTCACCGACGACAATCCGCGCGGCGAGGATCCCGGCGCGATCCGGCGCGAAGTGCTCGCCGGCTGCCCCGGCGCGGTCGAGATCGGCGACCGGGGCGAAGCGATCCGCACCGCCATCGCCGGGCTCGCGTCGGACGACGTGCTGGTGATCGCCGGCAAGGGGCACGAGACCGGGCAGATCGTGGGCGGGACCGCGCGCCCCTTCGACGATGTCGAGACGGCGCGCGAGGCCGCACGGTCATTGGGGGGAGTCGGAGCGTGAACCGGACCCCTCTCTGGACATCCGTCGAGGCGGCCCGGGTCACGGGCGGCCGCGCGACCGGTCCGTGGGAGGCGGTCGGCGTATCGATCGACAGCCGAACCGCCGCGCCCGGCGACCTGTTCGTCGCCATAAAGGGTCCCGAGAACGACGGCCACGACTATGTCCGCGACGCGCTCTCCGCCGGAGCGGCGGCGGCCGTCGTGCATCGCCGGCCGGCCGGCGTCGGCGCGGCCGCGCCGTTGCTGATCGTCGACGACACCCTCGACGCGCTGACCGCGCTCGGGCGCAGGGGACGGGACCGCGGCACGGCCCGCGTCGCGGCGGTCACCGGCAGCGCCGGCAAGACCGGCACCAAGGAAGCGCTGCGCCACGCGCTGGCCGGACAGGGCGCGGTCTCCGCCAGCGCGGCAAGCTACAACAATCTCTGGGGAGTTCCCCTGTCGCTCGCGCGCATGCCTCCGGGTTCCGCGTTCGGCGCGTTCGAGGTCGGCATGAACCACGCCGGCGAAATCGCGCCGCTCTCCCGCCTCATCCGGCCCCACGTTGCCGTCGTTACAAATGTCGAGGCCGCCCATATCGCGTTCTTCCCGTCCATGGAGGCGGTCGCCGACGCGAAGGCCGAGATTTTCGAGGGCGTGGAGCCGGACGGGGCGTGCGTGCTCAACCGCGACAACATGTTCTTCGACCGCCTGCGCGGCGCGGCGGTCCGCAGGCCGGACCTTCGGATCGTTTCGTTCGGCCTTTCCGACGCCGACGCGGCCGCCCGCGAGGTCTCGCTCGACGATGAGGGCAGCGACGTCGCCGCCGAGATTTGCGGGCGGAGGATCGCCTACCGGGTGGCGCTGCCCGGCCGGCACTGGGTGCTCAACTCCCTTGCCGTTCTTGCCGCGGTCGAGGCGCTCGGGGCGGATGCCGGGGAGGCCGCCGCGAGCCTGCGGACCCTGGCGCCGCTGCCGGGACGCGGCAAGCCCCACAGCGTCGCCTGCGCCGGCGGGACGTTCACCCTGATCGACGAGAGCTACAACGCAAACCCGGCCTCCATGCGGGCGGCGATCGAGACCCTGGGCCGGGTTCCGCCGCGCGGCGCGGGCCGCAGGATCGCCATCCTGGGCCCGATGCGCGAGCTCGGGCACGAGTCCGCGGCGTTTCACGAGGGCCTCGCCGACCCGCTGGTCGAGAGCGGCGTCGACACCGTCATGGCGGCGGGCGACATGCGGGCGGTGCTGGACCGGCTGCCGGCCGGCATGCGGGGCGCGGCGGCGGAGACCGGCGAGGCATTGGCCGATATCGCCGCCGAGTCGGTCGGTCCCGGCGACGTGGTGATGGTCAAGGGTTCGAACGCAAGCCGGATGGACCTCGTCGTCGCGCGGCTTATGCATGGCGCCGAAGCGCGCCGGGCCGTGGCCGCGGGGAACTGAGGGGCGCCGCCGGCATGCTGTACAACGCGCTCCTTCCCTTCGCCGACGACGGCGGTCTCCTCAACCTGATCCGCTACATCACGCTCAGGACGGGGGGCGCCGCGGTCACCGCGCTGGCCCTGTCGCTGATCCTGGGCCCCTCCCTGATCCGCTGGCTCAAGCTGCAACAGGGCGAAGGCCAGCCGATCCGCGAGGACGGGCCTCCGTCGCACCTGCTGACCAAGAAAGGCACGCCGACGATGGGCGGCGTGCTGATCCTGTCGACGATACTGATCGCGACGCTGCTCTGGGCCGATCTCGCCAACCAGTATGTGTGGATCGCGTTGTTCGTGACCCTGTGCTTCGGCGCGATCGGCTTCCTCGACGACTATCTGAAGGTAAGCCGGCGGTCGAGCGGCGGGATGTCCGCGCGGATGAAGCTGCTCGCCCAGATCGCGGTCGGAACGGTCGCGGCGTACTGGATGACCCAGGCGACGTCCGGCCCGCTCGCCATGGGGCTCACCGTCCCGTTCCTCAAGGAAGTGCTGGTTCCGCTCGGCTGGTTTTTCTTTCCCTGGGCGGTGCTGGTGCTGATCGGAACGTCCAACGCGGTCAACCTCACGGACGGGCTCGATGGGCTGGCGATCATGCCTGCGCTGATCGCCGCCGCGTGCTTCACGTTGATCGCCTACCTCGTCGGCAACGCGGTCTTTTCCAACTATCTGCAAATCCATTACGTGCGGGGCGCCGGCGAGCTCGCGGTCTTCTGCGGTGCCCTGGTCGGCGCGGGGCTCGGCTTCCTGTGGTTCAACGCGCCGCCGGCGATGGTGTTCATGGGCGATACCGGGGCGCTCTCCGTGGGCGGCGCGCTGGCGGCGGTGAGCCTGATCACCAAGCACGAGCTCGTACTCGTGATCATCGGCGGGCTGTTCGTGCTCGAAGCGGTCTCGGTCATCGTCCAGGTGTTCTCGTTCAAGCTCACTGGACGCCGGATTTTCCGCATGGCGCCGCTGCACCACCACTTCGAACAGAAGGGGTGGGCGGAATCGACCGTCGTCATCAGGTTCTGGATCATCGCGGCGGTGCTCGCGCTCGCCGGGCTGTCCACCCTCAAGCTGCGCTAGGCCGATGAGAATACCCGCGCGCAGCAATCAGACTCTCGCCCTCTTCGGTCTCGGCAGCTCCGGGCTGGCGACGGCGGATGCCCTCAGGGACAGCGGCGCGGCGGTCGTCGCGTGGGACGACGCGCCGGCTTCGCGCCAGGCCGCGGCCGCGGCCGGGATCGACTTGCGCGATCCGGCGGCCTGGGAGTGGCCCGGTCTCGATGCGCTGGTGCTCAGTCCGGGCGTTCCCCTGACCCATCCCGAGCCGCATCCCGTGGTCCGCAGCGCCCGGCAGGCCGACTGCCCGGTCATCGGCGATATCGAACTGCTGGGCGAGGCGGCGCCCGACGCGCGAATGGTCGGCGTCACCGGAACCAACGGAAAGTCGACCACCACCGCGCTGCTGGGGCACCTGCTCGCGGAAGCCGGCCGCACGGTCGCGGTCGGCGGCAATCTCGGTCCGCCCGCCCTTTCGCTTCCCGCCCTGGGACGGGAGGGCATCTACGTGATCGAGTGCTCGTCCTATCAGCTCGACCTGATCGACAGGATGCGGTTCGACACCGCCGTCCTCCTCAACATCAGCCCCGACCATCTCGACCGGCACGGCGATCTGACGGGCTATGTCGCGGCGAAACGGCGAATCTTCCGCGACCGGCCGGGCGGGGGACAGGTCGCCATCGTCGGCACCGACGACGCCGCAAGCCGCGCCGTGCTCTCCGAGCTGGAGGCGCGCGCCGGGTGGCACCTCGTGCCCATCGCCGTGGGGCGTCCGGTCGAGGGCGGCGTCTCCGTCCTCGGCGGCACGCTGTTCGAAGACGACCGCCCCGTCGCCGATCTGTCCCGTATCGATACCCTGCCCGGCGCCCACAACCATCAGAACGCCGCCGCGGCTTTCGCGGCGGCCCGATCGCTGGGGCTCTCCCGCGCCGAGGCCGCGGCGGCGCTCGCAACCTATCCCGGCCTGCCGCACCGCCAGGAGACGGTGGCCGTCATCGACGGCGTCCGCTACGTCAACGACTCCAAGGCCACCAACGGCGAAGCGACCCGCAACGCCTTGGTCTGCTATCGCGCGATCTACTGGATCGCCGGCGGCCGGCCCAAGGCGGACGGGCTCGAGGCCGTGCTCCCCGAACTGCATCGCGTTCGCCGCGCCTATCTGATCGGAGAGGCCGAGGCCGCTTTCGCGGAGGAGATCGGCGGCCGTGTCCCGGTCGAGCGGTGCGGCGACCTCGCACGCGCGCTCGAAGCCGCGCATCGCGACGCGCAACGCGAGCGGCCGCCCGGGGCGACGGTCCTACTGTCGCCCGCCTCCGCGTCGTTCGACCAGTGGCCGTCCTTCGCCGCGCGCGGCGATGCGTTCCGCTCTGCCGCCGGGAGTCTGGGGGAGCGCGTACCGTGACCGTGTTCGCCCGCAACGACACGTCCGTGCTGGGCCGCTGGTGGTGGACCGTCGACCGCTGGACGGTGACCGCGCTCTCCCTGCTGCTCGCGATCGGGGTGCTTCTCGTGCTCGCGGCGAGCCCGCCGGTGGCCGAGCGTCTCAAACTCGATCCCTATTACCTCGTCTGGCGCCACATCGCCTATCTGCCGCTGGCCGTCGCGGTTCTGCTGGGCGTCTCCCTCCTGTCGCCGCGACCCACCCGCTGGCTCTCCGCCGCGGTTCTCGCGCTCGCCGTGGCGGGCGTGGCCGCGACCCTCCTGCTCGGCGCCGAAACCAAGGGCGCACAGCGCTGGCTCGATCTCGGACCGATGTCGGTCCAGCCTTCCGAGTTCGTCAAGCCCTCCTGCGCGGTGGTGGTCGCCTGGCTGCTCGCGCGGTATCGCGAGACCGGCAACGCGGGGATGGGGCTCATGGCCACTGCTCTGGTCGTGCTCGTCCTGGGGCTCCTCTTCCTGCAACCGGATATCGGCATGGCGAGCGTGATCCTGGTCGCGTGGTACGTGCAGCTCCTGATCGCCGGTCTGTCGCTGCCGTGGGCCGTCGTGCTCACCGCGGGCGCCGGGGCCGTGGCGGTCGCGGCCTATGCGCTGCTCCCGCACGTGGCCAGCCGGGTAAACCGCTTCCTCGATCCCAGCTCGGGCGACAACTTCCAGGTCGACACCTCGCTCCAGGCCTTCATGAACGGCGGTTTCCTCGGCCGCGGACCGGGCCAGGGCACGATCAAGGGGGTGCTGCCCGACGGTCACGCGGACTTCATCTTCGCCGTGGCGGGCGAGGAGTTCGGCCTCGTCGCCTGCCTCGTGATCCTGGGGCTGTTCGCCTTCGTGGTGCTGCGCGGGCTCTCCCACGCGCTCCACGAGACCAATCTCTTCGTGATGGTCGCCGTCGCCGGGCTCGCGGTCCAGTTCGGCCTGCAGGCGGTGGTGCATATGGGGTCCTCGCTCAGGCTTCTGCCGGCCAAGGGGATGACGCTCCCGTTCATCTCCTACGGCGGATCGTCGTTGATCGCGGTGGCTTTCGCGATGGGTCTTCTGCTCGCCCTCACCAGGCGGCGCATCGGGGACGAACGGCCATGAACGAGGGTCCGGTGGTTCTGGCGGCCGGGGGAACCGGGGGGCACATGTTCCCTGCCGCGGCGCTCGCCCGCGAACTCGGGCGCCACGGTCACAACGTGGCGATCGTCACCGATGGCCGCGGCGCCGGGTTCGACGCGGGGGCCGGAGCCGTCGTCCATTGCATCGCCGCCCGTCAGGTGAGCGGCGGCATTCGCGGCACCGCGCGCGGGGTGATGACGCTGTGCTACGGGTGGCTGCAGGCGCGTCGGCTGCTCGCGCAGATACAGCCGAGAGCCGCCGTCGGCTTCGGCGGCTACCCCACCCTGCCCACCATGTTCGCCGCGCTCCGGGCCGGCATACCGAGCATGATCCACGAGCAGAACGCCATGCTCGGGCGGGCGAACGCGGCGCTGGCGCCCAGGGTATCCGCCATCGCCACCTCGTTCGACGAAGTCCACGGCGTCCGGGTCGAGGACCTGCCCAAGCTGGTCAGGACCGGCAACCCGGTTCGCGAGGCGGTCGCCGACCTCGCCGGGGCCGCCTACACCGACCCCGCCGCCTCCGACGGACCCGTCTCGTTGCTGGTGGTCGGCGGCAGCCAGGGCGCGCGGATTCTCTCCGATCTGGTGCCGCCCGCGATCGGCGCCGTCGGAGACCGGCTGAGAAGCCGTCTCCGGATCGTCCAGCAGGCACGGCCCGAGGACGTCGACCGGGTGACCGAAGCCTATCGCCGCCTGGATATCCCGGCCGAGGTGGGATCCTTCTTCGACGATCTGCCAGCGAGAATGGCCGATGCGTCGCTGGTGATTTCGCGTGCCGGCGCGTCGACCATCGCCGAGCTCGCGACGATCGGGCGCCCGGCGATTCTCATACCGTTTCTCCGCGCCGCCGGCGGCCACCAGCATCGGAATGCCCGCGAGATCGAGCGGTACGGCGCCGGCTGGGTGGTGACCGAGATGGATCTCGACCCGGAAACCCTGGCCGGGCGGATCGAGACCCTGTTGCGTAGTCCCGGCCTTCTCGCCGACGCGTCGGACGCGGCGCGCCGCTGGGCGATCCCCGATTCGGCCGCGCGCCTCGCCGACCGGGTACACGCGCTGGCCCGCGCCAACGGCGGCGCGCCGAGGTGGGCGGCATGAGAACCCTCCCGCTCTCGGTCGGAACGATCCACTTCGTCGGCATCGGCGGGATCGGGATGAGCGGCATCGCCGAGGTCCTGCACAATCTCGGATACCGGGTCCGGGGCAGCGACATCGCCGACAGCGCGAACGTGCTCAGGCTGCGGTCGCTGGGCATCGACATCGGGGTCGGCCACGACGCCGGAAATCTCGGCGACGCGACGGTCGTGGTCGCGAGCTCGGC
>JAJDVM010000047.1 GCA_022826125.1 Defluviicoccus sp.
GTCATCAGCTTCGCGCTCGCCGCCTGCGTGGTCGCCGAGCGCTTCGCCGCGGTCGCGGGCCGGGCCGCGGCGCCCGGCTGGCGCCCGCTCACCGACGACGTACCCGAGAGCGCGGAGCTTGCCGGCGCACCGCCCCCGCGCCCGTTCGGTGCGCTGCTCCTCGCCCGGCTCGCCGGCGAGGCCGGGCTCGGCTGGGTCGGCCAGGAGCCCGCGGCGCTCCGCGCCCTTGCCGCCTACTTCGGCGACGGCCCGAGTGAGCTGCGCGCGATCGCCGAGGAGGCGGAGCGCCGCATCGGTCTCCCCCTCGACCGCGGGCCGGCCGCGACCGCCCCCGCTCCGCCGCCGGCGGAAGAAGCCGCGGCGGATCGCCCGGATACCCCGCAGTCACAGGCCGCGACCACCGAGCCCGAGCCCGAACCCGCTCCCAAGCGGACACCGCCGCCCGTGATCGGGGGCGAGGGCGCGGGCTGGGAGTGGGTGAACTGGGTGCGGACAGGACTCCGCGACGGCTCGGTGCCGGTCAACTCCCCCGGCGCCTGGCTGCACAACATCGAGGACGAGGCGTACACGGTGTCCCCGGCCTGCTTCGAGGCGTTCGCCGCCGGGCGCGACCTCGCCGCGGCCACCGTCCGCAACCGCGTGGTCCGGCTCGGGCGCCACCGCCAGCGCGCGTCCCCCTCGGGCGCGGCCAATGTCTTCCGCGCCGTGCTCGCAGACGGCAGCCGCGTCAAGGGCATGGTGTTCCCGGGGGAGCTCGTCTGGGACGACGATCCGCCGCCCCGCGCGAACGCCTCGCTGGTCGGGAAGGGCCGGTGACCGTCCCCTGCCGGCCGCGCCTTCGCACCGCCGCCCCGCCCCCCATGCGGGCCGCGGCGCACCCCGTCCACGCACTCACGCGGCCCTGCGGCGACGGCGCACCCATGCGCCCTGCGAAGCGGCGAGAGGCCGGCGGGGCGCCCGCGATAGGGATCGAAGCCCGCAGATGCTATGGGACGGGCGACGGAGGCATAGGATCGAGTCGCCCTCTCCAACGCAACGAAGGAGTCTGTCCCATGGCTGGAACAAATGACCTGAGCCGCTGCCCCGTCGCCCTCAACGACGATGACACGCTAATCGCGGTGGTCGAGATGAGCCTGACGAGCTGGTTGGTCGCCGGGCTGCTGCCTGGTGTCGAGCGTCAACCGATGAAGAAGCTCAAGGTGGACGAGAACGAGCTGCTGTCGCTGCTGCATCGCTGGCGGGGCGAAGCCGAGAAGGCTGGCCGGTACATCGAGCGCATCTGCGTTGCCTACGAGGCCGGCCGTGACGGATTCTGGCTGGCGCGTTGGCTACGCAGCCATGGCATCGAGGCCTACATCATGCATGCCACCAGCGTCCCGGTGAAGCGCGACCACCGGCGGGCGAAGACGGACCGGCTGGATTGCCGCCTGCTGATGCGCGCCTTCGTAGGTTGGCTACGTGGTGAAGCGGAACACTGTCGGATGGTGCCGATTCTTTCGCCCGAGGAGGAGGACGCGCGAAAGCCACACCGCGAGCGCGAGAACCTCGTGGCCGAACGCACCCGTGTAATCAACCGGTTGAAGTCGACGCTGGTCCTGCTGGGAATCCGGGGCTTCAACCCAAAGCTGCGCAAAGCCGTGGACCGTCTGCCGGACCTGCGTACACCGGACGGCACGCCGATTCCGCCCAACACCCTCGCCGAGCTGCGCCGGGACATGGCGCGCTTGCGCTTTGTGAGTGACCAAATCAAGGAAATCGAGGCGGCTCGCGTCGAGCGGATGAAAGCGGTGCCGGAAGAGAAGCACCACAAGATGATGCGGATCCTGTCGCAGGTTCACGGCTTGGGCATGGAGACCGCGGACATGCTCGCCGGCGAGGTGCTGTCTCGCGACATCCCCAACCGCCGCGCGTTGGCACGATACGGAGGACTGACAGGGTCGCCGGACGAAAGCGGCAGGAGACGACGCGAGAAGGGTTTGGCACGCGCCGGAAACATGCGTGTCCGGAACGGGATGATTCAGTTCGCATGGCGTTTCCTGCAGTTTCAGACCGACAGCGCGTTGGCGCGATGGTTCGACGAGCGCACCGCGGACGGGCGACGTGGAGCGCGCAAGACGATGATTGTCGCCCTGGCGCGTAAGCTGCTCATCGCCCTGTGGCGACTCGTCACCCTCGGCGAGATTCCCGATGGAGTCATCCTGAAGCCGGCGGTCTGAACGGCTTCGCGAACGTCGGCCGGAACGAGGCGGCACGCGCCTCCGGTCGAAACGGAATCCGAGGTGGCGGCAATCCGATCTCGGCCCTGGCTTGCACGCCGACCCGCAGAATGGACCCGCCGCCTCGGAGCCAGCCGCCGATGCGTATTACTGCATCATGGTTCAGGCCGCGATGCGGCCAACCGAATACAAGGATGCGGCGCGGACAGGCGCCTGCGGCACGGCTCCCCTCGGATTCAGCGCTCGCGGCCAAGCTCGAGCTCGACCGCGAGCAGGACATCCATTCCATGAGTTAGGAGGGGTCTTGACGGAAAGAGTCCCATACAAGGGCCGAGACCCGGCTCCGCCGGGGCTCGGTGCGAAGCACGAGAGCCCGGCCCCGAAGGGGCATCGCCCCCCCGAACAGGAACCAGAGGAGCCGCCCGATGGGTCACCGCCCGGCTGAACGTCGGAGCTCCAGCCTCAAGCAGCGTCTTGTCCGGGTGGCGGCCGTGCGTGCCCCGCTTCACGCGCCTGAGACCGGCGATGTATCCGGATGGCCGGACGGACGTCGACGAGGAGGGCCGGTTCTACTACCCCGGCAACCTCCCGGCCGCCGGGCGGCTCCGGGGGCGGTCCGGGAAGCTCCGCCTGTGCTAGGCTCCATGCCATGCCACTACGCCACTCCACCCAAGGGAGCGTGCGATGTCCGTGACGGCCAATGAGCTGTTGGAGCGGCTCCCCCCTCCGGCGGTGATCCAGAGCTTTTCGCGGTTCATGGAGCAACAGCGATCCCGAGGCGCCGGGTCGGCCGCCGAAGTCACGGATCCGACCCCGGTGCTCCGCGAGTTCCTGGACCGCTTGCGGACAGTGCAAGAGGAGTTGGGGACGTTCTCCATCGAGAGCGAGGAAGACCGCGCCCTCATGCGCGAGGAGGCTGCCGCCGCCGGGAGGATTGCGCGCGTCTACCATGACCTGCACACGGAGATGATCGAATCCGGGCTGCCCGATTCGCACCCCGTGGTGGTCCTGTGCGAGGAGGTCGCCGCCGGGCTGGAGGACATGGCCGAGACCGCCGCCCTGGCCGGGAGCGAGGCGTTCGCGCGCCTGGTGGCGCAGGAGATAGCGGATGCCCGGGCGGAGAGTTGAGCGGGGGGACCGATTCGAACGCGACCTCCGCCGCCTCGCCCGACAGCACCCCGACCTGCCCGACACCGTCGCCGCAGCCCTCGATCGGTATGCCGCCGAAGGGCCGCCGGGGCGCTACCGGCAGCCGGGCGTCGGTGGGCTACCGGTCTTCAAGGAGCGCCTGGCGCTGCGAGGGACAGGGAAGCGGGGCGGAGCGCGCCTCATCGTGTACTGCGATGCGGAGCGCGTGGTGCGCCTGTACACGAAGTCCGCCGTCGGAGTGCTTCCGAGAGGCGTGATACAGGAGGCATTGGACGCGGTCGATCCACCGCCGCCTTCGACTCGTACTCCGGATGAATGAGTCCGGGGTGTTCGCCCAGACCCGAGCGAATCATCGTCGGCGCTGAAAGCGCGGCCGCCGCCCATCATCCATTCCCCCCTGGTCCGGCGTGGCGCCCGGTTCCCGGTCGACGCCATCCGGGAGTAGGTGACCACCTGGGGGAAAGAGACCCTCGAAGGAGGGCTGCGCATCGACCGCATGTGGTGAGCGCCCGTCAAGGTCGGCGCCATCGTCGCGGCGAGCGTGCTGCGGGCCTCGCATTCGCATTCCTGTAACCCCGCCTGCAAATTCTTGCCGCACTTGACCGTGATTCCTACGACACTTGACGGCGATTCCTACAACACTTGACCGTGATTCCTGCGCACTTGACGGCGATTCCTGCGTGATTTGACCGTCGAGTCGGGGCTTGGGTCCACCGCCGC
>JAJDVM010000164.1 GCA_022826125.1 Defluviicoccus sp.
GTCCACGACCATCAGCTTGAGCCGCGCCGTCTCGGCCGGGTCCTCGATCTCCAGGCGCATCCGCTCCAAGAGGTAGGCGAGCGCCGCCTCGCACAGATCCGCGTGCTCCGCCGCGCCCGCCAGGTCGATCACCTGCCAGTCCCGGAACTCGATGTCGGCCCTGTCCGACGGGGCATTGTCAAAGAACGCGCCCCAGGCGCCGCCCTCCGTCCAGCGGCTCAGCGCGGGCCACATCGCGACGGGGAGCGAACCGGCCAGCACGCTGAGCGTCCGGCGCTCGGCCCCGAGCGCGTACAGGTCCTCGATCCGCGCGCGGATCTCGCTCGTGTCCGCCCCGCCCGCCTCGAAGCCGCCCAGCTTCAGGAGCCGGAGCACCCAGCCCGTCAGGAACTGGAACGTCCTTGTCGTCGCGGGCAGCGCGAACGGCTGGAGCCTGAGCGTCGGCTCCGTCTCGCCGGGCGCGAGCTCCAGGTACCGGCCCCCGAGGAACCGGGTCAGCCAGCGGTAGGAGCCGCCCAGGTCCAGAATCAGGACGCGGGGGTCGTACTTGAGCGCCTCGACCAGCAGGAAGTTGAGCGAAAAACTCTTGCCCGAGCCCGTCGCGCCGAGGATCAGCGTGTGGCCGACATCGCCCGCGAAGAGATCGTAGCGGTACGCCGTCCGCCACGGCGTCTCGAACACCGCCAACGGCTCGCGGTCCAGATGGCGGCTCACCTTCTTTCCCCTCGGCGGCCCGAACACGGGCGCGAGGCAGGCCGTGACGCCAGCGGAGACGAACACCCGTCTTACCTGTCGGGGCTTCGGCTGCGCCGGGAGCCGGGCGAACCAGACGGGGAGCTGGCCGTAGCCTTCCCGGATCACCTTCGCGTCGTGCGCGGCGAACAGGCGGCGCACGTCGCCGTCCAGCCGTTCGGTTTCGTCGAGTCCGCCGTGGATCGCCACGGTCAGCGACGCCTCGCCGTAGGCCACCCCGTCGGCTTCAAGTTCGACCAGAGCCGCGCCCAGCCGGTCCGACTCGGCCGCCGCGGCCGAATCGACCATCGCCGACGCCGTGCCCTGAGCGTCCTGCGCGTGCGCCATCATCGAGTAGCGCCGCGAGAAGTAGTGGCGCTGCGCGCTTCGGATCCGCCTCCGCGCCGCCTCCACCGTATAGGGCCGCCATTCGAGCGAGACGGTCAGCGTCGCGTCCAGGCAGTACAGATCCTTGAGGAGGTTCGCGTGCGCTTGGCCCGGCGGCGACAGGAGCGAGTAGAGGATGACCGGCTCGCCGTCGAGCCGCAGGTGCGACCGCTCGGCTTCAAGCTCCGAGAGCGCGAGCCGCCAGTTCATGCCGCTGCCCGTCGCGCCGTCCCAGAACGTGCCGGGCTTGTTTGTGAGTTCGGAGAGGAGGCGGGACGCTTCCACGGCGCCCAGCATCTCGACCGGCGTGTGCTCGGCCACGAGCGAGCGGTCCGCCTCGATCATCGCCCGGAACCGGCCCGCCGCGGCCTCAATCTCCGCGGCGAGGTAAGTCGGCGCGCTCCGTCGGCGCTTCCTCCAACCGGCAAGCCGGGCGAGCGGTCCCGACCGCGAACCCTCGGCCACCGGACGGAGGCCCGGGTCGTGCGACCAGACCACAAGGGCGTCGAGCCGCTGCACGCGCTCGGCGAGGAACGCTCGGCGCTTTGCCGCCGATACGGACGCGATGTCCGAACCATCATCCCGTGGACTTCCGGCACAGTTCGGACGCCGGAGCAGGTGGAATTGCAGGCGCGCGCCGGAACCCAGTCCGGACAGCAGCCGCTGCCAAAGACCCAGTACGCGATCGATCTGCTCCGGCGTGCGGCCGCCCAGGACGGCGGGCCGGATCCGGCCCGCCGCCACCAACTCGCCCGAACGGGTCAGACAGGTGCGGCCATCGCCGAGCCATCCCCAATAGGGCAGCTCCTCGGCCAGCGACCCAGCCGCTTCGTAGGCCCGGCGTTCCTCGGCGATCCTCACCGGGAACCCTGCCGAATGCGGAGATGCCAAGGCTCGGCCGCCCACTTGCCCGGATCGAACCGGGCCGGATAGCGCGCTGCGGACCGGAGCACCGCGAGCATCGCCGGGTCCTTGCGGCCCGCGAGCCAGCCCGCGCCGTAGCAACCCGCGAACACCAGGCCACCCGCCACCAGCGAGGCGGTCGCGTTCCACACCGCGACCGCCAGCGTCGCGCCCAGCAGGAACAGACGCCGCTCCACGCCCAGCACCGTCAGCGGACGGTTGAGCGCCGCGTAACCCGGCCAGCGTCCAAGACCACGCATCAGAACAGCCAGCCGAGGAAGTTGACCGCACCCACGGCCATCCCGATCCCGAAGATGATCCCGGCCAGCGTGCGCTTGCTCCCGCCCTCGCCGAACGCGAACATCAGCCCGCCCACCACGATCGCGATCAGCGACAGCCCGCGCGCGATCGGTCCGGTGAACTGCGTCTGTAGCTCGTTCACCGCGTCCACCCACGGGCTCGTGCCCTGCGCGTGGAGCGCACCGGGCACAAGCATGAGCAGCACGGCCCACGCGGTTCCCCGCATCGTCGTCAACAACGTTCTCATCGGTTCCTTCCTTTTTCTGGTGGTGTCAGTGGACGACGGACTCCCCGCCGCCCCGGTTCGGTCTTCGAATCCCGCGAGCCATCCGATCCCCGCGCGTGCTC
>JAJDVM010000249.1 GCA_022826125.1 Defluviicoccus sp.
GACCGAGCGGGAGCTCTCGATCACGCTGGTGAACGACAGCCATGACGAGGACGCGGAGACCTTCGAGGTCGTCCTGCTGGCCCCGCAGGGCGGCGCGAAGATCGCCGACGGGGTGGGCGTGATGACGATCGTGAACGACGATCCGATGCCGGCGGCGTGGCTGGCGCGCTTCGGGCGCACGGTGGCGGAGCAGGCGCTCGACGGGATTGCGGGCCGCATCGCGGCGCCGCGCGAGGCGGGCGCCCACGGCACGCTCGCCGGGCAGGCGCTGAGCTTCGGTGAGGGTGGCAGTCCCGGCGGGTCCGGGGCGGCGAACGACAACGCGCCGATGGGCGGTGTTTCCCGCGGCGTGTCACTGGCGCAGTCCGGTGTCGCCCGGGCGTTCGGCGCTTCCGCCGGGGGTCTCGGCGGCGGCTATGGGCCGGACAGCGGGCTTGGCCTGGGCCAATCCCGCACCATGACGGGGCTTGAGGCGCTGCTGGGCTCGAGCTTCACCGCGACGGGAGAGCAGGACGCCACGGGCGGCAGCCTCGCCTTCTGGGGCCGCGCGGCGCAGTCGAGCTTCGACGGCAGGGAGGGCACCTTCTCGCTCGACGGCGAGACGACCACCGCCATGCTGGGCGCGGACTATGCGCGCGGCAAGTGGCTGGTCGGCATCGCGCTCATGCAGAGCAGCGGCGAGGGCGGCTATGCCGATGCCGGAACGGGGTCGGTGCGTTGTCCGCAGGACCTGGATGCGGAGACGCGGGAGGTCCTCTGCGGCGGCGCGGTGCGGCAGGGCGACGGCGAGGTGGAGGCGTCGCTGACGGTGGCGGTTCCCTACGCGGCCATCCAGGCGTCCGAGCGGCTCAGGCTCTGGGGCGCGGCGGGCTACGGAACCGGCGCGGTGACGCTGAAGCCGGAAGTGGGCGGCTCGCTCAAGTCCGATATCTCCTGGACGATGGCGGCGGCCGGCGCGCGGAGCGACCTTCTACAGCCCCCGAAGGAAGGGAGCGGTCCCACGCTGGCGCTGACCGCGGACGCCTTGTGGGCGCGCACGTCCTCGGAGAAGACGCACGAGCTTGCGGCGTCGGACTCCGACGTGACGCGGCTCCGGGTCGGCCTGGAGGGCGGCTACGCCATCGCCACGGAGGGCGGCGGCCGGATCGTGCCCAAGGTGGAGATCGGCGCGCGCCATGACGGTGGCGACGCGGAGACCGGCTTCGGAGTGGAGCTCGGCGGCGGCATCGCCTGGACAGACCCCGCGATCGGGCTCTCGCTCGACCTCTCGGGCCGCACGCTGATCGCGCACGGCTCGGACGACCTGGAGGACCGGGGCTTCGCGGCCTCGCTCGCCTTCGATCCCGATCCGGCGACGAAGCGCGGCCTCTCGCTCGCGCTCAGGCAGGAGATCGGCGGGCAGGCGAAGGGCGGCCTCGATGCGCTGTTCCGCGCCGACCCGCTGGCCGACCGCACGGGGAGCGCCGAGACCGACAGCCGCTGGCAGGCGGAGGCGGCCTGGGGCTTCCCGGCCTTCTCGGGCCGCTTCACCGGCAGCCCGCATGTCGGGCTGGGGCTCGCCACGGGCGCGTGCGACTACAGCCTCGGCTGGCGGCTCTCGCCGGCGGCCAACGCCAACGCGCCCGATCTCTCCTTCGGGGTGAAGGCGACGCGCCGGGAGAGCGAGGGGGTCGAGCCGGAGCATACGGTCGGGTTCGAGATCAACGCGCGCTGGTAAGGCATGGCGTTCCTGATGACCGCGCCTTTGGACCGGAGGCCGTTCGATGCGGCTCCGGAACCCGGGAAGGCCGTCCCGATCCGCGGGCCCGGAGGCGAGGCTCCCGGTCCGGCGGAGGCGCCGGCTCATGGCGGCTGAGCCGTGGCGCGGCGGGTCGGCGGATGGGACGCGGTGCGGGCCTGGCGCTTCATCCGGGCGAGCAAGGCGTACCGCGCGGCCTGGGCGAAGCGTCGTCCGATGCCCGGCCTGCCCGAACGCGCGCCGTTCCCGGTGCGGCTCCAGACGTCGGCCGACTTCGCCGCCATGGCCTGGGGCATGCTCGCCTGGGAAGACCCTTATGCGGATCTCCCTCTCGCGCCGTTCTGGGCCGAAGCCGGGGTGATCGACGGCCGGGTGACGCGCGATGCGCCGCCGCTGGTCCGGCTCGCGGCCGAGGGCGGGGCGGCGCTCACGGGGCTCCGCCTCGCCGACGGCGCTCTGATGCTCCGGATCGAGCGTCCGGGCGTGTCGGTCCCGGTCCGCCTGCCGCGGGGCGCGGCGTTTCCCGACGACGGCGGGCTGCGCCTCGTCCTGGAGCGGGAGGTGGCCGCCATCGAGGACGTCTGGTCGGGGTTCCCGGCCCCTCGATCGGGGCGGGCACGGGGGACGGGGACGGTGAGCTTCTGCTGGCGCTGGAGAGCGAGGCGGAAGGGCTCACGCAGAAGGACTATGCGCTCCGGCTCTGGACGCCGGAGCGGGTCGCGGAGGAATACTACACCGGCAGCTGGATGCATGAGCGCGTCAAGCGGCGCCACTCCAGGGCAAGGGCGATCCTGAAGCGGTATCGGGACATGGCGACGGGGAAGACGTAAGCCCGCGCGCCGCGGCGCGGCGCTCGACGGGCGTGCGGAGGCGACGGCCGAAACCGGCGGGCGTTCGTCCGCCATCGCCACGGAAACCACGATCCAGCCGCCGCGAACGCCGGTGACGGCGAAGCGGGCCCCGCCTGACTGACAGGCTTCCCTCTCGAACGACACTGTCATGCACGCCCGGATCGACGCGACCGTCGTTGACGGTGCTCGCCCGGCCGCCGCGGACGGTCACGCTGCCGGGCACCGGGCATCCACAGCCGATTCTCAATATAGCCACCGCTTCCAACGCGGTCGCCTGACCGGCCGAACAACGGAGCCGTCCGGGCCGAGCCGCGCCTGCCGATATCCCCCGCTCCGGACCGCCCGGCGCTTCCATGGAGGGACAATCCGGTCCCGGCCCGTCCGGGCCGACCGGCGGCGCATGGATGCGAATTCGCAGTCCCGGCGGCGATCGGTGAGTGTGCTCGCGGTATTTGATGGCGGGGTGATCGGGTTGTTCGATGGGTTTCGGTCGTGGGGTCGATCATGACGGCGCGGGTGTCGGACGGCCGTCGGCGCGTCAAGCCGCTTTGCGGCTCCTCCGCTTCGCTCCGG
>JAJDVM010000229.1 GCA_022826125.1 Defluviicoccus sp.
ACCGTTCGCCTCGAGCCGGGCAGCCGGAAATTTACCGAGACCGACTTCCAGCCGCTCCACATCCACTATGACGAGCAGACGCTCCAGACCCATATCATGGCGGCCTATGCGGAGCGCGGTCTGGACTCGATGCGCGATGCGCGCCGTCTGAGGGACGACTATTTCACGCTCGAACGGCAGGCCTTCGTCGAGAGGTGGCTACCCCGCAGCGCAGCCGCGTTGCGCCGCCAGACCACGCCCGAGTCTTGGCGCGTGATCGTGGAGTCCATAGGCAACGACGACCAGACCGGCATCGTGGTCGATAACCGCGAGCGGACCAACGTGCTCGTGCTGGCCGGGCCGGGTTCCGGCAAAACCCGCGTCCTCGTGCACCGCATCGCCTATCTCATCCGCGTCCGGCGGCAGGACCCGCAGGGCATCCTTGCGCTGGTCTACAACCGCCACGCCGCGACGGAGATCCGGCGGCGCTTGTTCGATCTCCTCGGGGAGGATGCGCGCGGCGTGACGGTGTCGACCTGTCACGGGCTGGCGATGCGCCTGGTCGGGGCGAGCTTCGCCGGGCAGACCGGAGACATCGCGAAGAGTGAGTTCGACAAGATCCTCAAGCAGGCGGTCGCGCTGCTGCGGGGCAACGGTTTGTCCCGCGACGAGGCCGAGGCACAGCGCGACACGCTGATCGAGGGATATCGCTGGATCCTGGTCGACGAGTATCAGGACATCGGACCGGACGAGTACGAGTTGATCGCCGCCATCGCCGGGCGATCCACCGAGGACGAGGACAGCCGTCTCAGCCTCTTTGCGGTCGGCGACGACGACCAGAACATATACGCATTCAACGGCGCGTCCGTCGCATTCATCCGGCGTTTCGAAGAGGACTATAAGGCTCGCACGGTCCATCTCACCGAGAACTACCGCTCGACGGCAAACATCATCAACGCCGCAAATTCGCTCATCGCTCCGGCGACGGACCGTATGAAGGCCGGTCACGACATCGTCGTGAACCGGAGCCGGCGGAAAGAGCGCCCCGGGGGCGATCTCGAACGCCTCGATCCCATCGGGCGCGGTCGGGTGCAGATCCTGCGCGCGCCCAATGACGATGCCGTACAGGCCATCCTGGCGGTGAGCGAGCTGGAGCGCCTATCCCGTCAGATCCCCGACTGGCGATGGGACAAGGCGGCGGTGATCGCCCGCAATTGGCGTCAGCTGGGACGGGTCCGGAGCTATTGCGAGGCACATAACATCCCGGTTCAGGCCGCGTCCGACGATCCACCGAATGTGTGGCGCCTGCGCGAGACACAGAGCCTGGTGGACTGGCTCAAGGGACGGCCCGGCTCTCCCGTCCTGGCCGCCGATATCGCGGGTTGGATCGGTCGGCAGCCGACCGGGTATTGGTGGTCACTCCTCAGAGAGGGCCTTGACGAACTGTTCCACGAGCTGGGCGATCGCGAGGCCGGCCGCATGGACGTCATCGAGTGGTTGGCCGAATGGGGTCGAGACGCTCGGAAGCGCCAGACCGGCCTGCTGCTTCTGTCAGCACACCGGGCGAAAGGACTTGAGTTCGACGATGTGGTCGTCCTGGACGGCGGCTGGGGCTGGCCTTCAAACGGCGAAGACAGCGACGCCGAGCGGCGGCTCTACTACGTCGCGATGACACGTGCCCGGCGCAGCCTGGCACTGGTTTCGATGGGAAGTCGTCATCCCTTCATCGGCAACCTGGACGGACCGGCGGTGACCCATCGAGCCCCGAGCGTGAACGGCCACGATGCGGCAGACTGCGGAAAGATATACCGGACGCTCAACCCGTCAGAAGTCGTCCTCGACTATGCGGGGCAGATGGCCAACGGCAATCGGGCGCTTCGGGCCCTCGACAGCATCGCCGCGGGCGACCCGATCGGCCTGAACCAGGACGGCAACCGCTGGCTGATCGTGGACCGGCATGACATTCCGATTGGCCGGCTGGCCAGGAAGTACGAGCCGCCGAAGGGCGCCACCTTTGTCGAAGGCAGTGTCCATGCAATAACCATTCGGTATCGGTCCGATTCTGCGGAGAGCTTCCAGCCGCAACTGCGACGAGAACGGTGGAGCGTTGTGCTTCCTGAGCTTGTCTACACCTCTTGACCCGAGTTTAACGCGGCGCTGCGGTCATAACGGCATCGAGCAATGGGCTCCAAGCGATTTCCGAATTCCGGTATTTCATCATGAAATAAGGGTGAACCGTCCGCACAGGCCCAAATGAGCACCCACCCAACGCCGCAATTCCCCCTCCCCCTGTTCGCGCCGCGTCTATGATGTCGTTTCATGGTAGCGACGGTGAGCAATCTGGGTTCGGCGTCCGCGACTTCGGAGTATTTCCGGAGCGAGGGCGGTTATTACGTGGAGGAGGGGGACGGGTCGGACGAGCTTCGTGCGAAGCGGGAGGAGCACCGCGAGGCGAGCGCGTGGCACGGGGACGGCGCGGCGGCTCTGGGGCTCGAGCCCGGCAAGCGCGTCGCGGCGGGCAAGTTCGAGAAGCTGCTGCGGGGCCATGTGCTGGGCACGGATATCCGCC
>JAJDVM010000246.1 GCA_022826125.1 Defluviicoccus sp.
GGCTGGCGGTTCGGGAGCCGGCTCTACCACTGGCGGCTCTTCCGCCCGGTCGCAGTAGAAATGCCAGCCGAGCGAACCGCCGGCGCCGGAATCGGCACACCAGGACCGCCATTCTCCGGCACGCGTGTCCCCGCCAGCCGCGGGCGCGCCGAGCGCCGCCCAGATGCCGAGGGCCGCGAGGAGGCGCGCCAGGCCGCGCAGGAGGGTGGATTTCGCGGCGCCCGCCATCACGGTTGCCGCCCGTAGAAGTCGCGCACCCGGTCCTTCATGAGCGTCTGCGTGCCGCCGGCGTCGGGCAGCGACACCGCCGGCTCCCGCGAGCCGTCCATCAGGTTCTCGGTGAACTCCGAGAGATCGAGACGGGCGAAGTCGATTCCCTCGATCTCCGCCACGGTGAAGCCCCGGCAGCTGCCCCAACCGATGCCGAGCTGCGGCCGCGCCTGCTGGTGCAGGATGCGCCCGAGCTTCGATGAGAACACGCACCAGGCCCGCGAGCGGCGGATGCAGACGCCGAAGAAGGTGCGCTTCGAGCAGTACTTGCCGAGATAGCGGGTGTTGCCGGCGTTGCGCTCCTCGGCGAGCTCGCGCTCCGAGGCCGAGCAGTTGGCAAGCCCGACCAGCAGGCCGGAGTTCTTGCAGCAGTTCGCCAGCCCGAACAGCTTGATATGGCAGGCGCGGCGCTTGCCGGTGAAGATGCGGAGACTGTTGCGGTCGAACTCCTCGCCGCCCATCTCGACCGCCATGTTGAGCCGCGTCGCCGCCTCGGCGAAGCCGGTATTGGATTGCGGTTGCACGGAGTCGCAGCCGGCGCCGACGCACCAGCGCACCGCGCCGCAGGCGCCGCCGCGTCCCGTATCCGGCAGGCCTGCGCCGCAATCCGAGACGCTCCCCGAGGCGAGATTGCCCGCGCCATGGGACGGCGCCCGCGGATCGGCGGCGACCGTCTTGCCGCGTGCGACGCCGGGATCGCTGTCGGTCACGGGCACGTCGGGGCGGACCGTCACGCCTTCGACCACGCTGCGGCCGGCCTTGCCGCCCGGATCGTCGGGATCGGCCAGCCTCGCGTGGCCTTCGTCCTCCAGGTCGTCCGCGCCGATGTTTCCCTCCGGCAGGTTCGTGCCGGCGTAACCCGGCACGGTTGCCGCGTTCGAGGCGTCCCTTGCAATGGCGCCGGCGGCGGCCGCGCCGGCATTTCCGATGGCGCGCGCCGCTGCTTTCGGGTCCTCGGCGCTTGCGCCGCCGCCGAAGACGATCCAGAGCAGGAAGCCGAACACCGCCGCCAGCACGACCAGGCCAAGCAGCCGGGTCCGCCGATGCGCCCACCCCCTCATCGCGCGCCTCCCCTCAGGCGAGCGAGATGGGCCTCCGCAACCGCGCGTCCGGCCTCCCCTTCGGCGGCTATGGCTTGCAGCGCGGCGGCGAGGCCGACATTGCCGGCGATGATGTCGTGATCCGGGGCCGGGTCATCGGAACAGCCCCGGCTCTCGCAGGCCGGCACGCCGCCCGCCACGACGACCACCGCCGGCACTCGCGCGATATCGAACAGGCGGAACAGGCGCGGATCGATGGCGATGGCGACATTGTGGTCGCCAAGGCGGTCTCGGATCGCCCTGGCGGTCTTCGGAAGTCCGCCAGGGCCGACACCCCTCAGCACCAGCGGCGCACCCGACCGGGCCGCGTCATTTGCCCATTGCCGCCAGCTCGTCGGAGGAATCGACAGGCTGGTGAAGATCAGCACCTCCGCCGAGGCGGGGCGCCGGGCCGCAAAGCTGTCCGCATGGCGTTCGGCCGGGAGCGGAGCGGTCTGCCCGGGGCCCGCCCCGCCTGCCCCGGACTCCGATCCGGGAACCGTCTGCCTGGCGGTCTCGCCTGCCTTTTTCAGTGCGCGGTCCATGATCGAGCGGGTCCAGTCCGTCAGATCGCCGTTGCCGGATTTGCGCAGCACCTCGTCGACCAGGCGGGATGCTTCGACCTCGGGCATCCTCGTCTGCGGGGTCTCATCCGCCCGAACGGGGCAGGCACAGGCGCCAAGCAGGAGGAGCCAGGCGATCCCGAGCACGACGCCTACCGGACGCGACGCGGTCTTCCGCCGGTTCAGAGCAAACAGCACGATCTTTTTCTCCACAGCAGGTAGCCGAAGCTCTCGCCGGAGACCGGCAGCTCGCGGAGGGATTCCCAGAGCACCGAGGACCGTCCGGTCGGATTGCAGCCGGTCGCCGGCGTCGTTGCCGGCACCGGCTGGGTCATCTGCCAGCGGTACTGCGACTTCTTCATCACCGGCATCGGGTAGCGCCCGCAGAGCGCCCGCGATCCCGAGGTGCCCCAGGCGAGGCCGGTGCGATGCAGCCGGTAGACCAGGCGCTGGGCCGCCAGCAGCGAGGCCTGCACCCCGCCGACATGGGCCGCCACATTGCCGGTCAGCGGATACATCCCGCCCTGGCAGCCGGCGCACCAGAAGAGCGGATTGAGCGGCAGCCCCAAAGACGACGCCGCGCAGTCGGCCGCGCAGGCCGCCTGCGCCGGCAGGTTCGCAAACAAGGCCGCCTCCGGGTTGAGCAGGAAGGTCAGCTCGTCGTCGAGCCAGGCCGGGTCGATCTCCGAGACCCAGGCGATGTCGAGCCCGCCGCCCTCCAGGCAGCCGAGATCGAGCAGGACGCCGATCCAGCTCAAGAGCGGATACATGTAGTAGTGCGCATGCCAGACCGAGCCCTTCGCGCCGTCGCCGCCGGAGGACCCGGTGCGGCCCCTTGCGGCGGGCAGGCCGGGATCGATGGTGAGACCGCCCAGGTTGGGGAAGCACCAGGGGGTGCGGGTCACGTCCATGAGGCGTGCCGGCTCCCACACCCCGAGCGACAGGCCGATGCGGGGGATGGGAGAACCGCAGAAGCAGATCGGCGAGCCGGGGTTGGGGGTGTCGACC
>JAJDVM010000283.1 GCA_022826125.1 Defluviicoccus sp.
GACCGACTACCCGGCCGACTGGTTCCCCTTCGTGCTCGGCGGCGGGGCGAGGCGCGACACCACCCGGTCGATCCGGCTCAGCGTCCACAACCGCGCCTTCACCGTGGCCGGCTTCGGCCCCCAGCTCTGGGTGGCGAGGGAAGAGCGCAAGTCCAACGCCCAGCTGCACGACTACCGACGCCTGTTCGGCGAGCTGCGCTTCGTAAGGCTGTTTTGAGGCGTGGCCGGGACGCGTCCTTCGATACGCGGCCTGCGGCCGCTACTCAGGATGAGGGACTTGTGATGCAACCCCCGCCCGACCTCGCCGAGCGCGTCGCCCGGATCGAGGAGCGGATGGCGACGCGCGACGACCTCGCCGAGCTCCGCGCGCTGATCGAGACCCGCCACGCCACCGCGCGCTGGCTCCGCGGCACCCTGTCCACCGCCGCCATAGCCGCCGGCTTCCTCGCCCTGCTGCTCGTCTTCACAGGGTAGGGCGCGCGGCCGCCCCTTTCACACCCGCGCGCTCTCCCGCGTCGAGGGGTGGAAGAGCTCCGCCGGGTCCATCTCCCGCGCCGCGAGGCCCTGGGCGTGGGAATAGCGCAGGACGGCCCGCAGCTCGTCCAGATTGTCGCGGAACCCGTAGGGCCAGATGTCGCGGCCGAGCAGCGCCCGGGTCCTTTCGACCTCGGCGGCGATCCAGGGCACGGAAACGTGCGGCGCGGTCGCGTCGTCGAGCGCCGCGACCGCCATGTTCTTGGCCGCGCGAAACGCCTTGTAGAGACTCGCCGGGAGCCAGGGGTGCGCTTCGGCGAGGCTCTCCCGCATCGCGACCAGGTGCATGATCGGGTAGAGCCCGGTCTTCCGGTACGAGGCCTCCTCGGCCGCGCGGTAGTCGGGGAAGAGCCGCCGCACCGCGCCGTCGCCGCCGCGAAAGCAGGACGGCGCCCGCGCGCTGACCAGAGCGGCCAGATCGCCGGCCTCCAGCATCGCCGAGAGATTGCGCCCCGCCGGCAGCGGCCTGATCTCGATTTCCGGCGGCGGATCGAGCGCGAACGCGCCGTAGCGCCCCGGCTGCTCCAGCCCGCCGGTGCGCCAGAGGATGTCGGACGGCATCACGCCGTACTCCTCGGCCAGCATCCCGCGCACCCAGAGCGCGGCGGTCATCGCGTAGACCGGCACGCCGACTTCCCTCCCCTTCAGGTCCTCGGGGTTCTCGATCCCGGCATCGGCGCGGACGTAGACCGCCGAGTGGCGGAACATCCGCGAGGTGAAGACGGGGAGGCCGATATAGGGGATCTCGCCGCGCGACCGGGCGAGCACGAAGGACGACAGCGACACCTCCGCCACGTCGAACTCGGCGTTGGTGAAGGTGCGGTAGGAGGTCTCCTCGATCGGGATCGGGAAGTAGGAGACGTCGCAGCCCTCGACGGCGACGCGGCCGTCGATTATCGGGCGCACGCGGTCGTAATCGCCCGTCGCGATCGTTACCGGAAGCCGCGCCATGCGGGCGGTCAGAAACCGACCCTGTCGCCGCCCTTGAGGTCGAGCCGGGCGCGCGCCTCCTCCGGGGTCGCGACCTCGAGCGAAAGCTCCTCGACGATGCGGCGGATCTTGGCGACCTGCTGGGCGTTCGATTCGGCGAGCCTGCCGCGCGCCAGGTACAGGCTGTCCTCAAGGCCGACGCGGACGTTGCCGCCCATCATCGCGCCCATCGTGCAGAGGCTCATCTGGTGCCGCCCGGCGCCCAGGATCGACCACTCGTAGTCGTCGCCGAACAGGCGGTCGGCGGTCTGCTTCATGAAGACCAGGTTCTCCTTGTCGGTGCCGATGCCGCCGAGGATGCCGAAGATGGTCTGCACGAAGAGCGGCGGGCGGACCAGCCCCCGGTCGAGGAAGTAGGCGAGGTTGTAGAGATGGCCGACATCGTAGCACTCGAACTCGAAACGGGTGCCGTGCGCCTCTCCCAGATCCTTCAGGATACGTTCTATATCCTTGAAGGTGTTGCGGAATATGAAGTCGTCCGTGCCCCGCAGATAGGGCTCCTCCCAGTCGTATTTCCACTCCTTGATGCGGTCGGCGGCCTGGAAGATGCCGAAATTGATCGAGCCCATGTTGAGCGAGGCGACCTCGGGCTTGGCGACCAGCGCCGCCGCCATGCGTTCCTCCACCGTCATGCCGAGCCCGCCGCCGGTGGTGATGTTGATCACCGCGTCGGAGTTCTGCTTGATCCTGGGCAGGAACTCCATGAACACCCCGGGGTCCGGCGTCGGCCTGCCGTCGTTCGGGTCGCGGGCGTGGAGGTGGAGGATCGAGGCGCCCGCCTCCGCCGCCCCGATCGCCTGCTCGGCGACCTGGTCCGGGGTGAGCGGCAGGTGGTCCGACATCGAGGGGGTGTGGATCGCGCCGGTAACCGCGCAGGTGATGATGACCTTGTCGTCCTTCGCCATGTCGATCGCTCCTATTCGTCGAAAATGGCGACCGCGCGGGTCCAGCCCGCCGATGCGCCCTTGATCTTGACCGGGAAGCAGGAAACCGTGAATCCGGTCGCGGGCAGCTCTTCCAGATTGCCGAGCTTCTCGATCTGGCAGTAGCCGATCTCGCGCCCCGCCTTGTGCCCTTCCCAGATGATGGCCGGGTCCCGCGTTTCCTCCCAGCGCGCCCTGGTATGCACGAAGGGGGCGTCCCAGCTCCAGCCGTCGGTGCCGCAGACCCTGACCCCGCGCCCGGTCAGGTACATGGTGGCGTCGTGTCCCATGCCGCAGCCGCGCGAGACATAGTCCTCCTCGCCGTAGCGCCGTCCGGCGGAGGTGTTGACCAGCACGATGTCGAGCGGCTCGAGCGCATGGCCGATGCGGTCGAGCTCGGCCTCGATGTCGTCCGGGCTCACCACGTAACCGTCGTCGAGATCGCGGAAGTCGAGCTTCACGCCGGGCTGGAAGCACCATTCGAGCGGCACCTCGTCGATCGCGATGGCGCGCTTCCCGCCGTCCATCGTCGAGTGGTAGTGCCAGGGCGCGTCGACATGGGTGCCGTTATGGGTGGTGAGCTTGATCCATTCGATCGCCCAGCCCTCGCGGTCCGGCAGCTGGTCGGGCTCGAGCCCCGGGAAGAACGCGCAGAGGTTCTCCGCGGTGTCGGCATGGGTCTCGTACTCGATCTCGGGCTCGAACCCGGGCGGGTCCGACCGGATGCCCGACTCCAGCGGTACCGAGATATCGACGAAACGGCGTGCCATGGCTTCCTCCCCGTGCAGTCCGGACGGCAGGAGATTAGGCGCTTCGTCCCTCTCGCAACAGTGCTCCGCGCCGCGCCGCGCCCGGGACCGCCCGGCGGGCACCCGATTCGACCGCGGTGCGACGATTTGCGCACCGCGCGATCGCGGGCGCGGCGTAAGATGCCGCTTCAGTTCTGCTCGGGAGGCTGGCCGTGCGCCGCTCGAAGCAAGGGCCGAAGCTCGCGATAGAGTCGCGCCTCGGCGGCTGGGTCGTCGATCTGCGATGGCCGATCATAGCCGTCTCCCTGGCGCTCGCCGGCATCGCGGCGAGCGGCACGGCATTTCTCGAGTTTTCGGCCGATTCCCGCCTCTACGCCTCCAGCGACAACCCGCAGCGCCGTGCGAGCGAGGCGATCGAGAACACCTACGGGAAGAGCCTGAACGTCTTCTTCGCCGTCGTCCCGGCGGACCGCGACGCCACCTCCGCCCTGGCGCTCGAAGCCACCGCGTGGCTCACCGAGCGGTCCTGGACGGTCCCCTACGCGACCCGCGTCGACTCGCTCGTCAACTTCCAGCACGTCACGGCCGACGGCGACGACATCCTGGTCCGCGATCTCGTCGACAAGGACGTTATCGGCGATGCCGACGAACGGTCCCGGATACGCGAGGTCGCCCTGGCCGAGCCGCGTCTCGCGGGGCGCCTGATCGCCCGCGACGGCGGGGTCGGCGGCATAAGCGTCACGGTCCATCCGCCGGGCGAGGACGAGATGGTCGAGGGCGCCCGGGTCGCGGCGTTCGCGCGCGGGCTCGCGGCCGAGGTGCGGGAGAGATTTCCCGGCGTCGACGTTCGCGTGACCGGCCTGGTCATCTTCAACCAGACCTTCGTGGACGTGTCGCTGAACGACCTGAAGATACTGGTCCCGGCGACCTTCGCAGCGATGACGCTGATGCTGGTGTTCCTGACGGGAGGGCTGAGCGGGACGTTCGCGATCATGCTCGTCGTCGCGCTGGCGGTCATGGCCGCGGTGGGTCTCGGCGGCTGGGCCGGACTCCCGATGACGCCGCCCGCCGCGATCGCGCCGGTCGTGGTGCTGACGGTCGCGATCGCCAGCTGCGTGCACATCTTTTCGTCGCTGGTCCACGCCATGCGGAGCGATGCCTCCGGCGTGGCCGGCCAGCCCAAGCGGGATGCGATCGTCGAATCGGTGCGGGTGAATCTCCAGCCGGTCTTCCTCGCCTGCCTGACCACCGCGCTGGGCTTCCTGAGCATGAACTTCTCGGAGGTCCCGCCGCTTCGTCATCTGGGCACCTTTGTCGCGTTCGGGGTCGGAGCGGCGTTCGCGCTCTCGGTGACCTTTCTGCCGGCGCTGCTCTCGCTGCTGCCGGTCCGGGCGGGCGCGGCGGGGGACCGCCGCGACGCGGCGATGGCCGCGCTCGGCGAGTTCGTGATCCGCCGGCGCCGCGTGCTGGGATGGGGGTTGGGAGCGATCGCGGTGGCGCTCCTCGCCTCGATACCCCGCAACGAGCTGAACGACGTCTTCCTCCACTATTTCGACGAGAGCATCGAGTTTCGCCGCGACGCGGATTTCACCGTCGACAACCTGACCGGCATCTACACCATGGAGTATTCGCTCGATTCGGGCGCGCCGGAGGGAATCGGCGACCCCGCCTATCTGTCCGACGTCGCGGCGTTCGCCGAGTGGTACCGGGCGCAGCCCGAGACGATCCACGTCAACGTCATCACGGATACCTTCCGGCGGCTCAACATGAGCGTGCACGGCGACGACCCCGCCCAATACCGGCTGCCGGCAAGCCAGGACCTCGCCGCGCAGTATCTGCTCCTCTACGAGTTGTCTCTTCCCGCCGGTCTCGATCTCAACAACCAGATCGACGTCGACAAGTCGGCCACCCGGATGACGGTGGCGACCCGGACGGTCTCGTCCAACGAGGTGATCGCCCTCGACCGGCGCGCGCTGCGATGGCTGGCCGACCGCGCGCCGAACATCGCGCGCGCCGACAGCGCCGGCGACACCCTGATGTTCGCGCATCTCGGCCGGCGCAACATCGTCGCGATGCTTATCGGGACCACCATCGCTCTCATCGGAATTTCGTTCGTCCTCGTCTTCGCGCTGCGATCCTTGAAGCTCGGGCTCGCGAGCCTCGTTCCGAACCTGGTTCCCGGCGCGCTGGGTTTCGGGATCTGGGGCCTGACGGTCGGAGAGGTGGGGGTGTCGCTCTCGATGGTGACGGCCATGACGCTGGGGATCGTGGTCGACGACACGGTGCACTTCCTGAGCAAGTACAGGCGGGCCCGGCACGAACTCGGATGCGCGTCTCCCGATGCGGTGCGCGTCGCCTTCCGCACCGTGGGCCACGCCCTGCTGACGACTTCCCTCGTGCTCGTGGCGGGTTTCGTCGTCGTCAGCCTCTCCAGCTTCGAGCTCAACGCCGGCATGGGCAAGCTCACCGCGCTGGTCATCGTCCTGGCGCTCGCCGCCGATTTCTTCCTGCTGCCCCCGCTGCTCATGAAGGTCGACGCGGACGCGGGCGAAAGCGGGCCCGCCAGACCTTGACCCGCCCCGTCCCGACGGCGAATTTGCGCCGCCGGTAGAGGGGCTGGAATGAAAGCGGCGGAGTTCGACTATATCCGGGCGGACAGCGTGGCGGCGGCATGCGAGGCGCTCGCGGCCGCGGGGCCCGGCGAGGAGCACAAGATCGTCGCCGGGGGGCAGACGCTGGTGCCGCTCATGGCGATGCGCCTCGCGCGCCCGAGCCTGCTGGTCGACATCGACGGCATCCCGGGGCTCGACGGCATCGATGCCGGCGACGGCGTCGTGGCCGTGGGCGCGATGACCCGCCAGCGCGCGGCCGAGCTCTCCCCGGCGATCCGGGGCGAACTCCCCCTGCTCGCCAAGGCGCTGCGCTTCGTGGGGCATCTGCAGACCCGCAACCGGGGAACCGTCGGCGGTAGTCTGGTCCACGGCGATCCCGCCGCCGAGATACCCCTCGTCGCGGTCGCGCTGGACGCGGAGCTGGAAGCGGAGGGCACCGGCGGGAGGCGCGTCTGCCCGGCCGACGGGTTCTTCGAGGCGCCGATGGTCACCGCCATCGCCCCGGACGAGTGCCTCGTGGAGGCCCGGTTCCCGGTCTGGACCGGGGGAAGGATCGGCACCGGGTTCCGGGAGGTCGCTTCGCGCCAGGGAGATTTCGCCATCGTCGCGGCGGCGGCGCAGGTGGCGCTGGACCCGGACGGGACATGCAGCCGCATCGCCGCGGCGCTCGGCGGCGTTGCACCGCGTCCGGTCCGGATCGCGGCGCTGGAAGATGCGTTGACGGGAGCCCGGCTGGACGACGGGGCGATCGACGCGGCGCTCGCCTCGGTCGAGGCGGCAATCGAGCCCGACGACGATTTGCACGCGACCGCCGCCTATCGCGGCCGCGTCGCGAAGGTGCTGCTCGGCCGCGCGATCCGCGAAGCGCGCGACGAGGCCGCGGCATGAACCGGGACATCGCGGTTACGGTCAACGGAGAGGTTCGCCGCGCCAGCGTGATGCCGCGGATGACGCTGGTCGACCTGTTGCGCGACGTGCTCGGGCTCACCGGCACCCATATCGGCTGCGAGCACGGGGTCTGCGGCGCGTGCTCGATCCTGCTCGACGGGGTGCCGGTGCGCTCCTGTCTGATCTTCGCCGTCCAGGCGGATGGCCATGAAGTGACCACCGTCGAGGGGCTGGCGGACGGGCCGGGAGAAATCGGCGACCTCCAGGACGCGTTCTGGGAGTGCCACGCGATGCAGTGCGGCTACTGCACGCCGGGCATGCTGATCGCCGGGCACGCGCTCCTCGAGGAAAACCCCGAGCCGGCGACGGACGAGATCCGCGAGGCCATCTCCGGCAATCTCTGCCGCTGCACCGGCTACACCCAGATCGTCGAGGCGATCGCGCTCTGTGCGGCCAGGCGAAACGGGGAGGACGGCAGGTGAGCGACCGCGGCCACGGCGCCAACTACCGCTACGTCTCGCAGAAGCGCCGCACCAAGGAGGACAGGCGCTTCATCGCGGGCAAGGGCCGATTCGCCGCGGACGTCGCGGTGCCGGGGATGAAGCACGTCGCCCTGGTGGCGAGCCCGCATCCGCGCGCCAACATCCTTTCCATCGACGCGGGCCGCGCGCTGGCGAGTCCCGGGGTCCATGCGGTACTGACCGGGGACGAGCTCTCGGCGGAGACCGCGCCTCTGTTCAACGGGCTCGACATCCCGAACGTCAAATGGTTCCCGCTCGCCGTCGGCATGACCCGCTATGCCGGCGAGTGGGTGGCGGCGGTGGTCGCCGATTCGCGCTATCTCGCCGAGGACGCGGCGGAGCTGGTCGAGGTCGATTACGAACCGCTTCCGGCCGCGGTCGAGATCGAGTCCCTGCTGGAGCCGGACTCGCCGCTGGTCCATCCCGACCACGGCAGCAACGTGCTGGTGCGCAAGACGTTCGAATGGGGGCCGGTCGAGGAGGACTTCGCGAAGTCGGAGCAGACGCTCTCCTACCGCGCGCGCTGGGGCCGTTCGTCGACGGTGCCGATCGAGACCTTCGGCGTGGTGTCGAGGTGGGACCCGATCCGCGAGATTCTCGACGTCTGGGCGTCGATCCAGATGCCCAACTACCAGGAGCAGATCGCCAACGCCCTCGGCATCCCGACCAATTCGGTCCGGGTTCACAACGACGTCGACGTGGGCGGCAGCTACGGGGTCAAGCGGGGCATCAAGCACACCGTCATAACGGGCTACCTCACGCGCAAGCTCGGCATGCCGGTGCGGCTGATCGAGGATCGGCTGGACAACATGTCGGGCGGCGACGCGCACGGGCCGGACCGGCTTTTCGACGTGACGCTCGCCTTCGACGGCGACGGCACGATCCGCTCGATAAAGCTTCGCGCGATCGACGATGTCGGCGCCTATCCGGGGCGAGGACCGCTCCAGCTCGGCAAGCCGATCACCGCGCTGGTCGGCCCCTACCGCCTCTCCAGCGTCGCCTACGAGGCGATCTCGGTGACCTCCAACAAGACCGGACAGGTGCCGGTCAGGGGGTTCGGCCAGTCGCCGACCAACTTCATGATCGAGACCGGGGTGGACCTCGTCGCCCGACGTCTCGGCATCGACAGGATGGAGCTCCGCCGGCGCAACCTGATCGAGAGCCATGAGTTCCCCTGGCGCATCCC
>JAJDVM010000103.1 GCA_022826125.1 Defluviicoccus sp.
CGCGCCCGCATCCCGATCAAGGGGGTAGGTCGGCACTACACGCGGATCCGGAGACGCAAAGCCCGGAAATCCGCCACTTCTCCGGCCGGAAACCCGTCAAATTAGTTGAAATGCCCGCCCAGTTGCGGAAGTCGGGCTAACTCTCCTCGAACCCCAGATCGTCGTCGTTCAGCTTGAGGTCGCGGGCGTTGGCCTTGACGACTTCGACCACGTCCTCGGGGTAGCCGCCTTCGCCGCCGCTGCCCTGGATTTCCAGTGTCAGCGTGATGCTGCTGCCGGGCGTCCGGGTGAGCTCGACCAGCAGACCGTCCATGATGCGAGCGACGTCCAGCCCCGCCCGTTCCGGGTCGATCGGCAGTGTGGCGAAGAACCGCCTGGGACGCGCCGCCGCGGGCGGCGGCTCCCCCGGGTCCGACGGATCGGGTTTTTGTCCACCCGGTATTTCGGGCTTCTGGACCGCAGGCGTTGGCGTCGGGATGGCTTCGCGGCGCACCAGAAGGCCCTCGACCAGGCTCCCCGGCATCAGCGCCCTGCCGTCGACCGTGCCGTCATAGGTGCCCGTCTCCTCATCGAACGACGCGGCGAAGGCGTAGGGATGGGCCAGATCCTCGACGAGCTTCTGGAGCGCACCGTCGAGCGCGGCATCATCGCGGAGCCGCGGCATATAGACATAGGAGGCGAACCAGTCGCGAATATCCTCGACAGGCAGGTGCGGGCGCTCCTGCGGCCATATCGGAGCAAGCTCCTTCGCCAGATTGTCGGGACCGAGCACATCGAGAACGCTCCCGTCCGATTTCACCTTGTCCGAGACCGCCTCCGGGACCGGCTTTGCGCCGCCGCGATTGACAAGGCGCGCCGAACGAATCTCGTAGCCCGCGCCGCCCGCCGCTTCTTCCGGGGGGTGCGGAAGGAGAACGTGGATCCATGCGCCGCGGACGCTTTGCTGTAGTGCCTGACGGCTGCGTGCGGCCTGGGTCCGGGCATCGCGGGTTTGCGCGCCGGTCTGGTTCTCCATCAGATCGGCATCGTCGACGATCGACTGCCAGGCCCGCTCCCGCCTCGCGTTCTCGCGCGCGGTCTCGACCGTGGTCGAGTCGGCGGCGACGAACACCAGTGCGTTGCGATAGCGGCGCTGACCGCTGCCGCGCCGCTCGATAATCTCGCGGACCATCGCGGCCCCGCGAGATTCCGAACCGGCGCTCGCGTCGTGCGTGGCGGAGGGCGGCAGAATGACCAGGGCCGTCGCCCGCCGGTCGTCGATATCGGTCGGGTTGTCCGGCGCTGCGTGGACCCGGGGAAAGCCCGCGCGGGTACGCTGATCCTCGCGCAGAAGCTCGACGATGCGTCCGTTGGCGGCCTCCTCGCTCACGTCCCGGGCCCGGTCTGCGGCGAGCTTGTTCAGCGTCGCCTGGGGCGAGTACCAGAAGCTGTCGCCGTCGCGGTAGAGATGGGCGGACCGCGACGCGATTTCCTGTAACGCCTCTCCGAACATCGCGATCTGATCGCCCGGCTCCGCGCAGGCCAGGCGGATCTCCGTCCCGGTCATGCCGGCACTGCCGGTGCCGGCGCGCGGTGCGGTCGCGAAGAACACCGCCCGTGCCGCCTGCCTTGCCGCTCTCGTCTTGCCGAGGCGCGGGCGCTGGGATTCGATACGGGCGGTGAGCGACTGATCGCCGTCGACCTCGGATTGCAGAATCGGCCCGAACGCGCGGTCCAGCGGCTCAAGCAGCGCGGTGCGGACCTTGTCGTCGTGGAACGGAAGCTGCGCGGGCGTAATCAGCGGCGCCGCGCTCTCCGCGCTCCACAACGCATAGACCGCGTTGGCCATGATCTTGAGGATGCCGCGCGTGCGCTGGAATTTTTCGAGTACCGACCAGTCGCCCGAAAAGCGCCGAAGCACTTCGGGATGGAGCGGATAGGCGCGGCGCATCTCCTCTTCGTAGGCCGCCTCGCGGACCTCAGGCGGAAAATCGGCGCGATGCTCCCCGTAGAGTCTGCGGAACGCGCGGACGGTTTCGTTCCGCACCTTCTCGCCGGTCTCGTCTAGCGGCTGGAACAGACGACGCCGGACGATCTCGAAGGTTTCGATGCCGCTCGCCGGCGTCCACGCCGATTGCACGCGGCCGAATATCTTCTCCAGCCGCTGGAGCGCGTCTCGGCCCTGTTCGTCGCCGACCTCCGTCACCGATACCGGAAGCGACCCCACCACCACCGTACCGTCGACCGCCGCCGCCGCCTCGGTGAGTGACTGGATAAAGGCGTGGAAGGCATCGTATTCCAGCCCGCGAAGCTGACGCGCGAAGGCCGCCACTTCGTCCATCAGGATGAGGCAAGGCGCGGCATTGCGGAGAATCGGGATCAGCCGCTCCGAGCCCGGGTTGGTGCACGCCTCCTCGGAATCGGCGATGGTCTCGACCGCCTCCCAGCCTCCCAGCCGCCAGGCGAGATAGCCCCAGAGAGTGCGGATCTCGCGGCCGCCCTCGGCGTGCATCGCCTCGGCCGCGCCCTTGTGGGTGCCGACGAAGACGGCGCGGTTGACCGGTCCGAGCGTGTCGACGCCAGCCGCCTCGAAGATCGGTGTCATGCCGTCGAGGGCTTCAGGCGGGTAGCCCGCCTCCGCCGCGCCCGCCAGGTGGTAGAGCGCGAGCATAGTGTGGGTCTTGCCGCCGCCGAAATTGGTTTGCAGTCCGATCACCGGATCACCGCCCTTGCCGGCGAGCCGCGCTATCGTCGCCGCGAGCACGCGCCGCAGCCCCTCGGTCGCATAGGTGATGCGGAAGAAGGCGGCCGGGTCGGTGTATTCCTCGCTGCCCTCGCCCTGATCGACAAGCGCCAGGTTGGCCGCGAACTCGGCGTCCGTGAAGCGCGCTTCGAGCACGTCCGGATGGGGCTCGCACACCTCACGCCACGGACGGAGGTGCTTCGGCGCGGGGGGTTCTTCCAGACCGAGACCGGCGGGCTCGGGCGTAGCCCGAGTTCCGGCGGCGGCGGTCTGTTCGTTGTATAGCGTCTCGATGATCCGCGCTTGCGGAGCGGCACCCACCGCGGCCGCGACTTCGCGCAGGGCGTCCAGGTGGCGGAGGGCTTCGCGCGCCGACAGTGCCCCGCTGAAATGCGCGGCCCTGTTGCGGGCATCCATGGCAAGCGAGACGAAGCTCCGCGCCTTCCGCAGCTTCTCGTTGCGCTGGACCAGATCGCCCCAATTGTCGAGCAGCGTCTTCAGAAGGGCGTAGGCGTCGAGCTCGCCGCCGGCCTCGTCGCCCCGAGCGCGGCTCGCATAATGCCGCCAGTTCTTGCCGTGGCGGTCGCGCATGTGCTTGCCGACATAGGGTCCCAGACCGACGCGGAGCGCTTCGACGGCCTTTTCCACCCTTTGCCTGGCGGCCGATGCCGCGTCGATGCCTTCCCCGTCGCTCATGCTGAAATCCCGCTTTCGATCGATCTATGGTGCGATTTGAAGGGTCGCGAACAAATGAACGGACGGCTGCGCCGGCGTCAATCAGGTTCCCGGACCGGCGCCTTCCGATCTTCCGCGCATTCGAAGGTCGCGGCCTCCGTTTTGAGATTTACCTCTGCGGTCATCATACGCGCCGCCTTCCGTCGGGTGACAGTCACCGCCCCTGGTCTGGCGTCGTCGGGCATCGGGTCGTTCTGTCGTGGTCCACCCGGCACCCGGGATCGCGGATTATCCCGCCTTGAGCGAGCGGAGGGGCAGGGCTTCAGCCTCCAGCGTGGACAGGTCGAGCCGCTGCGATGCACGGTCGATGTCGAAACCGACCACCGCCCCGTCCGCATCGAGATCGACGTTGAGCCCGTCGGAGACTTCGCGCGTTTCCGCACCGGGCGCCGCTGTGAACTCGATATAGAGGCTGTCGGTCTCGGGATAGTAGTGGAGCTTCATGGTTCGTCCTTCCTGAATCCCCGGTCGAAGAACGCGTTGTGGACGGTTTCCCCGTCGGCGAGCGTGACGACCCGGAGGGTACGCGATGCTTCTTCGCCCGGTGGCTGGATATGGCCCCAGAATCGGACCCGTCCATCGGGTTGCGTCTCTTGGCGAGTGGGGGCCGCGATCACGGCCGCGCACCATGCCGGGTCGATATAGGGCCGCTTGCGCATGACCTGTTCCCTGAAATAGCGCGTGGTCTTCATTTCCGCTTCGGCCTTGGGCGGCATCTTCTGTCCGGGCACCTAAATCAGCAGAGGCTCGCCGGCATCGGTCTCGATCTCCGCCGCGGCGGCCTCGAGCGCCGGCCATTCGCGGACCAGCATGTTCCACACCTGCGCCTCGGCCGCGCGATCCCTGCGCTCGCAGATGTCGTAGAGGCGATAGGCGAGAAGACGGGCAGCGTCAGCCTGCTCCGGCGGCATGATCGCGAATAGGCGCGCCGCGGCCTCGATGCCTCCCTCGGGAGAATCCAGGACCCGCGCCAGATGCTGCGCGCATTCCCAATCGGTCAGGCGCTTGTCGGTCGCCGGGTCCCAGTCAGCCGGCAACTCCTCCCGGCGAAGCAGACGCGCGGTGCCGCCTTTCGCGGAGAAGACCCCGGCGGTCTCGAGGTCGCCGATGCCGATGTCTTGGGCTTGCGCCATCGAGATCGCATCGCCCGATTTGCCCTCCGCCATCCCGAACGTGTCGAACCAGTCGATGCAGAAGCGGGTGTCGGGGTCGTACCCCGATGCCTCTTCGCCCGAAATCTCGTCCCGCACCTGGTTGATCAGCGCGACCGCCGTGCGCACGGTCATCGGGGAGTCGTCGGCTTCGAGCACCTGGGACGCCGTCGTGAACACGCTCATTCCGGGACCGATCGCCGCCTGGGCCATGTCCACGGGGCCGACACCGCCCTGGCGGATCTTGGCCAGCGCGCCGGGCAATTCCGAGCGGAGTCGCGCGACGAATTGCCGGCGCGTGATGACGGGTGCATCCGGCGACCGTTTGCGGCATACGAGAACGATCGAGGAGGCGAGGGCATTTGCGCCGATTCCAATCGTGCGATTGGAAAGCTCGGTCCTTACGGGCCAAGTCCCGTCGATCAGATAACCGGCATCGACGACGCCTTGCAGGAATGTGGCCCAACCCGGAGAGGTCAGTCCCTCCTTTGCCACCTCGGACTGCTTGAAGGCGTAGTAGATCGTGACCGGGAACTCGTCCACGCCGTTACGGCGCATGTTGGCGAGCGCCTTGCCCATGCCCTCCAGGAAGAATTTCTCCGCCTCATCCTTGCCGCCGTGGCGGTAAGGCGTCGCGACAAGCTCGTCATCCTTTGGAGCGAGCACGCGCCGGAACAGATCGGGCCAAGTGTCGCGCAGAGTACGGCGCAACCAGACATAGAAGAAATCCGACAAATCCGCGTAGCCGATGTTGTCGTAATAGGGTGGATCGGTCGCAATGGCTGAGCCGTCAACTAACCGGGTATGCTCAGCCGCATTTTGCTGTATCACTGTCCCCTGTGTTCCGACTGCGGGCGACGCGCCAGCGACTTTCCGTACCCAATCGACGCAGGCAATCCAGTTGCCTGTAGACTCCGAAAGGGGATTGGTCTCCGCATAATCCCAGACCATAGGGAGGGCCTGGCGGCTAAACGTATTCCGCATTTTTTCTCCGCTTGAATGCCAACTACAGATCGCGCTCCAGTAGTCAGCAGCCTTATCTGTCGCTAACCCCAAATACGTCGCCACGGCGTCAGCGTAGGCTTGGGCGCCGATGCCGCCGTCGGCGAGGCGGGGCGCGACGGCGTCCATGCCGGCCGCCAGCGCGTCCTCCAGCACCTTCTCACGCGCCTCGGAGACCAGGTCCGAAAATGTCGTCAACGCCACCAGCTGCCGGTCGGTGAAGAGGTCGGCGTAGGCAGTCAGCCCATAGGATACCGTCCAGAAATTGCGCGGGTCATCCGGCAATTGCTGCTGCGGTTTCCATCCCGGCTCGGCGGCACGCGCCGCTTCTTCCATCCCCTTCGTCGGGTCCAGATAGACGCGACCGCGCTCGCCCTCCGCAACGATTGCCATGAGTCGGGTACCCATGCGGCCCGCCATGCCTTCCGCCTTGATATGATCCCCCGAAATCGGCGTGCCGGAAACCAGGCAGGTGAAGTTGGCTCCTCGCGCGGCCTTGGTGCCCGACTTGGCCCCTGCCAAGTCCTCCGGCTCGATGCCATCCGCCTTCACAGTAAACCGGTAGACGCCGTTCTCACGATCCACCTGAGGAACGGCGATGGCTTCCTTGCCCTTCTTCGAAGACAGGACGAACGAGCTTGCCAGCGGCACATGCGCGCCCCGTATCATCGGGTCGGGCGAGGCGACGGTGCGCGCCCAGAGCCAGGCGACGACGGTCAGTTTCTTGCCGGCATAGGGGGCGAGGTCGGGCCGCTCCGCCGCCATCGCCTCGGTCACCGCGACCTTTGGGTAGAGATTACCGATCCGGGATTCGGCTTCGTCGCGCATCCACCGGCCGTATTGGCGGATGTCCTCGGCCAGTCCCTGCGCGCCCTTCCACGCCACATGCGGGTCGCGGTCGGGGTTAACCGGCGGCAGGCCGGCAACTTTGGGCGGGATCTCGCAGGTCGCCTTGGAGACCAGCACCGCGACCGGGTTGAGGTCCGAGCCGTGCGCGCGGAGACCGAGCCGCTGCGCCTCCAGCGGGATCGAACCTCCGCCGCAGAACGGATCGCAGACCGGCGGCGCGTGTCGGCCGAGCCAGTCCAGCACCGCCTCCGGGTCCTCGCGCGGCGGTGGTGTCTCCCCCCGGCCACGGGCGAGAGACCGTGCGATCTCGTAACGCGCCTTGCTCAGGATCAGCTCGTTATTGGTCGCCTCCCACGGCACCATCTCCTCGATGATCCCGTGCAGCCGCTTGCGCTCGCGCTTCCGGTCCTCCTCGGTCTGAAACTCCTCGGGCCAGGACTCCGGGTCGTCGACGAGCTGGGCGAACAGTACCGCCCGGCAAGCCGCCAGCGGCCGCCGCGCCCACCACAGATGCAGCGTCGACGGATGTCCGTGCCGGATCGATTTCTCCCGCGCCGAGGCCTCGTTGATCGCCTCCAGCGGGAGCGAAACCTCGATGAGCTTCCTGCGTTGGCCGGGGGAGGACGCCGTTGTCATGTCAAATCCCGTTCGCGCGCCGCCGCCTTGATGGACGCGACGGAAATCGCCCGGTGGACTTCGTTGAAGCCCGGCTCGGCGCCGAACAGCGGGGAAGGATCCGGTACGTAGAGCGGCCGATGGACAAGACCATCTTCCACCAACACGGCGGCGAGGATGAAGGATTCCCCCGCGTTCAGCGCCGCAAGCATCTCGTTGCGCGTGATCGTGATGGCCTCGGCGTCCGCGCGGCGGCCCTTGACCTCGATGAAGCGCAGCCCGCCAGTCTCGGAATCGCGGCTCTCGATGTCGTAGCCCCGGTTCTCCGACGAAACGTCGCGGGGCTGGTATCCGAGGCTTCGCTCGCGCTCCATGACCGCATCCATCGCCCTGGCCTCGACCTCGGCGCGGCTTAGCGCATCCGCCGTTTCCACCGCTCCGTCCGCGGATCCATCGTCCGCTCCTTCCTCTCGAAGCAGTTTCGCTGGCACGACGAGCGCCGCACCACAGATTTCGGGCGGCAAGGGAGCGATGTCGCGCTGGCGCGCGATGTCGGCGAGCCGGAGTTCCAGCCGGTCGGTCAGGGCCTCCGCCTGACGCCTGACGTTCTCCGAATTGAGCCGCGGACGCTTGCCGGCCTTTTCCTCCGCCTCCAGCTCCAGGGCGCGATGCTGGAGATGGGCGATCTCGCGGCGCATCCGCTCCTTGATCGCCGCCTCGATCTTGTCGAGCTCGGCAAGGCGCGGCTCCCTTACCTCGTCCAGGTGCCGAGGCACCAGGTCGGTCACAGCGAGCGTTCTCGCGCGCTCCTCCAGCGGTTCCTTGAGCCAAGAGGCATCCAGCAGTCCTTCCAGCCTGCCGCCCTCTTCCTCCTCCACGCCACGGCAGTCGAGATAGGGCGCGGGCCCGCCGTCGTGCGCCCGGCCGTCGGCATCCAGCCAGACGAATTGCAGCCGCTCCGAGATCGTCTGCGGCTTGCCGTTGCGGGTCGTCCTTCCGTCGCGGATCGCGTGGCGCAGCGTCACCAGCACGCGGGGATCGTCGAACCGGTCGGCCTCGTCGACCAACACGGCGCCGCGCGTCAGCAGCTCGCGGTAGCGCTCGAGCGTCAGGTCGATCAGGGAGTCGAGCAGCGGGTGGCCGGGCGCCACCAGGGCGGCTTGCGGCTGGCCCGGGATGTGCTCCTTGTCGAAGCAGATGCGGCGGTAACGCGGCAGCACCGGGTCGGCGCGGCCGATCAGGCGGTCCCGGTCGCGCAGGATGGGCGGGACGCGCGTGACCTCGGTGCGCCCCGTCTCGCGCGGCCGCAGAACGCCACCGGCTTCGGCGAAGGCCGCCTCGAAGAACGAGCGGATGTGGTGCGGCTGGAGACGCCGCGCCGATGCGCGCTCCATCTCCTCCCGCACACCGCGCACCGTCGCGGGATCGAGCCCTTCCTGGGTGAGCTTGTTGCGCGCGACGAGATCGTTGATGTTTTCGACGTCGACGGCACCGTCGATCGTCTGGAACAGGCGCTCCCGCACCTCCGGCCGTTCGCCGTAGCGGATCGCCTCCATGAACAGTTCGCGTAGCGGCCGGGCCTCGAACAGCTCACCCAGCACGTCATAGACCTTGCCGCCCAGCGTCTCCCGCGCGGTCTCCAGCTTTTCCAGGAGCCGCTGGTAGACCGAGCCCTCGCGCGTCTCGCTCGCCAACAGGTTCCACAGGTGGCACACCTCGGTCTGACCGATCCGGTGGATGCGGCCGAAGCGCTGTTCCAGCCGGTTGGGGTTCCACGGCAGGTCGTAGTTGACCATCAGGTGGGCGCCGCGCTGCAAATTGACGCCTTCGCCGGCAGCGTCGTTGGCGAGCAGGAAGCGGACGGCTGGATCGTCGTTGAAGGCGGCAATCGTGGCCCGCCTGCGGTCGCGCGGGACGCTGCCATGGATGACCGTGACGCTGTCCGGCTCGCCGGTGCGGTCGCGAATGCGGCGGGCGAGATATTCCAGCGTGTCGCGCGCCTCGGTGAAGACGACGATCTTGCGCCTTACGCCGCGTCTCGGGTCGTGGACCAGGGGATCGTCGAGAATGCGGTCGAGCTCGCGCCACTTGGTGTCTTCGCCGGACCGTCGGAGCGCGTTCGCCATCTTTTCGAGACGCCGCAGCTCGGCGATCTCCGCTTCGAGTTCGGCGATGGTCTGCGCTGCGGTCGCCCGGTCGACGAGTTGTTCCTCGTGGGCTTCCAGCTCTTCGCCCGTGGCGTCTTCAAGGTCATCCTCGTCGAGCGCGGGCTCCGGCGCGGGCTGTTCGATCGGGTCGGCGGCGGGACGATCCGTGCGTCCGGCCCGTTCCTCCTCCAGCCTGGTTTCGAGGCGCGACAGGCGGCGTTTCAGCGATTCGTGAATCGCCGCCGGCGACGATGCCAGGCGACGTTGCAGGATCTGCAGGGCGAACCCCACGTTGTTGCGTCGTCGCGTACCGTCATCGCCCAGGCGGTCGGCGCGGTTCATCTCCTCTCGAACATAGTGCGTGACTGCCTCGTAGAGCTCGTCCTCGCGGGGAGACAGCCGGTAGGAGACCGTGTAGGCGCGGCGCTCGGGGAACAGCGGGCTTCCGTCGAAGCGGTAGAGCTCCTCCTTGGTCAGCCGGCGCATCATGTCGGAGGGGTCGACCTTGTGGACGCCTTCCCGGAAGCGCCCCTCGAAGCGGTCGGCGTCGAGGAGGCCCATGAAGAGTTGGAAGTCCTCTTCCTTGCCGTTGTGGGGAGTCGCCGTCATCAGCAGAAAATGGCGCGCGAGCCGCCCGGCCAGCGCCCCCAGCTGGAAGCGCTTGGTGTATCGGACCTCCTGGCCGAAGAAGCTCGCCGACATGCGGTGCGCCTCGTCGCAGACGATCAGGTCCCATTCCGGGGCCGCTTCCAGCCTGGCCTTCAGCTCGTCGTTGCGGGCCAGCATGTCGAGCCGGGCGATCAGCCGCGGGCGCTCGGCGAAGGGGTTGCCGGTCACCGAGGTCTCGACGTGCTCCCGGCTCACGATCTCGAAGGCGAGATCGAACTTGTCCTTGAGCTCGTCCTGCCACTGCTCGACCAGGCTGCCCGGCGCGACGATCAGGCACCGTTCGAGACTGCCCCGGATGAGGAGTTCCTTGATGAGCAGCCCCGCCATGACGGTCTTGCCCGCGCCCGGGTCGTCGGCCAGCAGGAAGCGCAGCGGCTGGCGGTCGAGCATCGCGCCGTAGACCGCGGTCAACTGGTGCGGCAGCGGCTCGATCTGCGAGGCGTTGACCGCGACATACGGATCGAAGAGATGCGCAAGGCGAATGCGGAGCGCCTCCGAGGCCAGCCGGAACAGGCGGCCGTCGCCGTCGAATGCGAAGCGGCGCGCGGGCGCGACCTCGCGGATCCGCGGTTCGTCATGGCGGTAGAGAATCCGGTTGCCGAGCCCGTCCGGCCCCTTCCAGGTCACTTCGATCGCGTCAGTGCCGTAGGCGCGGGTGGCGATGATTTCCACTGGACCGTTGCCATGGATGCCGGACAGACGGCTCCCCGGCACGATGGTATCAAGGCTCACCATTCCGCCTGCATACTCGATCCCACCCCTTCACGCCATGGAGTTTCCACGGCGAGGGTCTTGTGGTCGCGCCGGGCAGCTTCGTGGCTGGTCTTTAGGAGGAGCTTTCGCATGCGCCCGGCCCAGACATGGCCGTGCGCCTCGACGACGAAGGCGAGTTCCCTGGTCAGATGGGCACCGCACAGCGTGAGGCGGCAGTAGTCGTAGCTCAGATACAAGGCCAAGCAGTCATGGATCAGGACGCCGCCTTAGAAGACCGTTGTCGCGCACGATCTTGAGGAGGATGGCGACACCGGGGCGCCGGATGAATATGTCCACCCCCTCCGGTCGCAGACTGCCCTCAGGGTGCTCTCGAACGCATTGTTGGCGTCCGTGATCACGTCCTTCGTCTCGCCGGTACGCTAGTGACGCCTTCAGGAACTCATCGCGCGGCCCCTCGAAGTCGGTCGGTGCCGACAGCGCAATTGTCGCACCCGGCAGGTACGGTTAAGGATCTGCGACAGTTTCGGCGGCGGCGACCGGTTGCGCGAGCAAGCCGTTGGCTCCAAGGCGCAGCATAGGAACCTTGATCGCGGCGGTGCAGTCTATCATGATTGGATAGGGATCTAGGGGGGCGAGCCTTGCGCTACGAACGCACTATGGTGATCGCCAAACGCCACGAAGCGCTTTTGGCGCTTATCGGCCACGGGTCTTTTTCCTGTCCCGATATAGCGAAAGAGCTTGGCGTGTCGTCGCCGACTGTATCCCGAGACATCGTGTTCTTGCGACGGCAGGGATACGGGATCAAGTCTGTAAGAGGGAGTAACGGCTGGGCTTACGAACTGACGGGGACGCCGGAGTCGCGACGGCGTTTCCGAAGCGAAGCATGAGCACAGCCAGCGCTGCTTCTTGGCAACGGGAATTCGGCGTCGAGAACGGTGCCTACCCAGGCTTTGTCGCTAGCAAGGACGAACTGGCGCGGGAAGGACGGTACGCGCACGGACTTGAACAGGCATTCGAGCTTCTAGAGCTGGACGGCATGTTCTGTTCGGAGCAGACGCCGCTCGTGTACTTCAAGGAAGTCGATGAGATCGGCCTCGATGAAGCTTTGGGGATGCACCGCAGGTTTTGGAATCACGGGACGGCGCCCATCCTTGTCCTCGTGTCGCCGGAACGCGTGCATGTCTATTCGGGCATGTCGCGACCGGAGCCGCCGGAAGGGAGCGTGGGCAGGGCACGCTGCTTGGTCGACACGCTGGAGCGGGCGGCGGATAAGCTAGAGCGTTTTCTGGTAGCGGTTGAGAGCGGAGCGTACTTCCGCGAGCACGAAGCGTCGTTTGACGCGGACAGCCGCGTTGACAGGGATCTGCTCGACAATCTCAGCAACGCGCGCGAAGTCCTGCGGGAAGATGTTGAGGGGGAGGAAGCCAAGGACCGACTGGACGCGCTTCTGTGCAGGTTGGTGTTCGCATGCTATCTGTTCGACCGTGAGGTGATCGACGACAGGTACCTGACGGATCTAGGGATCGAGGATTGCGCCCATCTCCGCGACGTGCTGGGCATCCGGCCGCTGGGATCGGCCAAAGCAGCGCTCTACAGGCTGTTTCGTCGTCTCGGGAAGGATTTCAACGGGGACCTGTTTAGCGACGACCTCGAAGAAGAAGAGCGGCATGTACGGGAAACGGATGTCCTAACGCTATACGAGTTCTTTCACGGCACGGACGTGCGGACGCATCAGGGTCGTTTCTGGCCGTACGACTTCGGTTATATACCGGTAGAGACGATCAGCGCGATCTACGAGCGGTTTTTGGAGGGAGACGGAAAGCGGGAGGGGGCGTTCTACACCGCGCGGTTCCTGGCGGAGATAGTGCTGAACACGGCGCTTGAAGGCGAGCGGGAGCTGATCGGGAAAAAGTTCTTGGACCCAGCCTGCGGTTCCGGGATTTTCCTGGTGGGATTCTTCAACCGTTTAGCGTGGGAGTGGACGCAGTCTCATCCTCAGGCGCCAAACGAACGGCGGGCAGAGGCGCTGATCGGACTACTTCAGGACAGCGTATACGGGGTTGAAAAGAGTCGGGTGGCTTGTCGCATCGCGGCATTCAGCCTGTATCTGGCCTATCTGGATCAACTGAGCCCGCGCGACATCCAGGGATTGCAGCGGAACGGACCCGACCTTCCGCGTCTAGTGGGCGAGCCAGGGCAAGGTGCGCGGGGTCCGGACGTGAGGCGAGGCAACATAGTGTGCGCGGATTTTTTTGCCGTGGACTCGTCCTCGTTCGAGAATTTCGATTTCGTGGTCGGGAATCCGCCATGGGAGCGAGTCGGCAAGAACGCGCTCGCGGCAAAATGGTGTGCGAATGGCGCGAAGGTCATGCCCGGCTGGCAGATCGCGACGGCATTCGTGTGGAAGGCAGTGGAGCACGCGCAAGAGAATGCGCCCATTTGTTTCGTGCTCCCGCATGGCACGTTGTTCAATCATGGAAATATGGCGCTGGAGTTTCAACGAGCTTGGTTTAAAGAGCATCGGGTCGAACGCATCTTGAATCTGACCGATTTGAGGTTTTTCCTCTTTCGGGATGCAATCCATCCGGCGATCGTCGTACGGTACCGGAATTGTGCGCCTGATCGGGAAAAGGGCGTGGTGGAGTACTGGGCACCGAAGGTGAGCTGGGCAACGACGAAGGCAGAAGTCGTTTCAGTAGGTCCGGCGGACCGGACGACGCTCGCCGTCACCGATGTCATCAGCGATCTGGAAACCCTGGACGCGCCGCAGGTGTGGAACCGGCATTTCTGGGCTACGGGAAGGGACCAGCGGTTGCTGGACCGACTGAAGATGCTTCCGCGCCTTCGCGACCACGTAAGGCACCCGCGGGAAAACGACGGCTCGAAGCGATGGGTGGTGGCAGAAGGATTCCAGCCGTTAGGAGACAATGACGACGCCAGCCGAGCGAAACGGTTGGAGTTACCGTCTCGTCGTTTCATAAATGCGCGTAGCGAGGCTATTGATCTGTTCTTGCGGCCGGATGACTGTACCCTGTTGCCGTCGAGCGTGTTTATGGCGCGGCGGAGCCCCGACACCGCGATCTTTCTGGCACCACACGTCTTGGTAACGCAGGGTTTCAAGCGCATCGCCTTCTCAGATTTTGACGTCAGTTTTCGGCACGCCGTGAGAGGAATTCACGGGCCGGACACAGATCGCGAGCTGCTGATATTTCTCGCGTGTTATCTGCGCAGTAAGCTAGCCCGTTACTTCACGTTCCACACGTCGTCGAATTGGGGGGTGTACCGGCCCAAGGTGCATGTCGATGAATTGCTTCGCGTACCTTTTCCGCTGCCGGAGCAGCTGGATGATTCGCGGCAGGGAACGCGCATCGTGGAAGAAGTACGCGAGATCGTGGAAGCCTCATACGAGGAGGCGGAGAAGAGTTTTCTCAGCAGGGAGAACACCATCGAAGCGGCGAACGAACGAATCGAGCCTCTGGTGAACGCGTATTTCGGCATCCATCCATCGGACGAGATGTTGATAGCGGACACCATCGGAGTCGTAGCACCTTCGGCTCAACCCCGACCGGAGCAAAGATCGGCGGTGAGCTTGGTGACCGGCACCGCAGCCGAAGCAGCGAGCTACGCGGAACGGCTATGCGCGACGTTGAATCAGTGGGCGGCACCGTCGGGCAACGAGGTGCGGGGGAGCTGTACGATCTCGGGATCCTTGGGCGTGGGTGTTGCAATCCTGCAGAAGGCTCGACTCGACGAGGGGAAGGGATCGCTTCGTGTAGGGCAGGATCTGGTGCGCGTTCTCCGAAGGATCCGCGACGCGCTGGCAGTCGACGGCGGCAGCTTGAGTGCGCTACGCGAAGTGATGGTCTTTGAGGGAGACAAGCTATACCTACTTAAGCCGGCTGCGCGCATTCACTGGACGGCGACGGCCGCGCTAAACGACGCCGACGCGCTGGCAACCACGCTGTTGTTTTCGAAGACACGGTAGTCGGGGGCCGGATGAAGTCGTATGGAGTGCCAGACGATTGGCTCGATCTGATCGCGTCGCTGGTGCCGCAGATCCTGCGCCTTGTTTGGTCGACTTGGCAGACGATGCCAGTGCTGGCGGCGGACGCGCTGGAGGACACGACGACGGACGAGCTTTGCCGGCGCCTTAGGGGCAGCCGCACTGCGGCGGAGTTGCCAATCAGGATAGATATCCAGATGGTGGAACTGGGCTCTTCAGCGGACGCGGAACAGGGGCGGATGGACATCGTGTTTTCTCCGCTTTTGCCGACGGAGCAGGTGTACTTCTGTCTCGAGTGCAAGAGACTGAACGTGATCAAGGAAGGGAAAAAAAGGGGGTTGGCCACCGAGTACGTAGTACATGGAATGATGCGTTTCATTACAGGACGGTATGCGTCCGAAGTGTTGGAAGGCGGAATGCTTGGATATGTGCTGGATGACGATGTTGCCGATGCGACCGCGCGCGTGTCGGCGGCGGTAGCCGCTCGGCGGGTGGAGCTCGGAATGGAGAGCCCAGGGCTGCTGCTCCGATCTGCGGTGCTGTCGGAGGTCGAAGACGCTCGAGAGACGCGGCATCGGCGCGGCGCGGCGTCGGAGCGGTTTGTTATTCATCACCTGTTTGCGCCGGCAGCGACGAACTAGCCTTGCGGGGCACTACGCCCCAGCGATTATGGTCCTGAGGTGGCGAACAGCGAGAGCTTCTGGTGGCCGTGCACCGCGTCGCAGGTGTCGTCACTCCTAACCCCTCCGTTGACACGGTCCAACGCGACCGCCACAAATGGAACCCCGACCCCGGAGTGGGGCACTCGCGCAGGAGACAATGATGCCCGTGATGCACGTTCAATGGGATGGGCCTTTCAGCTTGGAAGAAATTGCAGACGTCAACGACAAGCGTCACGATTGCGGCGTCTATCAAGTCTATGGCTCTCATCCGATCTACGGTTCCGATGTCCTTCTGTACATCGGCAAGACCAGCGATCAAACCTTCGCGGACAGGCTAGTACAGGAGACATGGAATTACAACCAGGATGCCGGAAATGTTCGCTGCTACATTGGTCGGCTTGCCGGACTGAAAACTCCGGAGGACGCGGAATGGAGCCATCAAATCGACTTGGTGGAGACCCTGCTGATCCACAGCCATTGGCCAGCGGGAAACTCGCGGAACATTCAGAGTCTCGGAAACCACGCCTCTGAAATAGCAGATATTCATGTACTGAATTGGGGTCAGCGAAGATCTCTGCTAAGCGAGGTATCGGGACTGATGCTGACCGACCGGTACAACGACATGCCGAACTATCACTGCTACGGAGACGAAGAAAATCTGTTGGAGGTGTGATATATCGGCTTAGGCTGATTCATTCCTCACGCGGGGAGGATGTGATGGCGGCAATGATTGCCGCGGTGCCGTAAACGACCAGATTAACGGTCAGTTCTTCGGTCTTGGCCACATACTGGCCTCCAGCTGATGCGGATTGATTAGGGTGTGTAAACACTAATGATACGATTCGTGTTATGGTTTCCGTATAGAGCTGATGGAAGCCCAATACGCTCGCATTGCGCCGCACCTTCCGGTGCACCGGGGCAATGTTAGGGTGTCGAACCGGCAGGTCCTCAACGCCATCCCGCATGTCGCCGAGCATGGCTGCAAGTGGCGCGGCCTGCCGGCGCGGTACGGCGACTGGCACACGATCTACACGCGGATGAACCGGTGGTCGAAGTGCGGGGTACTGGACCGGGTACGGGAAAACCGTGCGAGCCGTTTGAGGGGCGGACGGAGGCCAGCCCTGCGGGGCGCCTCCTTCGATCGACCGGGCCGTCCGCCGGCACAGGCGAACCCACGACCGCTGTCAGGCAATGCGCCCGCGCCATTCTACTCCCGCGTGAAAATCACCGGCGCCGCTCGCCCCAAACGCCGGGATGCGCCGGGATACACCCTCTCCCGCCACGCCGCACCTCGGCCTTGAACCCGAAAAACGCCACAGCGCACATTCCTCTTGGAGGACGATGGACTGGTCGGCTTCGGCGTATGATCGAGGATGGGCGGAATGTGGGAACGGCTCGATGAAACAAGTCGGAGGTGCCCCGTCGCGGGGGAGGCCGGTTGGCTGGCCCCCCATCGGCCCGGTGCGAGCGGAGGGCGCGTTTGCATGGTCCGGGCGTCGATCTATAGCCCAAGCATGGTTCCGATCGCCTCCCCGACCCTTCCCGCCGCGGCTTCGATGTCGCGGTCTCCGAGATGGGCGTATCGGAGCGTCATCCGGGTGTTGGAGTGTCCGAGCAGGCGGGAGACCACCGGCACCGGCACGCCGCTCATCACCGCGTGGCTGGCGTGCGTGTGGCGGAGGTCGTGAAGCCGGACGTCCTCGATCCTGGCCTCCCTGCGGACCCGGTACCACAGCGAGAGGTGGTCGCCATGGGGCCGCGAGGGATCGCGCTGCGAGGGGAACACGAACGGACTGTCTCCCTTCGGCCGCCCGTCGAGGATCGCGCGCGCCCGGGCGCCGAGCGGAACCTTCCTCGGCCCGACCTTGCTGTCGGCCAGAACCAAGGTGTCGTCCTGAACCTCGGACCAGCGCAGCCGGACGATCTCGTTCCTGCGGCAGCCGGTGAGCAGCAGGAGGCGGATAAGGTCGGCCTGCGCTGCCCCGCGCCCGACGGAATGGGCGTCGAGAACCCGGTGAAGCCGGGCGATCTCCTCGGTGGACAGGAAGCGGGTCATCCTGGGCCGCCGGTTTGGCGCGATGCCGCCGGCGGGGTTGGTTTCGATGCGGTCGCGGGCGACGGCGAAGTTGAGGATCGCGCGCAGCAGCCTGAGCGCGACGTTGGCGTTGCCGGGCGCGGTGCGGCTGAAATCGTCGAACCAGCGCCGTATATCCGCGGTGCTGATCCGGTCGAGCCGCTTTTCACCGAAGGCGGGGAGAAGGCGGGCATCGAGCATCCAGGAATAGCTCTTCCGGGTGGTTGGCTTGCAGCGCTCGAAACGCGCCCGCCTCCACTCACCCTCGACGAACGTCCGGAACGTGGGCACGGCGCGCGGCGAATCGACGGGCCTCTCCGTCTCCGGGCTTGCCCTGCGCTCATGATACCGCTGCCTTGCCTCCTCGACGGTCATGATCGAAACCGGGCCGAGCGAGACGCGCCTGGTGTGTCCCTCCGCGTCCTCCAGCATGACCCAGGTCATCCCGCCGGTGGGTCGCACCCGGACCCCGAGGCCGGGCACGCGGGTGTCCCATACGGCGTATTCGCGCTCGCGCGGGCGGAGACGCGCGATCGCCGCGTCGGTAAGCCTGCTCCGTTCCCTTGCCAACATTGCTCAGCCCCCCAGCACATCGCCGAGTTTTTCGGCGGCCTCTCTCGCCATCGCGTCGGCGGGGTGCGTGTATTTCAGCGTGGTCTCGGGATCGGCATGTCCGAGCAGCCTGCCGATGGCGAGCACGGTCTCGCCCTGTCTCAGCGCGATGCTGGCATGGGTATGGCGGAGGTCGTGGATGCGGACGTCGGGAATGCCCGCCTCGGCGCGGACGTCCCGCCAGAAATCGTCCAGCCACTCGCAGCAGCGCGGCCGTCGCGCCAACGGCGACGGAAAGACAAAGCGGCCGGTTCGCTCGATGCCATCGAGGATGGCCCGCGCGGGGCGGGACAGCCAGACCGTTCTGGGGCCAGTCTTCGAATCGCGGAGGAACAGCTTGCCCTCGCGGTAATCGGACCAGCGGAGCGTCAGGACCTCGCTCTTGCGGCACCCGGTGAGCAGAAGAAGGCGGATCGCCGCGACCTGACCGGGACACTGATCCGCATGCGCAGCGAGCACCTTGGAGAGCCCGCGGATCTCGTCGTCGGACAGGAACCGCTCGCGCCCCTTGCGGCGGTATCGCCTGATCCCACGGCACGGGTTCGAACCGTCTGGCCGAAGCCCCATCCGTTCCGCCTCCTTCATGATGACGGAGAGGATCGGCATGGAACGGTCCGCCGCGCTCGGCGTGGCGGCGAGGGCGGCGAACCAGCTGCGCACCTCCCGCCTGTCGATATTGGCAACCTTCCGCCCTGCGAAATGGGACAGGATCTGGTTTCTGAGATAACCCCGGTTGACGCGCAGCGTGCCCGGCTTCCAGACCCGCTCGTACTGCTGGAACACGGTCTCGGCGACGGCCTCGAAGAGCGCGTCTTCGGGCCGGGCGGGCACGGTCTCGCCGCGCCTGATCGCGGACAGCATCCCGGTCGCGCGGGAGCGCGCTTCCGCGACATCGATCTCGCCGAAAGCGCCGACGATCTTCCAGACCCGCTCGCCGCGATGCTGGCAGTGGACGAAGAAGCGCTTCCTGCCCGAGGGCGTCACCCGGACGCCGAAGCCCTTGAGCTTGCCGTCGCGGATGTCGTAGGAAGTCTTGCGTGGAGCGAGCGCCCCGATTCGGGCGTCGGTGAGGGTGGTTCCAGGCATGTCGGTTCTCCCGAGCTGGGTTGCAGAAGGGGAAGGAACCGATGCGGCCTTCCTCCCGATGCAACTGGGTTGGGGAGAAGAAAACGACCCTGTATCAACAAGTTAGCACCGAACGGTGCGCCAGCGGGTGTGCGGGATCGACTACGTGCACCTGCCCGATCTCGCTCCGACGAAGGAGATGCTGGCGGATTACCGGAAGAAGCGCATGGGCTGGGACGACTATGAGCGGCAGTTTCTCGACCTGATGCGCGAACGCCGGATCGAGGAGAGCATCCCGAGGGAGATCGTTGACGGCGGATGCCTGCTGTGCAGCGAGGACAAACCGCACCATTGCCACCGGCGCCTCGTCGCCGAGTATCTCCACGACCGCTGGGGCGGCATCGACGTCCGGCATCTGGGATGACGAACGCCCGGATTGCGGAGGGCGACTAGGGGCAGCGTTCCGAGTCGACCCTTCCCGGGTCCCTCGCGTCGATTTCGAGCCCAATTCGTGTTAAGCATCTTTTGACTTGAAACAGGAACCCTCACTCGGGAAAGAAATCGTCGTGAAGAGACACCGAACCCGAACCCCGGATCCGCGCGAACTGCCCGCCTACACGATCTCGGAGGCGGCCCACTATCTTTCGGTGCCGGCGGCTACCGTCCGGTACTGGTCGTTGGGCCGCGAGGATTACAAGCCGCTGATCGCGGTCCCGGCAAAATCTCCGGCACTCCTCTCGTTCCTTAACCTGGCCGAGCTTCATGTGCTGGCCGCGATCCGTCGAAAGCACGAAGTGAAGATGCAGAATATCCGGGAAGCGATCCGGTATCTCGCCAGGCACGCGAAGCATGCGGCGGACAAGCGGCATCCGCTGGTCAGCCGCGATCTGGAAACGGATGGGCTGGATCTGTTTACCGAACAGTACGGCCAGCTCATCAATATCAGCCGGGCAGGCCAGACGGCGATGCGGGACGTCATCAGCGCGGCGCTGCGCCGTATCGACCGCGATCCCCGGGGCATACCCGTCAAGCTCTACCCGTTTACCCGCGCCGCGCTGGAAGACGCACCGGCCATGGTGGTCATCGACCCCGCCCTCTCCGCCGGACGCCCCGTCATCGCGGGTACCGGCCTGGCTACCCAGGTGATCGCGGAACGCTACAAGGCCGGCGAGTCCGTGAGGGATCTGGCGCGGGACTACCAACGCAAGGCCGCGGAAATCGAGGAAGCGATCCGGTGTGAGCTCCAGACCGCCGCCTGAGGAGCCCACCCTTTTCCTCGACCGCAATCTCGGAAGACACATCGTCGCGGACCGCCTTCGCTCCGAGGGGATGAAGGTCGAAATACATGACGATCATCTCCCGCCCGATGCGCCGGACGAAGAATGGATAGCGCTTGTCGGGCGTAGGGGCTGGGTGGCCGTCACGAAGGACAAGAACGTGCGCTACAGGGCAGCCGAACTCGCTTCCATCAGGAGACATTCGGCCCGGGTCGTCGTCGTCCGAACGAAGAACGCGACCGGTCAGGACATAGCCGATCTACTGGTGGCGGGTCGTCGTCGGATCGCGCGTTTCGCCGAAAGAACCCCCGCTCCGTTCGTCGCCGGGATAGCCAAGCCCGGTCAGGTGAGGGAGTACGAGGGCCTCTGGCGCGGAATTTCCGCAAGAAGCCGTCGCCGCGCGGTAAGGAAGTAAGGCGGGCAAACGGCGTCCGGTGCCCGTCGCGGGCCGGATGCTTGAGTAATCCCCGCGGGCTTCTATATCCCGCGCTTGATCCACGACATTTCGGGTTTCGCCATGACCGCATCCCCACCGACCGACCGGGTCCGTCTCCGCCGCCGCCATGACCGGGGCGGGTACGACACGGCGACCATCTATCCGATCCTCGACGCCATGCCGCTGTGCTCGGTGGGCTATGTGTTCGAGGGGCAGCCCTATGTGACGCCGACGCTGCAATGGCGCGAGGGCGGGCATGTCTACTGGCACGGCTCGTCCGCCAGCCGGATGCTGCGCGCGGTCGACACCGCCGAGGTCTGCCTGACGGTCGCGATCCTCGACGGGTTCGTGATGGCGCGCTCCGGCTTCCACCATTCGATCAATTACCGCTCGGCGATGCTGCTGGGGACCGCCCGCAGGGTCGCCGACCCGGACGAGAAGGAGGCGCGGCTCAAGACCTTCGTCGACGGCTCGTTCCCCGGGCGCTGGGACATGCTGCGCCCGGCGACGGAGCAGGAGCTCAAGGCGACGACGGTGATGACGATGCCGATCGACGAGGCCTCGTCCAAGATCCGTACCGGCCCGCCGGGCGACGACGAGGGGGACTACGAACTGCCGATCTGGGCCGGTGTCATCCCGGTGCGCACCGAGGTTCTCGCCCCCGAACCCGACCCGAAGAATATCGAGGGCGTCGAGCCGCCCGATCACATCCTGAACTTCCGCCTGGGCTGACGCCGTCCCGTCAGACGCGATCCGCGCCGCCGAGGGAGACGCGGCGCAGTATCCGGAAATCGGCGTCCGCCGCCGGCTGACCGCACAGGCAGACGTCGCCGATCTCGACCGGCTCCGCCATCGCCGGCAGCGCCATGCGCGCGATCGCGGCGCCGAACCCGGCGCGGCCCGCCTCGTCCAGCGGGCCGGTCAGGGTGAGATGGAAGCGAAAATCCTCCATGACCCAAGGGTAGCCCCAGCGGTCCAGGTTTGCCTTCTCCGATTCCGTCAACCGGTCGGGCCTCCGCCGTTCTATTTCCTCCTCGGTCAACGGCGCGCGGAAGGCGTCGAACGCGCGGACGCAATCCGCCGCGAACTTCGTCGCCGCGCTCGTTTCCATCGGGGCGAGGACGAGGAAATCGGACAACACGCGCAACGCCAGCTTGCCCACCGGCACCGGTGCGCGCGTTCGGCAGAACGGTTCGAGCGCGTCGGCGAGCGCCCGTTCGTCGTACCTCGCGGCAAGCCGGAACGGCGCCTTCAGCGTCGCGTGAAACCCGTAGCGCCGCGGCGCCGCGACCGCGCTCCGCCAGTCCTCGACGCTCACCCCGACGAGGTCGGGCGGGACGGTCGCATCGCCGCCCAGCCAGCGCGCGCCGAACGCGCCGAGCGCGGTGTCCGGCGGCGGAACGTAGTAGAGCGCGTAGCGGTACATCCTCGGTCGGCCGCCCCGTTGTTGACGCCGGAGACGGGCTCCAACACCATGCGGCGCAGTCATCGCATACGGGGCCGCTTCATGCACGATGTGACCGTCCGGCAGGAGATCGTCGACCGGGTTCTGGCCCGGCGCGGGCGCTACCACCTCTACGATTCGCTCGATCCGGGCGCGACGGCGTTCGTCGTGATCGACATGCAGAACATGTTCTGC
>JAJDVM010000228.1 GCA_022826125.1 Defluviicoccus sp.
ATGGGGTGAAAATCGACAATCCGGATCGTTCGTCGCGCCGGACCCCGCGGAAATCAGCCACGCCGCTGGGGTAAGAAAAATCTCAACCCGTCCGGAAGACCTTGCTCAGCAAGGAACTCCGAACAACGCACACGCCTCAGATCAAGGAGGAGCGAAAAGAACAAAATGATCCAAATGCTTGACTGAGGTGATCGGTCCAGTGTCACGGCAATCGAGTGCGTGGGTGATCGACAATCGCGGCTGACTAATGCGTTCTCAAAGAAGATCGAGAACCCCCTTCACATGCTGTCGCTCTACTTCGTCCACGGCAATTTCTGCGGCCAGCACAGGAGCCTGCATGGCAGCAGCCCGGCGATGGCTGTGGGCGTCTCCAAGGCGTTGCATGACATGGAATGGACCTCGGTCTGATCGACGCACGGGCGCCGAAGCCGCGCCGGCCCAAGTCCTATCGCAAACGACAGATATCAAACTGAGACACTACCCCCGGCGCGGGGGCCTGTCGCCGGCCGATCGATTCCGCCATCATCGGCGGAACGACCAGAACGGAGACCCGGCCATGACCGCGAGAGAGACCCCACCCTTTCGTGCCGACCATGTCGGCAGCCTGCTGCGTCCCCCGGCGCTGCTGGAAGCGCGCGCCGCGCATGGCAAGGGGGATATCGACGACGCGGCGCTGCGCGCGGTCGAGGACGACAGCATCGCGGATGTCGTCCGGATGCAGGAGGAGGCGGGGCTCCAGGGGATCACCGACGGCGAGTTCCGGCGCACCTTCTGGCATCTCGACTTCCTGCGACAGATCGACGGGGTGACGGTCACGGAGGGGAATTTCGTCGCCCGGTTCCGCAAGGACGACGGCTCGGAGGTGGGCTTCAGACCCCCTACCATGACCGTGACGAAGCGCCTCGGGCACGTGCGCGACATCCAGGCCAGGGACTTCGAATTTCTCGCTTCGGTGGCGGGCCGGACCCCCAAGGTCTGCATCCCGTCTCCCTCGATGCTGCATTTCCGGGGCGGGCGCAAGGCGATCGACGAGACGGCCTATCCCGACATGGACGCGTTCTACGAAGACCTCGCCCGCGTCTATAACGAGGAAATCATGGCGCTGGCGGCGCTCGGGCTGCGCTATCTGCAGCTCGACGACACCAACTTCGCCTATCTGTGCGACGACGGGATCCGCGATGCGACCCGCGCACTGGGCGAGGACCCGGACGAGCTGCCGCACACCTATTGCAAGTTGCTGAACGCCGCTCTGGCGGGGCGGCCGGACGACATGGCGGTCACCGTCCATATGTGCCGGGGCAACCACCAGAGCGCCTGGGTGGCGCAGGGCGGCTACGAACCGGTCGCCGACATCCTGTTCAACGAGCTCGACGTGGACGGGTTCTTCATGGAGTACGACGACGACCGGTCGGGCGACTTCGCGCCGCTCCGTTTCCTGCCCCCGGGAAAGACCGTGGTGCTCGGGATCGTCACTTCGAAACACGCGCGGCTGGAACCCGCCGACGACGTGAAGCGCCGGATCGACGAGGCGGCGGGGTTCGCGCCTCTCGAACAGCTCGCCCTCAGCCCCCAGTGCGGCTTTTCGTCGACCGTGGACGGCAACGATCTCACCGTCGACGACCAGCTGGCCAAGCTGCGGCGCGTCGTCGAAGTCGCGGAAGACGTCTGGGGGTAGCGGCGGGCCCGGTTGCGCGGCGTCCCTCGATACGGACAGGCTTTAGCGCTCGGGTTCGGCCTCTTCGCCCAGCGCGAGGCGGCGGAGGGCGGCCCCGACATTCACCACGTCCTTGTCGCCGTACCCCATCAGCGCGGTGAGCTGGTAGATCTCGCGGGTCGCGTTGGAAAGCAGCGACGGCGATCTCGTGTCGGCGGCCAGCTTGGCGAACAGCGAGACGTCCTTGAGCGCGACCTCGGTCGCGAAGAAAGGTCCGTCCTCGCCGGTGACGATCCGCTGGGACAGCGCGCCCAGCGCCGCGCTGTTCGACGTGCTGTTGGAGAGCACGTCGAGCAGCCGTTCCAGATCGACCCCGAGCTTGGCTGCCAGCGCGAAGGTCTCGGCATACATCGCATGGATGCAGAGTCCGTTCGCATTGTTCAGAATCTTGAAAATGTGGCCCGTCCCCACCGGGCCGCAATGGACGAAGCGCTCGGAAACCGCCTCGAAGGCCGGACGGCAGCGCTCGACAATCTCCTCCGGCCCGCCGACCAGAAGCACGATCTGGCCCTCCCAGGCGTGCTGCTCCATGCGCAGCATCGGCGCGTCGATCACGTGCACGGAACGCGCTTCGGCCTCGGCGGCCAGCTCGCGGGTCACCGCGGGATCGCCGGTGGAGAAGTCGATCAGCACCGAACCCTCGCGCGCGTTGGAGATCAACCCGTCCGGGCCCTGGTACACCGCCCGGATCGCATCGATGCTCTGCAGGCAGGTGCCGATCGTTTCGGTCGCCTCGCACAGCCCGGCGAGCCCGTTCGCGGGCTTCGCCCCCATGCCGACGGCGCGGTCGACCGCCGACGCATCGATGTCATGAACCGAGAGCGCGAAACCGTTCCTGAGAAGGTTGCGGGCAAGACCTTTGCCCATGGTCCCGGCGCCGACCAGCCCGAAACTGCGTTCCACCGTCATTCCTCCCGCGGTTACTCGGCGGCCTGATCTTCCGTTGTTGGCGGGCGCCAGCGCAAGACAGGGCGGCGCGCGGCCGCGGTCTCGTCGAAACGGCGGCGCGGCGCCTCTCCGGGCGCGGCGTGGAACGCATCCGCCTCGCCCGCCAGCGCCCGTTCGACGATGCGCCGCAGCGTCGCGATCAGGTGGTCGAGGCTTTCCCTGGACTCCGTCTCGGTGGGCTCAAGAAGAAGGGCGCCGTGGACCACCAGCGGGAAGTAGATCGTCGCGGGATGGTACCCCTCGTCGATCATCGCCTTGGCGAGATCGAGCGTCGTCACGCCGGTGTCCTTGAGGAACGCGTCGTCGAACAGGACCTCGTGCATGCACGGGCCCTCGTAGGGAAGGCTCATCAGGTCGGCGAGCCCGGCCGAGACATAGTTCGCGTTCAGCACCGCGTCGGAAGAGGCCTGGTTCAGACCGTCGATGCCGTGGCTCAGAATGTAGGCGAGCGCGCGGACGAACATGCCCATCTGCCCGTGGAAGCCCTTGACCCGCCCGAACGCGGTGCCCGAAGCGTCGGTCTCGACCAGCCGCAGCCCGTCCGGCCCCTCGACGACGTAGGGAACCGGCGCGTAGGGGGCGAGCCCGGCGCACAGCGCTATGGGACCGCTGCCCGGCCCGCCGCCGCCATGCGGCGTCGAGAACGTCTTGTGCAGGTTGAGGTGCATGCAGTCGATGCCGAGATCGCCGGGCCGCACCCGGCCGACGATGGCGTTGAAGTTGGCGCCGTCGCAGTAGAAATAGGCGCCTGCCTCGTGGACCGCGTCGGCCTGCTCGAGGATCTCGTCCTCGAACAGCCCGCAGGTATTGGGGTTGGTCAGCATGAAGGCGGCGACGCCGTCGTCGAGCGCCGATTTGAGTGCCGCCAGATCGACCCGCCCTCGCGCGTTCAGCGGCACGGCGGCGACCTCGTAGCCGCACATCGCGGCGCTCGCCGGGTTGGTTCCGTGCGCGGAATCCGGCACCAGCACCCGCTTTCGCGCATCGCCCGCCGCCTCGTGGGCCGAGCGGATCGTCATCAGCCCGGTCCATTCGCCATGCGCGCCGGCGGCGGGGGACAGCGCGATCGCCGGCATCCCGGTAAGGGCCTTGAGCCAGTCCGACAGCCGCTCCATCAGCGCGAGCGCGCCCTGCACGGTGGACTCCGGCTGGAGCGGATGGATGTCGGCGAACCCCGGCAGGCGGGCGAGCTTC
>JAJDVM010000252.1 GCA_022826125.1 Defluviicoccus sp.
GAGAGTTTCGGCGCCGGCGAGAACGCGGCCTTCGAGATCCTGATCGACGTCGCGAAGAGATTCGGGCTCGAGACCGGCGTGGACAGGGTCTCCAACCTACTGATTTCGCTTCCCGGACAGGCGCGGGAAACGCCTTATGTCGCCTGCGGATCGCACATGGATTCGGTGCCGGAGGGCGGCAATTTCGATGGCGCCGCCGGGGTGGTTGCCGGGCTGCTCGCGCTGGTGCGGGCACGGATGGAGGACGCCCGGCCGAAAAAGCCGGTCCGGGTGATCGCGCTCCGCGGCGAGGAAAGCGCGTGGTACGGCAAGGCCTGCGTCGGATCGAGCGCCCTGTTCGGCCGGCTGCGGAAGGCCGATCTCGCCTCGGTTCACCGGGACGGCACGGGGACGCTGGGCGAAGCGATGAAGCGAAACGGGGCCGCGGTTGACGCGATCGAGGCGGGCGTCCCGCTGGTCGATCCGGCGGACATCGCGGGTTATATCGAGCTTCACATCGAGCAGGGACCGATCCTGGTCGCCGACAGCCTGCCGACTGCCGTGGTGACCTCGATCCGCGGCAATCTGCGCCACCGCCGGATCCGCTGCATCGGCGAGGCGGGACACTCGGGCGCGGTTCCGCGCGGGCTCAGGAACGATCCGGTGATGGCGACCGCCGCGCTGATCCACGCGCTGGACAATCACTGGCAGGACTGGCTCGACAGGGGGCACGACATCGTGGTGACCACGGGGATCGTCGAGACCGACGGGCGCGCGCATTCGGTCTCGCGCATCGCGGGCGAGGTCGATTTCAGCTTCGAGGTGCGAAGCGAGAACACCGCGACGCTCGAAGGGTTTTACGAGCTGATGCGAAGCGAGTGCGACCGGATCGCCGGGGAGCGACGGGTGATGTTCAACTTCGACCGAAGGGTCGATGCGGAACCGGCGATCATGGACCGGCGCTGGGTCGACAGGCTGCTCCAGCACGCGCGCGCGTTGTCGCTCCCGGAACACACGATTCTGAGCGGAGCCGGTCACGACGCCGTCCTGTTCGCGTCGGCCGGCATCCCGTCGGCCATGATCTTCATCCGGAACCACAACGGCTCGCACAACCCGAACGAGGCGATGGATATCGACGACTTCCTCAAGGGCGCCGATCTTCTCTACCGCGCGCTGATGGACCCGCCGTGACGGGCGATCGGATCGAGATCGTCCGCCCCGACGACTGGCATCTCCATCTCCGCGACGGGACGATGCTGGAAGCGATCGTCGGCTTCTCGGCCTCGGTGTTCGGCCGCGCCATCGTCATGCCGAACCTCGTGCCGCCGGTTCGGACCCCGGCGGAGGCAGAGGCCTATCTGGCGCGCATCCGAGCGGCTCTCCCGGAGGGCCACCCCTTCGAGCCCCTGATGACGGCCTATATGACGGACGACGCCGACCCGGGCGACATCAGGGCCGGGTTCGAGAGCGAAATTTTCCGCGCGGTGAAGCTCTACCCCGCGGGAGCCACCACGAACTCGGCCTTCGGGGTCACGAGAATGGAGGCGATCCGCCCGGTTCTGGCCGCGATGGAGAGGATCGGGATGCCGCTCCTCGTCCACGGCGAGGTCGTGGATCCGGAGGTCGACGTGTTCGACCGCGAAGCGGTCTATATCGAGCGCGTGCTCGACCCGATGCGGCGGGACTTCCCGGGTCTGAAGGTGGTGCTGGAGCATGTGACCACGGCCGAGGCGGTGGATTACGTACGCGCCGCGGACCGCGGCCTCGGCGCGACGATCACGCCGCACCATTTGATGATCAACAGGAACGCCCTCTTCCTCGGCGGGATCCGTCCGCACATGTATTGCCTCCCCGTGGCCAAGCGCGAGCGCCACCGGCTCGCGCTGCGGCGGGCGGCGACCTCGGGCGATTCGCGCTTCTTCCTGGGCACCGACTCGGCGCCCCATCCGCGGCGCGACAAGGAGACCGATTGCGGCTGCGCCGGAATCTTCAATGCTCCGAACGCGCTGCAATGCATCGCGCAGGTTTTCGATGAGGAAGGCGCGCTCGACCGGCTGGAGGGTTTCGTGTCCCGCGCGGGCGCCGAATTTTACGGCATGGAGCCGAATTCCGACCGCATCGTCCTCGAAAAAGGGGTAATTTCCGACACGCCCCCGCAGGCGGTGACGGTGGGAGACGACACGGTTCGGGCGTTCGAACCCGATACCCCGATCTCCTGGAGGATCGCCTCCGGCCTCAGATAGGCCGGCCGGGGGGGGGCGCGAATGTGGGAGAGGGGAGAAACGGATGCTGCCGACGGCGTTCCCGGATGACTCGTTGATCGCCGAGATGACGGCGCGGATGCTGATCGAGGTCGAGGCGGTGCGTTTTCGCGCGGACGACCCCTACCGGTTCACCTCGGGCTGGGCGAGCCCCGTCTATATCGACTGCCGCCGGTTGATCTCCTTCCCGCGGGTGCGTCAGACGCTGATGGATTTCGCGGCGTCCTCGATCGTCCGGGAGGTCGGGTTCGAAACCATCGACGCCGTCGCGGGCGGAGAGACCGCCGGCATCCCCTTCGCTGCCTGGATCGCCGACCGGCTGATGCTGCCGATGCAATATGTCCGCAAGCAGGCCAAGGGGTTCGGCCGGGACGCCCAGATCGAGGGCGATTTCGAGGCGGGCTCGCGCGTCATCCTGGTCGAGGACCTGACCACCGACGGGCAGAGCAAGATCCGGTTCTGCCAGGCGTTGCGGGAAGCGGGCGCCATCGTCAACCATACCTTCGTGATCTTCCATTACGACATCTTCCCGCAGACCCACGAGCTGCTGGAGAAGATGGACATGAAGATGCTGTCTCTCGCCACCTGGTGGGACGTGCTCGCGGTGTGCAAGAAACACGCCTATTTCGACGCCGCGACGCTCGATGAGGTGGAGCGGTTCATGAACGATCCGGTAAGCTGGTCGGCGGCGCATGGCGGCGCCTCCCGGCTCGCAAGCTGACCCGGAGCGCCGCCGCGCCGCGCGCAGCGGAGCGTGGTCGAAAAAGCATCGCCTGACCGGTATTCATCCGGTGGCCGACTATTGTAATGTTCCGGTCGCAGACGGTGCCGGCTTCGCGCCGGTGCGCCCGCTCGCGCGTTCACGGGGCGGTTCGTCTTTGCGCGAAAGGGCGGTAACCTGTCTGTCCGCGCCAGCCCATAAGGGGAGAGGAAAAAGATGACAAGCAAGTTCAGGTCGGTCGCGCTCGCGGCCGTGGTTTCCGCCGCCGTCGCGGCCGGGAGCTTCGGCGCTTCGGCGGCGACCAAGATCCGGCTCACGCTCGACTGGATTCCGCAGTCGACCCACGGGTTGATCTTCATTGCCCAGTACGAGGGCTACTACAAGGCCGAGGGCCTCGACGTGAAGATCGACGCCGGCCGCGGCTCGGCCGACGCGGTCAAGAAGCTGGTCAGCGGCACCCACGACATCGGCCTCGCGGACATCAACGCCTTGATCCAGTACAACGCCAAGAACAAGGGCGCCGAGATCAAGACCGTGATGATGATGTATGAGCAGCCCCCCTTCTCCATCTTCGTGATGAAGAAGTCGGGCATCACGCATCCCAAGCAGCTCGTCGGCAAGACGCTTGGCGCTCCGGTGTTCGATGCGAGCTACAAGCTGTTCCCGGCCTTCGCCAAGGCCATCGGCATCGATCCCAACTCGGTCAAGAAGAAGAACATGGACCCGCGCCTGCGCGAGCCGATGCTCATCAAGGGCCAGGTGGACGCGATCTCGGGCCACGTATTCTCTTCGATGCTCAATCTCAAGGCGGCGGGCATCAAGGAGGATGAGGTCACCTTCTTCATGTACGGCGATTACGGCATGGAGTCCTATGCCAACGGCGTCGCGGTGAGACCCGACTTCCTCGCCAAGAACGGGGACGCGGTGCGCGGCTTCGTACGTGCGACGATCAAGGCGACGCGCGACATGGTGCAGAAGCCCGAGCTCGCCCTTTCCTCGGCGAAGAAGTTCGAGCCGCTGCTCAACAACGCGGTGGAGGCGGATCGGTTGAGGCTCGGCATCAAGTGCTGCGTGCTCACGCCGAACGTTCGCAAGAACGGCTATGGCGGCATCGACATGGCGCGTCTGCAACGTTCGATCGACCAAGCGGCGGATGCCTACGGCATCAAGGAGCCGCCGAAGGCCGCGGATATGTGGCTAAACGGCTATCTGCCGCCGCAATCCGAACGCTTCATCCACAAATAGGGTAAGCGGGGCGGGCCAGGCGCCCGCCCCTCCCCCTCCGCTCAAGACCATCGATGGCATTCATCGAGATCGACGAGATCGACCTCACCTATCGCAACAGCGCGGGTGATGAGGACGATTCCGGAACGCTGGCGCTGCAAGGCGCCAGCCTTACGATGGAGCGAGGCGACTTCATCTCGCTCGTCGGGCCGAGCGGCTGCGGCAAGTCGACCCTGCTCAAGGTCGTGGCCGGCCTGATCCGGGCCAACAAGGGGCACGTTTCGGTCGCCGGGCAGACCGTCGATCAACCCCTCAAGATCGTCGGCATGGCTTTCCAGAACGCGACGCTCCTGCCGTGGCGCTCGACCCGGGAGAACGTGCTTCTGCCGATGGAAATCGTCGAGCCGCACCGCCGGCAATTCCGCAGGGACAAGTCGAAATACGAGGCCATGGCGGACGACCTGCTGGCGACCGTCGGGCTCGAAGGTTTCGGCGACCGCGCGCCCTGGCAGCTTTCCGGCGGGATGCAGCAGCGCGCCCAGCTATGCCGCGCCCTGGTGCACGAACCGGACCTGTTGCTGCTCGACGAGCCGTTCGGCGCGCTCGACGCCTTCACCCGGGAAGAGCTCTGGGACGTCCTCCAGACGCTCTACATGAAGCGCGCATGCACGGTCATGCTGGTCACCCACGACCTGCGGGAAGCCGTATACCTCGCCGACAAGGTGTATGTGATGAGCGCCCGGCCCGGCCGGGTGATCCTCGAGCGCGACATCGAGCTCGAACGCCCGCGCAAGCTGGAGCACATGTACCAGCGTGAAACGGTCGAGCTTGTCCAGGAGCTGCGGCACCACATTAACATCGCGAGAACGGACGATGAGTAGCAAGACCGTCGAGCGGCTGTCGCCGTGGATCGTGACGCTCGTCTGTATCGTCATATGGGAAATCGGCGTCCGTCTGTTCGACGTGCCCGCAGTGGTGCTGCCGACAGCGAGCTCGTCGTTCTACGCGATCTGGGAATTCCGCGTGGCGCTCTGGCACAACGCGGTCCCGACCCTGATCGCGACGCTGCTGGGCTTCGGCATCGCGGTCGTGTTCGGCATCGTGCTCGGCGTATTTATCGGCATATCCAAGCCGGTCTATGCCGCGCTTTATCCGCTTCTCGTGGCTTTCAACAGCATCCCCAAGGTGGCGGTCGTGCCGATCCTGATGGTCTGGTTCGGCATCGGACTGACGACGGCGACGATCACCGCCTTCATCCTCTGTTTCTTCCCGATCGTGGTGAACGTGGCGGTCGCGCTGGCGACCATCGAGCCGGAGCTGCGCGACGTGCTGCGGGCGCCGGGCGCGCATGAGCGCGACATCGTGATCAAGGTAGGAATCCCGCGTTCCCTGCCCTACCTGTTCGCTTCGCTGAAGATCGCGATCACGCTCGCGTTTGTCGGCGCCGTCATCGCGGAGACCGTGGCGGGCGGAGACGGGATCGGCCATCTGATGCTGGTGGCAAGCTCGAACTTCAACATGTCGCTGATGATCGCCGGGTTGATCGTCATCGCCGCCATGGCGATCGGCATGTACGCGATATTCGCGGTGCTCGACAGCCGCTTCACCGGCTGGGCGACACGGGGCGACATCCAGTACGCGACCGCGGGGGGCTAGGGACCGGTTGCCGGCCGGCTCGCGGAGCGGGCCGGGTTGCAACGGGTTATCGGGTATGATACCAAGCCCTGCCTTCGAAAATGGGCATCCGAACCGGATGCCGCGACAACCGAAAAGCGTTGTGTTTCAAAGAGTTGCCGTCGATACGGTCGGGGTCAGATATACGTGTCCGCAACACCGATAGACGTGTCGGGCCTTCCGGGCCGCTACGCGAGTGCGCTGTTCGAACTCGCCGAAGAGCAGGGTGCGCTCGACAGCGTGCGGGACGACCTGACCGACCTGCGGACGATGATCCGCGAGGCACCCGAACTCGCGCGGGTTCTCACCAGCCCGGTGATCGGGCGGGACGAGCAGGCCGCCGCGGTGGACGCGGTGATGGAGCGCGCGAATATCGGCGAGCTCGCCCGCCGCTTCGTGAACGTCGTCGCGCGGAACCGGAGGCTGTTCGCCCTTCCCGGGATGATCGACGTCTATCGCGCGCTGCTGGCCGAACGAAGGGGCGAAATGACCGCGGAGGTAACCTCCGCTCGACCGCTCAGCGAAGCCCAGCGTTCGGCCCTTGAGAGCGCGCTGATGCGCTCCGTCGGCGCCAATGTCTCCATCGACGCTAAGGTCGATCCGGGCGTTCTCGGCGGGCTGATCGTCAAGGTCGGGTCGCGCATGGTCGATTCCTCGCTCAGGACCAAGCTCGAAAAGCTGCAGTTATCGATGAAAGGGGCCGCGTGATGGACCTCCGCGCCGCAGAGATCTCCGCCATCCTCAAGGATCAGATCGCGAATTTCGGGACCGAGGCCGAGGTCGCGGAAGTCGGCCAGGTGCTGTCGGTCGGCGACGGCATCGCCCGCGTCTACGGTCTCGACCGCGTCCAGGCGGGCGAGATGGTCGAGTTCCCCGGCGGCATTCGCGGCATGGCGCTGAACCTGGAAAGCGACAATGTCGGCGTCGTCATCTTCGGCGACGACAGCACCATCAAGGAAGGCGACACCGTCAAGCGTACCGGCGCGATCGTCGACGTGCCGGTCGGCAAGGGTCTGCTCGGCCGCGTCGTCGATGCGCTCGGCAATCCGATCGACGGCAAGGGGCCGATCGAGAGCGACGAGCGCCGCCTGGTGGAGGTCAAGGCGCCCGGCATCATTCCGCGCCGTTCGGTGCACGAGCCGGTCCAGACCGGGCTCAAGGCGATCGACAGCCTGATCCCGATCGGCCGCGGACAGCGCGAGCTGATCATCGGCGACCGCCAGACCGGCAAGACAGCCGTCGCGGTCGACACCATCATCAACCAGCGCGAGATCAACGCGGGCGACGACGAGTCCAGAAAGCTCTACTGCGTCTATGTGGCGATCGGCCAGAAACGCTCGACCGTCGCCCAGATCGTCAAGCAGCTGGAGGAAAACGGCGCGCTCGAATACAGCATCGTCGTCGCCGCGACCGCCTCGGAACCGGCACCGCTCCAGTTCCTCGCACCCTATGCCGGCTGCACGATGGGCGAGTATTTCCGCGACAACGGCATGCACGCGCTGATGATCTACGACGATCTTTCGAAGCAGGCCGTCGCGTACCGCCAGATGTCGCTGTTGCTGCGCCGTCCGCCGGGCCGGGAAGCGTTCCCAGGCGACGTGTTCTACCTCCATTCGCGGCTGCTTGAACGTGCCGCCAAGATGAACGAAGAGAACGGCGCCGGCTCGCTCACCGCCCTTCCGGTGATCGAGACGCAGGCCGGCGACGTGTCGGCCTATATCCCGACAAACGTGATCTCGATCACCGACGGGCAGATCTTTCTCGAGACCGACCTGTTCTATTCCGGCATCCGCCCGGCGGTGAATGTGGGGCTGTCGGTGAGCCGGGTCGGCTCGGCCGCGCAAATCAAGGCGATGAAACAGGTCGCCGGCTCGATCAAGCTGGAGCTGGCGCAGTATCGCGAAATGGCCGCCTTCGCCCAGTTCGCCTCGGATCTCGACGCCTCGACCCAGCAACTCCTCAACCGGGGCTCCCGCCTGACCGAACTCCTCAAGCAGCCCCAGTTCTCGCCGCTCGCGGTGGAGGAGCAGGTGGTGGTCATATTCGCAGGCGTCAACGGCTATCTCGACAAGTTCCCGCTCGAATCGGTACAGCGCTTCGAGCACGGCTTCCTTGCCGACGTGAAGGCGAACCACGCCGACATCCTCGACGGCATTCGCGAGAGCCAGGAGTTGAGCGACGAGTTGAACAAGAAGCTCTCGGACGCACTCGATTCCTACGCGGCGGCCTTCGCCGCCTAGCCACCCCGCGCGGAAGCCCGACCGATGCCGAGCCTCAAGGACCTGCGCACGCGGATCAACAGCGTCAAGTCGACGCAGAAGATCACGTCGGCGATGAAGATGGTCGCGGCGGCGAAACTCCGGCGAGCGCAGGAACAGGCCGAGGCGGCGAGGCCCTACGCGGAGCGGATGGAACGCATGCTGGGCTCGGTCGCGGCAAGCCTGGGCAGCAGCGAAGGCGCCCCGCCGCTTCTCGCGGGCACCGGCAAGGAGGATGTCCATCTTCTGGTGGTCGCGACGTCCGACCGCGGCCTCTGCGGCGGGTTCAACTCGTCGATCGTTCGGGAATCCCGGCGGGTCATCCGCGAACTGACCGCTTCGGGAAAGACCGTCAGGATCCTCTGCGTGGGCCGCAAGGGCCGCAGCCAGCTGGCCCGCGACTACGGGAGCCTGATCGTCGACACGATCGACGATGTCGGCCGCCCGCGACTCGGCTTCGACGATGCCCAGGCCATCGCGAACCGCCTGCTCGCGCTCTACGACGAGGACGGCTTCGATGTCTGCACGGTGGTCTACAACCGGTTCCGGTCGGTGATCGTCCAGGTCGTCACCGTCCAGCAGCTCATTCCCTTCGGCCCCCCCGAGGACGACGCGGAAGAGGAAACGCAAGCCGAGTCAGGCGGGGCGAAGGCGGTCTACGAGTTCGAGCCGGAGGAAGGCGAGATCCTGGAGACGCTGTTGCCGCTCAACCTTTCGGTCCAGGTCTACCGGGCATTGCTCGAAAACGCGGCCTCCGAACAGGGCGCGCGCATGGCGGCGATGGATAACGCGACCCGCAACGCGGGCGACATGATCGACCGGCTCACGCTCGACTACAACCGGTCGCGCCAGGCCGCCATCACCAGCGAGTTGATCGAGATCATCTCCGGCGCCGAAGCGGTCTAGGCTCCGGGTTCAGTCAAAGAGGAAGAGAGATGGCAACGACGGGCGAATCAGGACGCATCACTCAGGTGATGGGCGCGGTGGTCGACGTTCAGTTCGACGGCGCCCTGCCGGCCATCCTTAACGCGCTCCATTGCGACAACAAGGAAACCCGCCTCGTTCTGGAGGTGGCGCAGCATCTGGGCGAGAACATGGTCCGGACGGTTGCCATGGACACAACCGACGGGCTGGTCCGCGGTCAGGAAGTCCGTGACACGGGAGGTCCGATCACCGTGCCGGTGGGGCCCGACACGCTGGGCCGGATCCTCAACGTCGTCGGCGATCCGGTGGACGAGCGCGGAGCCGTCAGCTCCAACAAGGCCTATCCCATCCACCGCGAGGCGCCCGCCTTCGTCGACCAGTCGACGGAAGCCGAGATTCTCGAGACCGGCATCAAAGTGGTCGACCTCCTCGCCCCCTACGCCAAGGGCGGCAAGATCGGGCTGTTCGGCGGCGCCGGCGTGGGCAAGACCGTCATCATCATGGAGCTGATCAACAACATCGCCAAGGCGCATGGCGGCTACTCGGTGTTCGCCGGCGTGGGCGAACGCACCCGCGAGGGGAACGACCTCTATCACGAAATGATCGAGTCGGGCGTGATCCAGCCCGACGGGGAGTCGAAGGCGGCCCTGGTCTACGGCCAGATGAACGAACCGCCGGGCGCGCGCGCGCGGGTCGGGCTGACCGGGCTGACGCTCGCCGAGTATTTCCGCGACGAGGAAGGCCAGGACGTGCTCTTTTTCGTCGACAACATCTTCCGATTCACCCAGGCGGGCTCCGAGGTCTCGGCACTGCTGGGGCGCATCCCGTCCGCGGTCGGCTACCAGCCGACGCTCGCCACCGACATGGGCACGTTGCAGGAGCGGATCACCACGACCAACAAGGGCTCGATCACCTCGGTCCAGGCGATTTACGTCCCGGCGGACGACCTCACCGATCCGGCGCCGGCGACCTCGTTCTCCCATCTCGACGCGACGACGGTGCTGTCGCGCCAGATCGCCGAACTCGGCATCTACCCGGCGGTCGATCCGCTCGATTCGACGTCCCGCATCCTCGAGCCGCGCGTGGTGGGCGAGGAGCATTACGGAATCGCCCGCGAGGTGCAGCGCATCCTGCAAACCTACAAGTCCTTGCAGGACATCATCGCCATCCTCGGCATGGAGGAGCTCTCGGAAGAGGACAAGCTCGTCGTCGCGCGCGCGCGCAAGATCCAGCGCTTCCTCTCCCAGCCGTTTCACGTCGCCGAGGTGTTCACCGGGACGCCGGGGGTCTTCGTCGGCATCGAGGATACGATCAAGGGCTTCAAGGGGTTGTGCGAAGGCGAGTACGACGACCTGCCGGAGGCCGCGTTCTACATGGTCTCGACCATCGAGAGCGCGGTCGACAAGGCCAAGCGCATGGCCGCGGAAGCCGCCTGACCGGGACGTGCACAGCCGGGATCGCATGTAATGGCCGACACAGTCGAATTCGAGCTGGTCTCGCCGGAAAGGCTCCTGCTTTCGATTCCGGTCGAAATGGTGGTGGTCCCGGGGAGCGAGGGCGATTTCGGCGTTTTGCCGGGTCACGCGCCGATGATTTCCACCGTGCGGCCGGGGGTCATCTCGATATGGCAGGACGGCGCGGTAGACCGGCGTGTCTTCGTTGCGGGCGGGGTCGCGGAAGTCCAGCCGGAGCGCTGCACGGTTCTGGCCGAGGACGCGGTTCCGCTCGAGGACGCCGACGAGGCGGAAGCCGACCGCCGCGCCGCCGATGCTCGGGAAGCGCTCGAACGCGCCGATGACGAGGGCACGGCCGCGGAAGCGCGCAAGCGGCTGGCGGCGGCAGAGGCCCTGCGCACGGCCATTGCAAGCGCCCGCGGCTGACGGCCCGGGCCGCCAAGCTGTTCCCTCTTCCTTCGAAACGCACCCGGACCCGTCCGCAGGGCAGGGGTCCGGTTTTCGGTGGCTTGACATCTTGAGATACGGGATGATTTCCTAATTAATCGGTGTCTGTGAAAGGTGAGTGGCGTCAGGGGGAGTGTCGGGATGGCAGGATGGACCCTTGCCGATATTCCTTGGGATGACTTCGACCCGGCCCGGGTCGATCCGGACATTGTTCCGATCGTCAAGGCGGCGAGCCTTGTCGAATACAACGCCGAGGACTATCGGGATTATCTGAAGGGCGTCTTTCACGACGATCCGCGCATGAAGGCGGCGGTCGACGGCTGGGCGGAAGAAGAGGTCCAGCACGGTGTCGCGCTCGGTCGCTGGGCGAAGATGGCGGACCCGGAGTTCGACTTCGAGAGCAGCTTCGCGCGTTTCCGCGAGGGTTTCAGGCTTCCTTTGGGCGTGAGCGATTCGGTGCGCGGCAGCCGCAGCGGAGAGCTGGTGGCGCGCTGCATGGTCGAGACAGGGACGAACACCTATTACAGCGCGCTCGCGCAAGCGACCGACGAGCCAGTGCTGAAGGAGATCTGCCGACGCATCGCGGCGGACGAGTTCGCCCATTACTGCCTCTTCCACACCCACATGAAGCGGTACCTCGACCGGGAAGAGCTGGGCTTCTGGAGCCGCTTTCGGGTGGCCCTGTCGCGCATCGGCGAGACCGAGGACGACGAGCTTGCCTATGCCTATTACGCCGCCAACGGGGGCGAGCGTCCGTACGACAGGCGGGGCAACAGCGGCGCCTATGGCAACCGCGCCTTGTCCTGCTGTACGCCGGGGATCCTCGAACGCAGCGTGGACATGGTTTGCCACGCCGTCGGGATCAAGACGCGGCGCTGGATTTCGAAGCCCGCGGCGGCGGTGTTCTGGGTGCTCTTGAAGTTCAGGATGTCGATGCTGGCGCGCGGGGCCCATTAGAGCCGGAGACAGTCTCGCGCGCGATGCGGTTCGTGAAGGCGGTAACGAGCGCGGCATAGACGTCGCGCTTGAACGGCACGATCTGCGCCGCGACGTCGGCGAGCCTCATCCACCGCCAGGCGTCGAATTCGGGCGGGTTTCCGACCCCGATATCGATGTCCCCGTCTTCTCCGGCGAACCTGGCGAGAAACCATTTCTGAGCCTGGCCGCGATAGCGCCCGCCCCACATTCGCGGCCCGAGATCGCCGGGTAAATCGTAGGTCAGCCAGCCGTCCATCGCCTGGACGATGCGCGCCCGGTCGGTGCCGGTCTCCTCGGCGAGCTCGCGCAACGCGGCCATCTCGGGCGCCTCGCCCGGGTGAATCCCGCCCTGGGGAAATTGCCAGGCGGCGGGTTTCGTGTCGGTCCGGCGGCCCGCGAACACCAGCCCGTCACGGTTGAACAGCACGATACCGGCACAGGGCCGATAACCTTCCGGCGGAGGGACCGCCTCCGTCATCCGCCGGCGGCGCCGTGCGATCAGTTGGTGGCCTTGTTGTCGAACAGGGCGAGGCCGCGCAGCAGGTCGAGGGCCCGCGTAAGCTGGTAATCCTGCGCCTCCCCGTCAGGCGCTTCTCCCGGGTCCTTCGCCTCCGCGCCGGATCCGTCCTTGGAACCCTGCTCGTTCGGATTGCGCAACGCGCCCCGAAGATCGCCCTCGCGCCGGCGTCCCCCCTCGTCAATGACCTCCACCCGGGCCTGCTCGACCACGATGTCGGGGTCGATACCCTTGGCCTGAATCGAACGGCCGGACGGGGTGTAATATTGTGCCGTCGTCAGCCGGATCGCGCCGTGCCCTTCCAGCGGAACGATCGTCTGCACCGAGCCCTTGCCGAAGGAGCGCGTGCCCATGACGATGGCCCGGCGGTGATCCTGCAGCGCACCGGCGACGATTTCCGAGGCCGAGGCGGACCCGCCGTTGATCAGGACCACAATCGGCAGGCCGTCGGCGTTGTCACCGGGCTTGGCGTTGAAGCGCTGCGCATCGTCGGGACGACGCGAACGGGTGGATACGATCTCCCCGCGGTCGAGGAAGAAATCGACCACCTTGATCGACTGTTCCAGCAGCCCGCCCGGATTGTTGCGGAGATCGAGAACCAGGCCCTTCAGGCCCCCGCCTATCTCGGCGCGAAGCTTCGTCATCGCGCGCTCGATCCCGCCCAAGGTCTGCTCGCTGAACGAAATGATCCGGACGTAACCGATATCGCCCTCGGCGCGGGATCGCACCGACTGGATCTTGATGACGGCCCGGGTGATCGTCACGTCGAAGGGCTCGCGGTTGGCGCGCCGGACCGTCAGCATGATGTCGGTGTCGGGCGGACCGCGCATGCGCTCGACCGCCTCGGAGAGGGTCAGTCCGAGGACGGCTTCGTTGTCGAGATGGGTGATCAGATCGCCGGACTTTAGGCCGGCACGGTAGGCGGGCGTGTCGTCGATGGGCGAGACCACCTTGACCAGGCCGTTCTCCATCGTCACCTCGATCCCCAGCCCGCCGATCTCGCCACGGCTCTGGACCTGCATCTCGCGGAAGTTCTTGGCGTTCAGATAGCTCGAATGCGGATCGAGCGAGGTCAACATGCCGTTGATCGCGGACTCGATCAGCTTCTCGTCGCTGACATCCTCGACATAATCGGCGCGGACCCGCTCGAAGACGTCGCCGAACAGGTTGAGAAGGCGGTATGTATCCGTCGTGTTGGACTGCGCCGCGGCCGGAACCGGAGCGGTCAGGAGAAAAACGGCAGCAGCCGCTGCCAATGTCCGGGCTCGCATCATCCGCCCACCTTGTCGCTGTTTTCCGTCAGCCATGGCAGCGGGTCGACAGGCCGGCCGCCGCGGCGCAATTCGATGTAAAGGCGACGGGGTGTGCCGGCGTCCGACCCCATAAGCCCGATGGGCTCTCCGGACACCAACTCATCGCCGACGCGAGCGTCGAGCCGTTCGAGACCCGCCAGCAGCGCATGATATCCCCCGCCATGGTCGATTATCAAGAGTTCGCCATAGTCCAGGAACGGCTCCGCGAACACCACCCTGCCGGAACGGGGCGCGACCACCTGGCCGGAAGGGCGGGTTCGAATCGTGAGCCCATGGGCGGTCCGGCCATTCCCGGCGGGTTCCCCGAACTGCCCCACGACGCGGCCGGCCGCGGGGACCCTGGAGACGCCTTCCAGAGAAACCTCGTCGGTTGCGGCCGCCGCATCATGGGAACCGACGCCTGCAGGAGGGATTCCCGCCATGTCCTCGAGCCGGAGTCGCGTTCTCTCTCTCGCTTGCGCGAGACGGTCGATCAGCTCCTCGATGCTCTCGATCCGGCGTGCCGCCCCCTCGTATCCACCCGGCGGGTTCGCGCCCGGCCCGCTCAACCTTTGCTGCCGCTCGGACCGAATTTCGACAAGGGCGGCAAGCACACGCCGTTCCTCGTCGAGCCTCCGAACCGTTTGGCCGCGCAGACTGCGCCGATTCGCGATCCGGCTCCGGAGCGAAGCGAGCCTGCGCAGGTTCGACGCCAGACCGCGCGCTTCCCGTTCGAGCAGCGGCATCGCGGCCTTCAGAAGAAGCCGCCCGTGAAGACTATCGGTGGGATCGCCCGACCCGTCCGGAAAGGGAACGTGAGGGTGGCGCGCGAGCCTTTGCAACGCAGACAGCAGACGGGGCAAATCGTCGCGCCATTCCGCCAGGAAACTCGCGGCGGCGCGCTCCTCGGCCTCCAGCGGGGGAATCGCCTCTTCCGCATCGATGAGTTGCGTTTCGAGCTTGAGGATGGAGGAGGCGACCGTCACCAGTTGCTGCTTCAGGGCGCTTAACGCTCGCTGTTCGGCCTCGGCCTCATGCTCGGGCGCGGCGGGGTTGGCCATCGCGCGCTCGAGCGCCTGTCTGGCCCGTTCGAGCGGGTCTCCGACCGGAACCGTCTCCGCTGTCGCGGGAACCGCGAGGAGCGATGCGAGCACCGCCGCCAGCCGGAGGCCGCGCGTCAGGCGGACCGCGCCTCCGGCGCTCACCCGCCCTTCCCGCCGCGATGGTACGGATGCCTGGCGAGGATCTGCTGGGCGCGGAAGATCTGCTCGATCAGCATCGCGCGGACCAGAAGGTGCGGCCAGGTTGCCGCCCCGAAGGCGAGCACGAGGTCCGCGCCCGCGACGAGGCGCGGAGAAAGTCCTTCCGCTCCGCCGATCAGGAATACGACCTCGCGACGGCCGCGGTCCCGGAGATCGCCGAGGTGCCGGGCAAAGTCCTCGCTGGAGAGCGTCTTGCCCGCCTCGTCGAGCGCGATCACATGCGCGCCGACGGGGATACGGGAGTCGAGCAGGTCGGCTTCGCGCCGGATCGTTTCCGCGGGCGTGTGCCGTCCCTTCGCCTCTATTTCGTGCAATTCCACGTTCCACCGGATGCGGCGGCGGTAGCGCTCGAACAGAGTGCGTTCCGGGCCGTCCCTGAATCGCCCGGCGGAGGCGATGATAAGCCGCATCGGACACGCCGCGCCGGATCAACCGCCGGTACCCGACGATCGGTCCCCGGTCTCGGGCGCGACGCCCCACATCTTCTCGATGTTGTAGAACTCGCGAATTTCGGGGCGAAACAAATGCACGATCACGTCGCCGGCGTCGATCAACACCCAATCTCCCTGGCGCAGACCCTCGGGCTTCAGCCCGACGAGCCCCCGGTCTTTCAGGCGATGGAGCAGACGTTCCGCGAGCGATGCAACCTGCCGGCTCGAAGTGCCGGTCGCGACGACCATGTTGTCGGCGATCGACGACTTGCCTCTGAGATCGATATTCGCGACATCGACTGCCTTGAGATCCTCCAGGCACGTCAAAACCACGTCGATCAAGGGCGTGGCGTCGGGGTTGGCCGGTTCTTTCGTCGCTATGGGGCACTCCTGTCTCGGCGATGCCGGGCCGTAACCGGCCCGCGATTCGTCGCGGCGAACGCCCGCCCCGGATGTCGCCCGACGCGCTGGCGTTTCGCCGAATCCCGTAGAATTCTCGTGTGGGAGAAGTTCCGTGCCGGCGGCTCGAATTCCACCAACCTATGGACTTCCTCGGGCGTCAACCTGACCCTCTGGAACGCGCGCGCCGCCTTCTTGCGACCGCTACCAAAGAATAGGGCGCGCGGCGCGAAACCGCAATGGGCGCGCAGTGGCGTCTTCCTCTGCCGGACACGGCTCAGACCAGCCCGGGCAGCCACAGGCAGGTCGCCGGGACGGCAAGGATTATCGCGACCCTCACGATATCGCTCAGCAGGAACGGCACGATCCCCCGGAACGAATCGCCGAGAGGAACGCCGTCGGCGAGCGAATTGATCACGTAGACGTTGAGCCCGATGGGCGGGGTGATCAGCCCGACCTCGACGACGATCAGCGCGAGGATGCCGAACCAGATCGCGATCTCTTCCTCGGTGAACCCGAAATCGAGTCCGGTGACCAGCGGGAAAAACACCGGGACCGTGAGCAGGATCATCGCCAGGCTGTCCATCACGCAGCCCAGAACGAGATAGACCAGGAGGATCCCGATCAGGATCGACATCGGCGAAAGACCCGATTCCCCGAGCAAATCGGCCAATTCCACCGGGATCTGCGAAAGCGCGAGGAAGCCGTTATAGATTTCGGCGCTGATCAGAATGATGAAGATCATGGCGGTGGCCTGCGCCGTCTCCAGCAGGCTGGAAACGAAGCTTTCCCAGCTCAGCCGCCCGAAGACGATGGCGACCAGCCCGGTCGCCGCGGCGCCGATCGCGGCGCCTTCGGTCGGCGTGAACACCCCGAGATAGATACCGCCGATCACCAGCAGGAAGATCGCCGCCACCGGCCACACCGCGCCGAGGCTCCGCACCCGTTCGCGGAGCGGCACCGAAGGCGCGACGGGACCCGCTTCCGGGTTGAACCGGACGTAACAGGCGATAGCCGCCGAATAGCCGACGGTCGCGATGATGCCGGGGATCAGGGCCGCGAGGAAAAGCTTCCCCACCGATTGCTCGGTGATGATCGCGTAGATCACCAGGATCACCGAGGGCGGGATCAGGATGCCGAGGGTGCCGCCGGCGGCAAGCGTGCCGGTCGCCAGAGCCCCCGAATAGCCGTAGCGCTTCATCTCGGGCAGGGCGACGGAGGCCATCGTCGCCCCCGTCGCGATCGACGAGCCGCAGATCGCGCCGAACGCCGCGCATCCGCAGATCGTCGAAATGGCGAGCCCGCCCCGCCGGTGCCCGACCCAGGCGCGCGCCGCCTCGAACAGCGAGCGGCTCAGCCCGGCCTGGGTAGCGAATTGACCCATCAGGAGGAACAGCGGCAGCACCGAGAGCGTGTAGCTCGAAACCCGCCCGAACGGGCCTGTATTGAGGAGGTTGAGAAATGCCGTCCATCCGGCGAGCGAGACGAAACCGAACCCGCCCACCACGAACATCGCGACTCCCACCGGCATCCGGAACGCGATCAGCACCAGGCAGACGGCGAACAGGAGGGCGCCGAACTCGATATTGCTCATCGGGCGAGCGCGCGGATATGACGGTAGAGCACCCAGGCGCAGACGGCGGTGAGCAGCACCGCGCCCAAGAGTGCCGGGAAATAGCCCCAGTGGATGGGAATGTCGAGGAACAGGGTGGTCTCTTCATCGGCGAGCTTGTGCAGGCCGCCGACGCAAAGACGCCAGGCGATCAGCGCCGCGACCACGGTGAACGCGAAATTGTGCAAGGTGTCCAGCATCGTCTTGCGGCGCGGCGACAGCCGGGCGGTGAAGAACTCGACGACGATATTCGCGTTCCGCATGTGGCAATACGGAAAGAAGGCGAACACGGCGACGCCGCAGACGAGTTCGGTGATCTCGTAATCGCCGGGAATGGGCGCATTGAACACATAGCGCCCGATGACGCTGATCACGGTCATCACCATGACGCCGATCAGCAGCAGGCCGCCGGCCATCGCGGCCGCACGGCTCACCCGTTCCATCCAGACGCCGATTCGGGCCTCCGGATACCCGGAAGCAGGACCTCCCGGCCCGGCTTCCCCGCGTTCGGCGATCACCCGCCGGAACCTCGGTCCTACTTGCTGTACTTGGCGACCAGCCGCTTCGCGTCGGCGACCAGCGCCTTGCCGTCATGCCCCTTCTTGGAGACCTTCTCGACCCAGGCGTCGACAACCTTCTGGGTGATCTGCCTCCAGCGCTCGCGCTCGGCGTCATCGAGAGCCAGGATCTGGTCTCCCCGCTTGACCGCCAGCGCGCGCCCGGGTTTCTCGTCGTCCTGCCACATCCGGCCCAGCCGCCTGGCGAGCGGCATCCCCGTGCTGTCGTCGATGATCTTCCGGATGTCGGACGGCAACCCGTCATAGCGCTTCTTGTTCATCGTCATCAGGAAGAGAGCGCAGGAGAGCGCGACCTCGGTGTGGTACTTGGTGACCTCGTGCAGCCGGAACGGGCGCATGATCGTCCAGGGAATCCACGTCCCCTCGACCACGCCGCGTGACAGCGCCTCGTAGACCTTGGGAATCGGCATGCCGACCGGGACGGTGCCAAGCGCGCTCAGCATCGCGGCGCTCGCCCGGGACGGCGCGCGCATCTTCATCCCCTTCAGGTCCTCGAGCTTGCGGATCGGCTTCTTGGCGGTGTGGATGTGGCCGCGCGCGGTCGCGTGGAACACGAGAGGCTGGGTGTCCTTGTATTCTTCCTTCATCCACTTGCCGTGGAACTCGGTCAGCGCCTGACTGGTCGCCACCGCATCGCCGGCGACGAAAGGCAGCTCGAACACCTCGGTCAGCGGAAAACGGCCGGGCGAGTAACCGGGCAACGTCCAGACGATGTCGACGACCCCGTCCCGCGCCTGGCCGTAAAGGTCCGACGGCTTGCCGCCGAGCTGCATCGCCGGGAAGACCTGGACCTTCACCTTGCCGCCCGATTTCTTCTCGATCTCCTTGGCCCAGGGCCGCATGAAGAGGCGATTGGCGATCGCCTTGGGCGAGTTGAAATTGTGCAGCCGCAGCGTGAGTTCCTGAGCCTGGACGGAGCCCGGAAGCGCGAACGGAGAACCCGCGCCGAGCGCTGCGAGCGTTGCGACGCCCACGATTACACGCGTTACGCCCATGTGTTCCCTCCCTTGGGTGGATTTGCGGTCATGTCGGTCAGAACGGCCTGCCGCCCTTGATGGTCACCCGCTGCATGGTGCGCCGGACCGGAAAATAGTCGTTGGCGGCGTAGTGCTGGGTCGACGGGTTGTCCCAGAAGACGATCGAGTCGGGTTCCCACCGGAAACGGAACTGATATTCGGGAATTCGCGGCAGGGTGAACAGGAATTCCAGCAGCGCCTTGCTCTCGTCCTTTCGCATGCCCTTGATCGCGATGGTGAACTGCTCGTTCACGAACACCGCCTTGCGCCCGGTAACGGGATGCGTGCGGATCACGGGATGAGCCGGGTTGGGAAGCTCGATCTCCATCTCGGCGAGCTTCGCATGCCGTTCGCGAGGCTCCATGTGGTCGAACTTGTGACGGAAATTCTTGAAATCGTGGATCGCTTCGAGGCCGGAGAGGAAGCTCTGCATGCGGTCGCTCAACCCGTCATGGGCCGCGCACATATCGGCCCACATCGTGTCTCCGCCGACCGGCGGAATCGTGACGCAGCGGAGGATCGAGCCCATCGGGGGCTCTTCGCGGAAGGTCTCGTCGGAGTGCCAGATATCGGTCGAGAAGACCGGATTGTCCTTGTGATTGTCGAGCACGATGACTTCGGGAAGATGCTCGAGATGAGGAACGAACGGGTGGACGCTGACCTCTCCGAACCTGCGTCCGAAGGCGAGATGGTGTTCTGGAGCGATGTTCTGGTCGCGGAAAAAGACGACCTTGCGGTCCATCAGCGCATCGTGGATCGCGCCTACTGTCGCGTCATCGAGCGGTTGGGAAAGATCGACGCCGCGAATTTCGCCGCCGATGGTGGGTTCCGCGGGCACGATCTCGATCTCGCTTCCCGCCGATGACAGCCGGTTCCGCTCGGCAAGCTGGACCATGTCTCAACCCCAATCTTCCCCTCGGAAACCCGTTTCCGGGGCGGTCGAAGGCTAGCACGCGGTTCTTCGACGGCGCAATTCGGACGGATTCAGGCCCGCGGGCGCGGCGCGGTGCCCGCCGCCCGGTGCAGCGTCCTTCCGGCGCGTATCTCCGTCGCCGAGGCCGGGTGCAGCCTGGAATGGAAAAAGGCCCAGGCCGGCGGCTTCCTCTCCGCCAGCTTGTGCGCGTCCTTGGGCCTCGTCTTGAACCTGGAGAATGCCTGCGCCGCCCTGCCGGCGAGCGCGTCGAAAGAATACGGCGCCCGGTCGAAAACCGCGATCGGGGCCAGGTTGAAGATCCTGGTCCATCGCTGCCATTGCGCGATCTGCACCAGGTTGTCGGCGCCCATGATCCAGACGAAATGCATGCGCGGGAAACAGAAATCGAGCGCGGCGAGCGTGTCGGCCGTATAGCGCGTGCCCAACCGCAGCTCGATGTCGGTTACCGAGATCGCGGGGTGGCTGGCGAGCGCCTCGGCGCTGGCGAAACGTTCGTCGAAGGCCGCCATCCCGGCGGTCGGCTTGAGCGGGTTCTGCGGCGACACCATCCACCACACCTCGTCCAGCCTGAGGTGCTTGAGGGCCAGGATGGAGATATGGAGATGGCCGTCATGGGCGGGGTTGAACGACCCGCCCAGCAGACCGACCCTGAGCCCCGGCGCGTCCAGGCCGCGGCGAATCGTCGTGTAAAGGGTCAGGGCCGAACCTGCCCGGACCCGCGCACCACGTATTTGAAGGTGGTGAGCTGTTCCACGCCGACCGGACCCCTGGCGTGCAGACGTCCGGTCGAAATGCCGATCTCCGCGCCCATCCCGAACTCGCCGCCGTCGGCGAACTGGGTGGACGCGTTGTGGAGAACGATCGCGGAATCGACGGCGCCGAGGAAGCGTTCGGCGGCGGCTTCATCGGCGGTAACGATGGCGTCGGTATGGTGCGAGCCGTGGGTGTTGATATGGGCGATCGCGTCGTCGAGCCCGTCGACCTGCTTCACCGCGATGATCGCATCGAGATACTCGGTATCCCAGTCGCTGTCTCCGGCGGGCACCACGCGGCCGTCGAGCGCGCGCGTGTCGTCGCAGCCGCGCAGCTCGCACCCGGCCCGGGCGAGGTCGTCGAGGATGGGCGGCAGCACGTCGCGGGCGACGGCGCGGTCCACGAGCAGCGTCTCCGCCGCGCCGCAGATCCCGGGCCTTCTCATCTTCGCGTTGAAGGCGACGCTGCGCGCCGTCTCCGGGTCGGCGCTGCGCTCGACATAGACATGGCAGTTGCCGTCAAGATGGGCGATTACGGGTATCCGGCTCTCCCGCTGCACCCGCTCGATCAGCGATTTGCCGCCCCGCGGCACGATGATGTCGATCAGATCGGCCATGGTCAGCATCGCGCCGACCGCCGCGCGGTCGGTCGTCGGCACCATCTGGATCGCCGCCCGCGGCAATCCCGCCTCCTCCAGCCCCGCCTGCAGGCAGTCCATGATGGCGTTTGACGAATGATAGCTTTCGGAGCCGCCGCGGAGGATGGCGGCATTGCCGGACTTGAGGCAGAGCGCTCCGGCATCGGCGGTCACGTTGGGCCGGGATTCGTAGATGATGCCGATCACCCCGAGCGGAACGCGGACCCGTTCGATCCGTAGCCCGTTGGGACGCTCCCAAGCCGCCATCACGTCTCCGACCGGATCGTCGAGAGCCGCGACGGCTTCGATGCCGGCCGCCATCGCCTCGATCCGGTCCGGAGTCAGTTTCAGACGGTCGACGAAGGCGTCGGTCAGCCGCGCGCTGTCGACGACCGCGAGATCCTTCGCGTTGGCCGAGAGCAACGCGTTCTCGCTCGACCTGATCCGCCGCGCCGCCGCACGAAGCGCCCGGTTCTTGTCCGCCGCCCCGTGCTCGCCGAGCGCCCGCGCCGCCGCTCTCGCGTCGCGCGCCAAGCGTTCCATCGCGGCTTCGACTCCGACCTGATCTACAGCGGCTTCGGTCGCCACCGCACCCTCCCCTTCAATCGAGAACGAGATCGTCCCGGTGGATGATCTCGTCGCGTCCACGGTATCCCAGCAGCGCCTCGATTTCACGGCTTTTGTGGCCGATGATCCGCGCCGCGTCCTCGTTCGAATAAGCGCTCAGCCCGCGCCCGATTTCCTTCCCGGCCTCGTCCCGGACCAGCACCGCATCGCCCCGGTCGAAGCGCCCCTCCACCGCGACGACACCGGCGGGGAGGAGGCTCTTGCCGGATTCGAGCGCCCGGACCGCGCCCCGGTCGACGGTCAGCGTGCCGTTCGGATCGATCGCGCCGGCGATCCAGCGTTTGCGCGCCGTCCTGGGCCCGGTCTCCGGATTGAACCAAGTGCAACGCCCGCCGTCCGCGACGGCCGCGAGAGGGTTGAGCCGCCGCCCGTCGGCGATTGCCAGTCGGCAACCCGCCGCGAGGGCGATCTTCGCCGCTTCGAGCTTGGTGATCATCCCGCCGGAGCTGTAGCCGGGCGGCGCCTTCCCGGCCATCGCCTCGATTTCCGGCGTGATGCGGCGGACTTCCGGTACGAACGCCGCGTCCGCGTCGCGCCGGGGGTCGGCGGTGTAGAGCCCGTCGATGTCCGACAGCAGCACCAGCGCATCGGCGCTCATCATCTGGGCGACCCTGGCGGCGAGGCGGTCATTGTCCCCGAAGCGGATTTCCTCGGTCGCCACGGTGTCGTTCTCGTTGATGACCGGGACCGCCCCCAGACCCAGCAACGCCTCGATGGTGGAACGGGCGTTGAGGTGACGCCGCCGCGCTTCGGTATCGGCGAGCGTCACCAGGATCTGCGCGGCGGTGATGCCGTGACGGCCGAGCGCCTCCTGGAAGGCATGCACCAGGCGCGCCTGCCCGGTCGCCGCAGCGGCCTGCTTCTCCTCGAGGCGGAGGGGACGGTCGGGAAGGTCGAGCCAGGTACGGCCGAGCGCGATCGCGCCCGACGAAACGATGACGATTTCCGATCCGGCCCCGCGCAGCCCGGCGATGTCGTCGGCGAGGGCGTCGAGCCAGTCGCGGTGGACGGCGGCCCGCTTCTCGTCGACCAGCAGCACCGAGCCGATCTTGACGACGATTCGCCTGGAACCGGAGAGCCCGGCCGTCATGGCAATGCCGCCTCGGGTTCGAATTCGCGCACCGCGCGGTGGATTTGCCGCAAAATGTCCTGCACCCCCTCCCCGGTGACGCCGGAGACCACCGCGACGGGACGATCGGCAGCCGCTTCGAGAGCGGCACGTTTGGCATCGCGCTCTTCCCCGATCAGCGCATCCGCCTTGTTGAGGGCGAGAATTTCCGGCTTGTCGGCCAGCCCGCCGCCGTAAGCGACCACCTCGTCACGGACGGTCCGCCAAGCCGACGCCACGTCGTCCCCGGTGCCGTCGACCAGATGCAGGAGTATCCGGCAGCGCTCGACATGGCGTAGGAACCGGTCTCCGAGACCGGCGCCCTCGTGGGCGCCTTCGATCAGCCCGGGAATATCGGCCATGACGAACGCGTCGTGGTCCAGCTCCACGACGCCCAGCGCGGGCACCAGCGTCGTGAAGGGGTAGTCCGCGATCTTGGGCCGGGCACCCGAGACCACCGATAGCATGGTGGATTTCCCGGCGTTCGGGAGACCGACAAGGCCGGCGTCGGCGATCAGCTTGAGTTGCAGCGCCATCGTCGCTTCTTCGCCCGGCTCTCCGGGATCGGCCCGCCGGGGCGCGCGGTTGGTGGCCGATTTGAAGCGTGCATTGCCACGCCCGCCGCGGCCGCCGCGCGCGATCAGGAAACGTTCGCCGATGCGGGTCAGGTCGCAGATCGGGGCGCCGGTATCGAAATCCACGACCTCGGTGCCTTCGGGAACCCGCAGCACCGCATCCGCGCCGGCGCCGCCCGTACGGTTCCGACCGGCCCCGTTGCCGCCCCGTCCGGCTCGGTGATGCTGGCGATAACGGAAGTCGATCAGGGTGTTGAGCCCTTCGACCGCTTCTACCCAGACGTCGCCGCCGCGCCCGCCATCGCCGCCGTCGGGACCGCCGAACTCGACGAACTTCTCACGCCGGAAGCTCAGGCAGCCATTGCCCCCGTCGCCGCTGCGGACGTAGACCTTGGCCTGATCGAGGAATTTCATCCCGAGTACCGCGCCCCTGGCGCGGAGCCGCTATTGGGCGGTGTCGACGGAAACGTAGACCCGCTTGTTGGCGCGGCGCCGAAAGGCGACCCGGCCGGCGGCAGTGGCGAAAATCGTGTGATCCTTGCCGAGGCCCACATTCTCCCCCGGATGGTACTTGGTCCCACGCTGGCGGATGATGATATTGCCCGGGATCACCGCCTGTCCGCCGGCCTTCTTGACGCCGAGTCTCCGGCCCGCGGAATCGCGGCCGTTGCGGGAGCTGCCGCCGGCTTTCTTGTGCGCCATTACGAATTCTCCTCTTCGCCCTTTGCGTCATCGGGCGCGGCACCCGCGGCCAGGATGTCGGTGATGCGGAGCACCGTCTGGTGTTGACGGTGGCCGTGCTTGCGCCGGTAATTCTTCCGCCGTTTCTTCTTGAACACGATGATCTTGTCGGCGCGGGTCTGGTCGAGAACGGTCGCGGAGACGCGGGCGCCGTCCACCAGGGGGGTTCCGATGGTCGGGCTTTTCCCGTCGTCGAGCATCAACACCTGATCCAGCTCGATCGCGGCGCCGGGCTCGCCGGCCAGCCGCTCGACCTTGATCACATCGTCCTTGCTGACGCGATACTGCTTCCCGCCCGTGCGTACGACTGCAAACATCGTTCCGACCAATCAGAGGGAGCCCGGCCCGGGCCGCGCTTTCCGCGGCTGCGCCGCTGAACGCTTCAGGGAACCCGCGCCGAGGGAAGCCGGGACTATAGCCGCCGCGCCGGAGTTGTCAACGCCGCGCCCCGGCTCTGTCGTTAGCAGATGATCTGTCCGGTTTAGGTAGCACATGAGTTGTCCGGTTAGGTGTCTCGGAGATGGGGGTGCCTTGATGAACCGGACGAGGTGGCTACAGGAGCGCAGGATGGAGAAGTTTTGCGATGTGCTTGGGCGTTTCGCGTCGAAGCGTCTTTCGGCGTCTGACGCGGCGGAGTTGCTGGGGATGTCGGAGCGCGGCTTCCGGCGCTACCGGCGGCGCTACGAGGAGGAAGGTCTGGACGGTCTGTTCGACCGGCGGCTCGGCAAGGCGTCGGCGCGGCGGGTTCCGGCGGATCGGGTCGACTGGGTGCTCGAACAGTACCGGACCCGTCACATGGGCTGGACGGTGAAGCATTTCCACGACCATCTGCGCGACCGTCACGGCTTCGCCCTGAGCTACACCTGGACCAAGAGCGTGCTTCAGGGCGCGGGTCTGGTGTCGCGGGCGGCGCGGCGCGCATCGCCGGCGGCGGCCGCGCAAGCCCTGCGTCGGCATGATGCTGCACCAGGACGGCTCGCGCCATGCGTGGCTGGCCGGCCGGGCGCCGCTGGATCTGATCGTCACCCTGGACGATGCCACCGGCGAGATCTACTCGGCCTTCCTGGTCGAGGAGGAGGGCACCGCGTCCACCTTCCGGGCGCTGAAGCAGGTGTTCGCCGCGCACGGTCTGCCCGGGGCGCTCTATACCGACCGCGGCAGCCACTACTTCCACACCCCCGAGGCCGGCGGCAAGGTGGACAAGGGCCGGCGCACCCAGGTCGGGCGCGCCCTGCACCAGCTCGGCATCGAGCACATCGCCGCCTACTCGCCCGAGGCGAGGGGCCGCTCGGAGCGCGCCTTCGGCACCCTGCAGGACCGCCTGGTCAAGGAGCTGGCGCTGGCCGGCATCGTCGGGATCGAGGCCGCCAACCGCTTCATCGCAGAGCGCTACCTGCCCGACCACAACCGCCGCTTCGCCGTCCCGCCCGAGCTCGAGGACTCAGCCTTCGTGCCGCTCGTCCGGCCCGGCCAGGTCGACGACATCCTCTGCATCCAGACCGAGCGCAGCGTCGCAAACGACAACACCGTGCGCTACGCCAATCGGGTCCTGCAAATCCCCGCCGGACCCGCCAGACCCCACTACGTCAAGGCGCGCGTCCGCGTCCACGAGTACCCCGACGGAACCCTCGCCGTCTTCCACGGACCCAGATGCCTCGCCCGATACCAGCCCTGCGGCGCACCGATCGAAACACCAAACCGGCAGGCCGCGTGAGCCGCTTCGACGCGACCCGCCGCTGGCCTGTGGACAAGTGGACAGCCGCTCCGCGCCTGACCACTTCCCCACAGGCCCCAACAACCACAACAGAAGCGGTCAATCCATGTGCTAGAAAAACCGGACAAATCTACTTGCTAGCGACACG
>JAJDVM010000237.1 GCA_022826125.1 Defluviicoccus sp.
CTGCTCGATATGAACGCGGGCGATCTCGCCGCGCGCGCCGTCGTCGGTCGCAAGCAGCGGCTTGAACCCGCAGCCCGCGGCCCCGGCCCCGAGCAGCGCCAGCGCGAGTCCCGCGGCGAGTTTGAGGCTCTTCTCTCCGTCATGGTCGGCGGAGGCCGACCCGCCAATTTTTTTTGTTTTTGCGGCGCGTGGGGAAAAAAAGGGGGTTGGTGCGCCCGCCCCCGACCATGACGGAGAGAAGAGCCTCAAACTCGCGGCGACCGGGCTCGCGCTGGCGCTGCTCGGCGCCGGCGCCGCGGGCTGCGGGTTCAAGCCGCTGCTTGCGACCGACGGCGGCGCGCGCGGCGAGATCGCCCGCGTTCATATCGAGCAGATCGAGGACCGCACCGGCCAGCAGCTCCGCAACGCGCTGCTCCTGAGCTTCCCGCCGGGGGATCCCGAGGCCCCGGCCGCGTGGCGGCTCAAGGTGACGCTGAACGAACGCAAGACGCGGCTCGGCGTGGTGAAGCAGGATGTGGCGACCCGCGCCAACCTGACGCTGACCGCCCGCTACGCGCTCGAGGATACCGCCGAGGGCAAGACCGCGACCGCGGGCGAGGTGCGCTCGGTCAACAGCTACAACATCCTCGAATCGCCCTACGGCACGCTCGCGGCGGAACGGAACGCCCGCACCCGCGGGGTGCGCCAGCTCGCTGACGGGCTGACCGCGCGGCTCGCCGCCTGGCTGTACCGGCGGCAATGAAGATTTCCTCGGGCCGGGCGGACCGCTTCCTCGCCGCCCCGCCGGAGACCCTGCGGGCGGTCCTGTTCTATGGCCCGGACGGCGGGCTGGTGCGCGAACGCGCGGCGACGCTGGGCAAGCGCCATGTGGGCGACCTCTCCGATCCGTTCCGGGTGTCCGCCGTGGCGCCGGCCGCGCTCGGCGACGAGCCCGGCCTGCTGGCCGACGAGGCGGCCCAGCTCTCGCTCACCGGCGAGACCCGCCTGGTCCGGCTCGAGGCCGCCACCGATGCGTGCGCCGAGCCCTGCCGCATCCTGCTGGAGAGCGAGCACGCGGCGGCGCTCGCCATCGTCGAGGCGGGCGAGCTCGGCCCGCGCTCGAAGCTCCGCAAGCTGTTCGAGGGCGCGCCGGACGCCGCGGCGATCGCCTGCTACGCCGACGACGAGGCGGCGGTCTCCCGCCTGATCCGCCAGACCTTCCACGAGGCCGGAATCTCGGTCACGCCCGACGCGATGGCCTTCCTCGCCGGACGCCTCGGCGAGGATCGCAAGATCACCCGTTCCGAGCTCGAGAAGCTGGTGCTCTATGCCGGCGACAGCGGATCGCTGACGCTGGAGGACGCCGCCGCCTCGTGCGGAGCGCAGTCCGGCCTCACCCTCGACGAGCTGTGCGACGCGGCGGCCGCGGGGCGCACCAAGGCGGCGATCGCCGGGCTCGACGTCCTGGCCGACGAGGGCGTGCACGCGGTCTCGATCCTGCGCGCGGCCCAGCGCCATTTCGCACGGCTGCAGCTGACCGCGGCGAGGATCGAGGCCGGCGCCGCCCCGGACGCGGCGGTGAAGGCGCTCCGCCCGCCGGTGTTCTTCAAGCGCGCGTCCGCCTTCCGCGAGGCGCTCCGGCTGTGGAGCGCGGCGGCGGCGGGCGAGGCGCTCGAACGGCTGGTCGACGCCGAGGCGGCGTGCAAGCGGACCGGCGCGATGCCCGACGCGCTGTGCGCCGAGGCGCTGCTCGGAATCGCCCGGGAGGCGCGCGGGCGGGACTGAATCGGCGGTGCCGACAGGGGGCGGCGGGTGATATGCTCGTATTTGCTCACAAGCCGGCATATCGAAATGAATTTGGAAAAATGCATTGCGCTGGTCATGGGCCGCCGGTGGCTGACCGCGCTGATTTCCGTGCTCTTCATCGCCGCGCTCGCCGCCGGCGCCGGCCGCATCGTCGAGGTCGATGTCGACGTCCGCAACCATTTCGGCAAGGACGACCCGTACATCGTCGCGCTCGACCGGCTGGAAGACACCTACGCCCTCTCCGACGCCGCGCTTGTCGCGGTCGCGCCGAAGAAGGGCACCGTTTTCACGCGGGAAACGCTGATCGCCATCGAGGAGCTGACCGAGCGCCTCTGGCAGACGCCCTATGTGACGCGGGTCGATTCGATCGCCAACTACTCGCACAGCGAAGGCCGCGAGGACGAGCTCGTCGTCGGGCCGTTGATCGGCGACGCCGCTTCCCTGAGCGACACGGATATAGAACGGGTCAGGAGGATCGCGCTCTCCACCCAGGAGGTCGCCGGGCGCTTCGTTTCCCGCGACGGCCGCGTCGCCGGGCTGGTCGTCAGCGTCGCGCTTCCCGAAGACCGGCAAACCCGGCAGCTCGGCAAGCTGGAGGTTACCGACTTTCTCTACGGCGCCCTCGCCGACGCGCGGCGGCAGCATGCGGCCATCGAGTACCACATGACCGGGGAAATCGCCCTCAACCGCGCCATGCGCGACGCGATCGACAACGAGATGGGCATCCTCGCGCCCGCCGCGCTGGGGATCATGCTGCTCCTCGCCCTGGTCCTGCTGCGCTCGATCTGGGGCACCGTCGCGATTCTGGTCATGATCGTCGTCGTCATGCTGACGGCGCTGGGTCTCCTCGGCTGGACCGGCATGAGGCTTTTCGGCGAGAGCGGCGCGGCGCTGTTCGTCCTGATGGCGGTCACCGTCGCGCATTCGGTGCACATCATCGAGGGGATGGGGGCCGGTCTGCGGCAGGGGATGGACCGGAGACAGGCGGCCGGCCATTCCCTTCAGATCAACACCTGGCCCGTCTTCCTGACGTCGGTCACCACCGCGATCGGTTTCCTGAGCCTGAATTTCTCGGGAATGCCGCCGTTTCAGGTCATGGGCAACATGGTGGCGATGGGCTCGATGTGCGCCTTCGTTTTCTCGGTGACGCTGCTGCCGGTATTCCTGTCCGTCATGCCGATGCGCGCCCGGCCCGCGGCGCCCGGCAAATCGGACCTGTTCGATCTTCTGGGGCGGTTCGTGGTTTCCCATCGCACGACCCTGCTGTGGTCCTTCGCGGCGGCGACCGTCGTGCTGGTCGCCGGAATCTCCCGGATCGAGCTCAAGGAGAACTGGCTGGAACTGCTCGACGAGAGTTACGAGTTCCGCCGGTCCACCGATTTCATAAGCAAGAACTTCACCGGCGTGGAAACCTACGAGTACTCGCTCGACTCCGGGCGGGAGGGCGGCGTCACCGATGTCGAATATCTCGGCCGGGTCGATGCGTTCGCCGAGTGGTGCCGGGCGCAGCCGGAAGTCGCCCACGTCTTCGCCATCTCCGACATCATGAAGCGCCTGAACAAGAACCTGCACGGCGACGACCCGGCGTTCTACAGGCTCCCCGACGACTCCGATCTCGCCGCGCAGTATCTGCTGCTCTACGAATTCTCGCTGCCGACCGGCCGCGACCTGAACAACCTCATCGATGTCGGACGCTCCGCGACGCGGATGACGGTGGTGCTCAAGAGCCTGTCCACCGACGAGAAGATCGAGCTCGACGATCGAGCTTATGACTGGTTGCGCCGGAACGCCCCCGGTCTGGCGACCCGGGCGACCGGCGTCGCGGTGGTCGGCGCGCATTCGATCCAGAAGAACATACACGGCATGCTGACCGGCACCGTCGTGGCGATGGGCATCGTTTCCCTGCTGCTGCTCTTCGTCTTCAGAAGCCTGCGTCTCGGCCTGATCAGCCTGATTCCGAACTTCGTGCCGGCCGCCATGGCGCTGGGGCTGTGGGGGTACGCGGTGGGAGAGGTCGGAAACGCGGCGGCGGTCGTCACCGCGATCGCGTTCGGCATCATCGTCGACGACACGATCCACTTCATGACCAAATACGTGGCGGCCAGGAAGAACGGGCTGTTGCCGTCGGAATCGGTTCAATCCACCTTCGGCTCCGTGGGCAAGGCGCTGTTGGCGACGACGGTCGTGTTCGCCCTGGGGTTCCTGGTTTTCGGCGCCTCGGGGATGATAACCAATCAGGCGCTGGGCCTGCTCGTGGGGATGACGGTTATCATTGCCCTGCTGGCGGATTACCTGTTCCTGCCGCCGTTGCTGATGGCGCTGGACGGAACCAGGGAAACCACCGCGCAGATCAGGGAACGGCTGCGCCGCACGATCGAGTAGATCCGGCGGCCCAAGACAGGAGGAAACGGTGACCCGCATGTCTCACCCCCGCACGGCGCTGGCGCTTTCCGGCGCCTGTCTCGCCATTCTCGCCCTGGCGGCCGGGCCGCCCGCCGCCCGCGCGGCGGAGAGCGCCGAGGAGCGCGGGCTCAGGATCGCGACCGAGGCCCGCCAGAACGACAAGGGTTTCGGCAACTTCACCGCCAACCTGACGATGACGCTGCGCAACAAGCGGGGGCAGGAGAGCAAGCGCGAGCTCCGCCTCAGGGTCATCGAGGTCGAGAACGACGGCGACCGGACCGTCTTCGTCTTCGACCGCCCGCGCAACGTCAAGGGAACCGGGTTTCTCGTCCACGCCCACAAGACCGGGCCGGACGACCAGTGGCTCTATCTTCCGGCGCTCAAGCGGGTCAAGCGGATCAGCTCGTCGAAACAGTCGGGCTCCTTCATGGGCAGCGAGTTCTCGTACGAGGACATGGGCGCCGTCGAGGTCGAGAAATACACCCACCGGTTCCTGCGCGAGGAGGACTGCGGCAAGCTCCGCTGCTTCGTCCTGGAGCGCGTCCCGAAGAACAAGGATTCGGGCTATTCCCGGCAGCTCGTCTGGCTCGACCGGGACGAGCTGCGCAACATCCGGATCCAGTATTTCGACCGCCGCAACACGCATCTCAAGACGATGGTCGTCGAGGACTACAACAAATATCTCGACCGCTTCTGGCGGGCCGGCAGGATATCGATGACCAACCACCTCACCGGAAAGAGCACCGTGCTGAACTGGAAGGACTACGAGTTCGGCACCGACCTCGACCTCGGCGACTTCACCCGGACGGCGCTGAAACGGGCCCGCTGAAGCCTGTCCGTTTCAGATGGAACCGGGGCGGCGTAGCCTCAGACGGCCAGCTCGCGCGCCTGCTCGGCCACGCGGAACTTCAGCTTTTCGGTCGGCTTCATCGACGGAAGCGGGCTGAACGGGAGCGCTTCGGCGTAGCGCGCGGGCGTCACCTCGAGGGTGAAGTAATGCGCGATCATCAGCACGTTGACGGCGAGCTGCAAATCCATCCAGCGTGAGCCGAGACACCGGTGCGTGCCGAGCCCGTAGGGCGCGTAGCCGGCGCTGCGGTGCTCGTCGCGCGGCGGCAAATAGCGGTCGATGTCGAACGAGAACGGGTCCGGGAAAAGGTCGTCCATGTAGTGCGAGGCCGTCTGGGCGATGAAGACCCGCGATCCGACCGGGATTTCGTAGCCCTCGAGAACGAAGGAATTCATCACGTCCCGCATCGACATCGGGACGATGGGGTACATCCGGAGGCACTCCATCAGGAAGCGGTGCGTGACCTCCATCGAGGTCTGGTCGAAGTCGTCCCCGTCCGGATCGCCGTCGGCGAACAGCGCGTCGGCCTCGGCCCGGATTCTCCGGTGCAGCTCGGGCCGGGAGGCCATGGCGTAGACCGCGAAGCTCAGCGCGTCGCCGAGATAGACGCTGGCGACCAGCGCCGCCGACAGGGCGAAACGCAAATTCGCCTCGGGCACCAGCTGCGGATCGCTGGCATGCAGGCTCAGCCAGTCGTCCGCCAGGTCGCGCGGGCACCCGGCGCGCTGGGCCGGCGTATGCACGCTCTGGATCCGTTCCAGCAGCGTGTCGACGGCCTTCCCCCGGCGCTTCATCCCGGGCGTGTTCAGCATGAACCTCGGCAGGGCGTTGACGATATGGGTGGTCAGCGCCCGCTCCTTGAAGTCCATCAGATCGTCGATGATGTCCTGCGATTCGACGCTGAGGGAGATCGGCGAGAGCTGCGCGTTGATCAGCTTCCGGCACGACCGCACGGGGAACGTCCCGCCGACCGTCCAGCCCGCCATGTACTCGCGCGCGCGCCGGTAGACCTCTTCGAGATGGCCCGACAGCCTGGCCCGCGAATAGGCCGGCCCCATGGCCTTGCGAAGCCGGAAGTGATCGGCGCCGTCGAGCGACGGCAACACCCCGTGCGCGCCGTAGACCTTCTCGAATTCGGCGAAATAGTTCCCGGCCTTCAGGTGCAGCCGCCCGTGCCGGTGGACCCAGCGGTTCGCCTCCGGCCCGGAGAGGAATGTCATCGGCCTGGCGAACGGCGGACGGATCTGGAACACCGGGCCGTATTCCTTGGTCAGGTCGGCGAACAGCGCCGGCACGTTCCCGCTCCGCACATGCCGGCTGAACAGCACCCGGCGCAGGGCGACGACGGGTATTGTCTTGAGCAGCGTGGACCGCCTGAGCATCGGGCTGGCGATATTGTGCTCGACCGCGGCGGCGATCGAACGGCCGATCAAATCCATCCGGCAGATGGAATCGATGCGCTCCTCGGTCTCCTCGTCGAGCTCGAACATGACGCGGAAGACGTCGCACGCATTGACCAGGCAGATGACGATGATGTCCCTCGGGTCGGGGATCTCGTCGGCGAACAGCGCCTTGACGACGCGCGTCTTGACGAGCTGGCCGACGGTGCCCTCCTGGGAGGTGCCGGACAGCTCCTCGTACCATCTCGCGGTCGCCAGGGTCCAGAAATCGCCGTCGTGATGCTCCAGGATTCCCAGCCCGACCAGCCGGTCGAGCGTCTGGTCGATGATCCCCTCCGCCCGGCCGGCGAGGCGCTCGATCCAGTAGACCGCGTCCCGCTGGGCCGGTTCGTCGGCGATCTGCGCGAGAACCGGGTCGAGCACGGGATCGCCGGTCTCCGCCGCGTCGACCAGGATCAGCGAATCGAGGTCCGTGTCGATGCGCCCGAGCAGCGAGAGCTCCGCCAGCACCGCGCCGGTGACGGCGCAGTTCAGATCCCAGCCGGGAACCTGGTGGAAATAGCCGTTCTGCTCGTTGAGGAGCATCAGAACGAGCTCCTCGGGCAGGCTCAGCTGTTGCGCCGTCGCGGTCGAATCCGGCATCGGTTTCCCTGCAAAATCAACCGTCACGCGGGACGGAGCAGGCACCCTCCAGCAATCGGGACGGGGTGCCGCGCGCCGGCCGGCAAGCGTGCCCCATCCCCCCGGTGGGCGCGGACTCTACCCCGACTTGCGCGAGTCGTCACCTCATTCTCCCGGGGCGGGCTCGACGCCGGCGGGGCGGCGGACCCGGCCGTCCGGATAGAATTGCTCGCAATAGCGCCGGTAGGTCCCGATCTCGCCGTCCGACCGGCAGAGGAACGGGCGCGGGCGGTAGCGTTTCCGGCCCCAGATGGCGACGTCCTGCATCACGTCCCTCCCCTGGGCGGCGATGACGATCCGGTTCATCAGCCGGGTGCGCAGCCCGGGAGGGAGGAAGCGCATCCCGACGACGGGACGCCGGGGCCTCTCCATCCGCCGGATCCGGCTTACCAGCGTGAGCTCGACGCGCTCGCCGTCGACCGGGGTCGCCAGCACCCAGAGGCGCGTGTCCATGCCGATCGAATGCTCGCGGACCTCGACCAGCGAATAGCCGAGCCCGTGCACGTGGGTGACGGCGGAGACGTCCCAGGCGAAGACCCGGACCCCGGCGATCTTCTGGGTCCGCTTGAAGTCGAAGCGGCTCGTCAGCCGGGCGCCCTCGACCTCCACCGGGCCCACCCCGCTCACCGCGTCGTAGCCGTGCACGTGGCGGAGATGCGCGAGGTCCACCGAGTTCTCCGTGGTTTCCTGGGGGTGGCCCCGGAACCGGACGCTCCAGAACTCGGGAGCGCTCCAGTCCGCCGCGCCGCCCTCCGGCGCCGGGAGCTCCCATTGCGGCGCCCGCCCGCCGGTGCCGTGCCAGGCGAAGACGAGCCCCTCGAACTCCCGCGTCTCGTACCGCGTCAGCCGGGCGGCCTCCGGCGGCGGCGCGTAAGGCGTGGCGACGCACCGGCCGGCCGCGTCGTACTCGTAGCCGTGGAACGGGCAGACGAGGCGGCCGTCGCGCACCCGGCCGCCGGCCTCGGGCCCGAGATCGGCGCCCAGATGGGGGCAGACCGCCCGGGCGACGCAGACCGCGCCGCCGGGGTCGCTCCAGGCGACGATCCTTGCGCCCAGCCAGGCCTTCCCGATGAGCGTTTGCCGTTCCAGCGCCGCGCGGCCGGCGACGAAGTACCAGCCCTCCGGGAACGGATGGAGCGCGGGCGCGGCATCGTGCTCGTATCGGTCGGTCGTCATCTCGGCCCGCGTCGCAACCTATCCCCCGCCGCCCCGAATCGGAACCCGCTTGCCGGCCGGGCGATTCCCGCCGGCCGGCGGGGGCGGTGGTAAAATGGACCGGGTCGCGGCAAGGCCCTCCCCCGGCCCCACCCGCAAGCGGGAGGGGAGACGGTAAGGCGGGAGCGGCGCGGCGCGAATCCCCCTCTCCCCGCCGGGGAGAGGGTCGGGGTGAGGGGGGACCTCCCGGGCGGGGAAGCGGGGCGATGCCGAGGCGGGTGGCGATTATCGGCGCGGGCGTGTCGGGGCTGGGCTGCGCCTGGGCGCTGAGCCGGCACCCCGACCGGTTCGATTTCCGCATCTTCGAGGCGGCGGACCGGATCGGCGGCAACGCAGTGACCGCCGACATGCCCCAGGCCGACGGCAGCTCGATCCCGTTCGACATTTCGGTCACCGCCTGCATCCCCTCGGTCTACCACCACATCCTGCTGCTGATGCGGCGCCACGGCATCGAGCTCGTCGACACCAGGTTCGATTACAGCGTGCGCTATCGCGGCGGGATCTACGCGCACGATTACGACTCCGACATCAGGCGGCAGTTGCAGCCGGAGATCGAGAAGTTCCAGAAGACGCTGGCGCGGCTGAAGCGGTTCGGCCGGCTCAACCGGACGCGGTCCAGGCTCCTCAACGCGCTCAACCCGTACAACTATGTCAGCATGGGGACGGTGCTCAACCTCGGCCGGTTCTCGGGCGATTTCCGCTACAAGATCCTGAAGCCGATGTTCGTCAACTTCCTGATGGCGACCAACGTGTTCGACATGCCGGCGTCGCTGTTCGCGCGCTATCTCGAGTTCTTCGACATCGAGACCGCGACCCCGATGCGGACCTGGGGCGGCGGCACGCGGCGCATCTACGAGGCGCTGTCGGCGGGCTTCCGGGAGAAGATCCATCTCTCGCGCCCGGTGCGGAAGGTCTACCGGCGCGCCGACGCGGTCGTCGTGGAGGACGAGGACGGCGGGACCGAGACCTTCGACGACGCGGTCTTCGCCTGCAACGCGAACCAGACGCTGATGATGCTGGACGAGCCGACCCGGCTGGAGGCCTGGCTGCTGTCCTCGATCCGCTACGAGAGCGAGCTCCACAACCACACAATCGTCCATTCCGACGAGTCGGTGCTGCCCAAGAACGAGGTGCAGGCGCTGGAGACGCGCTCCAACCACATCGAGCAGTACGGCGCCCGGCCCGACAATTACGAGATCACCTACATCATGCACAACCAGCAGCCTTGGGCGAAGGGCTCGGACCGGCCGTGCCTGGTGACCTACAACCCGGTGACGCCGATCGACGAGGCCAAGGTCGTCATGCGGCACTGGTTCCAGCACATCGTCCACGACGTGCGCCACGTGGCGCTGCTGGTCCACCTGTTCCGCTTCGTCCAGGGCAGGCGCCGGAGCTGGCATTGCGGCGCCCACACGCTGATCAACGCGCAGGAAACCTGCTTCGTCACCGGCCTCGCGACCGCGCGCCAGCTCGGCGCCGACTACCCGTTCGACGACGACGAGGCGCGCAAATGGTTCAACTTCTACGGCCGCATGATGTACGGCGGGCGCCTGCGGAGGGCGTGAGGGGGGGGCTGGGTCTACACCCCCACCGTCATGGTCGGCGCAGGCCGATCATCCGCGAGTTTTTCGTGTATCGCCGTACAACAACAAAAGAAAACAGGATTATCCCCTTGACACAGTTACCTGACCGTTCGAATGTACGTCTTTCCGATTTCTATAAATATTCTTCGTTTTGAAGGGTCTTTTTCCAATGACCATTCATGCTCGATGAGAGACATCGCTTGTTTGAGCCGGTCTACTGCCTCTGTTTCTGGACAAGACAACTTGATTAAACTCAGCCTCTTATAGCGGTTCTGGCCAATTCCCCGTTCTTGGGCGATCCTCCTCATGTCGCCATCAATGGCAACCAAGACCGCATCATTTGTTGTTGCCACCGTGGCGACCAAGGGGTCGGGAGACCCAGGCACGGCCGCGTCTTTGAAATAAATTACTGTGTGTCCATGCTCTGCAAAGCAATGTCCTACAGATACCGGCACACCTTCATCAAGGAAGACCTTTAACCCCGGCACTGGAGATATCACGCGGCGATACCATCGCCCTTATGCTGAATAGCAGATTCAATATCTGCGTCGGTCAGGCTCGGATATTCTTCTTTTATTTCTTGAACTGAATAACCCGCACTGGAAAATCTTTGTATGGCGGCTACTGGTATTCTTGTGCCTGCTATCACCCAAGCATTGTGACAGACGTTCCGGGCTCTCGTTATCCTGCCAACTGTATTTTCATTTCGTTCCTTTAGTGCTTCGATATCGCGTTGCGTGTCTGTGACAACGTTCTGAAGTGCAATGGGGATAACATACTGCTTGCTCACGATTTCCCAATAAACTGCCGTCCCGGGCTCAGCAAATACGACCCTTCGATCAAACACAAAAAGCTGAGTAGAGCCCCACTTCGCTTCGGACATTTGGGGAAGTGCTTCGGCGACTCGGCGGAGATGTTGCAGGGGTACGCTGTATTGGTTCCTTAGGACGTTAAGAACGCGCAGAGAAACTACGTCCATGAATGAATAGACTCTACTAAAGGCTACACGTCTATTTTCTTCGGCGAACTGTGGCTTGAAAAAGTCCGTCCGATCCCAATACCGGAGCTGTCTCTTAGAGATGCCAGTCAGCCGTTCAACTTGGTCCTCGCTGAACGCAGCGTGGATCTTGGTCTCTGTTTGGTCCACCCAGGTTCACTCCATAATGCGGCACATACGATACACATGTTAAGATGGCAACCGCAAATGCCGAATCAGAGGAGCGAGACGTCAGATCCCCTGTCGCTCAAAGAAGCACTAGAAAACAATCGCTTAGAGGACCTTCACAGCCCAGTCCGAGGTGGAAGGGGTCGAGGCGGTGGACGCGGCTCACTTCGCCACTGCCATCGCCGCGCTGGTCAGACGGCCCCAATCAGCAGATCGAACATCGCGTTCTCACCCCGTGCCGCGTGGTCACGAACAGGAAGATCGCATGGAACCAGATTTGCAGGCTGGTCCGGCTATCCTGAAAGACCGTGCTGGCGACGGGCACACATGGTCGCCACTGTGCAAACAGGAGTAGGCCTTGCGGTTCGCCAGCTTGTGGAACGTCGCGCCTGCGCCGCACTGAGCGCGGCGCCCTGCTCCCGCTCGGCGACCGCGAGCTCGTAGCGGTCCTGAAGGTTCATCCAGCTCCGCGCATCGGTGCCGAAATAGCGCGCCAGCCGCAGCGCGGTCTCCGCCGTGATCCCGCGCCGCCCGCGCACGATCTCGCTGATCCGCGCCGGAGTCACCCCGATCGCGCCCGCAAGCGCGGTGGCGGAAAGGCCGAACGGCTCCATGAAGTCGTGCTTGAGGACTTCGCCCGGGTGGATGGGGTCGAGGCGGGTCATGGCGGGTTCAAGACGCATTTTGTTCTGCTCAGCAGGGTTCGGTTGGCCGCGCTCGAATACACCTTGCCCCGCGGTCGATCGATGAACCGTTTGGCCTTGAAGTCAGCGATGAGGTCGCCATCGTCCGTGTACAAGAGCCGTGCGCCGCTCACGCGGGCCAGCGCCAACACGTGAGGGTCGTCGGATTTTATGTCGTCCGCCAGCCCCTGCTCCTCTTCAAGCAGCCTTTCCCGCCTGATTTCCTCGACCGCCAGGCCCGCCCGAACGTAGTCCAGCAACCTCTGCCGTGCTTTTCCGACGATCTCGCGGGCGAATTTCCCGCCGGTCGAGTAGACCAGCATGCCTTTCCGCTTCAGCAACCAGGCCTGAACCGGCGCTGCGTCGTCGTCCGGCGGGTCGGCCAGAAACTTCCCGAGAGCGTTGGCGTCAATGATGATGCACATGAAGGAGAGAACTCAATCCGAAAAACCGAGCAGCCGGTCCGATTCCCTGATAAAAAAATCACGGTAGCCGTCAGGCACGCCCTCAAGATCGCCGTTATGGTCGAGGCTAATATTGTGAATCCTGACGGCGTTGCGCTCGGGCGCGAAATACAGGATCGACACGTCATCGGGATCGATGACCCGCTTCTTCGCGAGGATCCGAATGCGATCGATGATGTAATCGCTGTGGGTCTCGATCATGAAGTAGTTTTTGTTCTTCTTGTAGGACGCGACAAACAAGGAAGCCAGTTCGGCTTGCGCGCGCGGGTGCAGATGCACCTCAGGCTGTTGCAGCAAGAAAAATCCGTTCTTGTGACTGCGCACGTCGACGAGGATTGGCAGGCTCTGGCTAACACCATACCCTACGTCCATGATGTTCGTGCGCGAGCCGGCGCGAGCCTTGACCTGTAGCTGGAAGGGGTCGCTCATCTGCCGGCCGTGACGCTTGACGGCAATATCGGAAAACATGCCGGAATCCTTACCGAAAGCCACAAGATCGTTGTGCAGTTGGTTCCACCGACCCTCGTCTGTTCGGTCCAGTCGCATCAGTAGCATAGGAATATGCTCGCCTTCTGGAGACACTGTTTCCCGAATCGGATCATAGGTACGTTTAGGTTTTGAGCGAAGTGGAGCAATAGGTATCGGTCGAGGAAACTCATTCATCCAGAAAGTGAAATAGCGCCCCCTTTCCGCCGCTCCGATATCGGATGTTAATAACTGATCAAGGTAGTCCATGACGCGATTAGTGTTTGCCGACGCGTCCGGGTTTCCGTCCCGCCCGCGGCTGAGATAGTCCAACCGGAAGATCCAATTTTCATCGAACACATGGTCGATTTCAGTCTCGAATTCAGCCGTCTTAAAAATCGTTCGTTTTGGGTCCGTCGCGCGTCGCAGAGAAAACCAGTGTTCATCAAACTCTACATGCGCCCAGGACAAAATGGGTTGGGCGCCGCCCTCGGAGAAGCCGACCCGTATGAATATTGGCGCGGCGCGGGTACCGCGGCCAATTGAGAAACCAAGAGTGAATTCGTCGATCCGTCCGAGCCGACCGCGTTGTGACCGCACGATATCGCGGAACGAGCCCATCGAGAACGGTTCTCGGTTGAAGTCCAGACGGCCAGAGATAATCCAACCTTCCGTAACGAGTCGGTGGAGTACGCTGAAACACCCGAGAAACGTCGTCTTTCCGGTACTGTTCTCGCCAACGAGTAAGGTGATGGGCCGCAGGCGAGCGCGTTGCTCACCGCGAAAGCAGCGTACGTCCTCCAACAGAAATTCGTCTGGCCCGATCACCGTCTGATCACCGCGCTGGCATTGGTCTTTGGTTCAGGGCACGAGCAGCGGGTGCCGTCCGCACCGGGGACCTGCGTAGGAAAGCAAGCTATCCTCTCCTTCCTACCCTCGCAAGCACGGCGGGAGGCTGAGTCCCGCGCTCCACCCAACGATGGTTTCCACGCGCCAAGGACCGCCGGCCGACGCCTTCAGAGATAGGCGTCCGCGTCCAGCCGATCAATGATCGCAAGCACGTCCTCGGCGCGGTCGTCATGGATCAGGTCAACGACGCGTTCGCTGTCGAGTTGTGGATGCCGTGCATAGAGCCAGGCCCGGATTTCGCCGGGGTGATAATACTCCCCGAGACGCGTCGCGACAAAGGCGAGGTCCGACACGAAGAGTTGCGTTTTCGGGCGCGGCGCCTCGCAGCCGGTCGTCCAGCGCGAGACGGTCGCCGCGGAAACCCCGGCGAAATTCGCGATGTCGGTATCCTTGAGGCCTCCGGTTTCGCGCAGGCGCTCGATGAGTCGAACGAATGCTGGCGCCGTTTTCGTCTTCACCGCCGTGCCCGATCCTTTGCCCGCCCTCCGCCGCCGTCTCGGTCACGGTCCAGCCGGCCTCGTCCATGCTCTCGCGGACCAGCTCGCCCAGATGGGGCGGGTTCGGCATCGGTTTCGCGCGCGGGGCGTTCCGGTTCTTCATCGGTGTTCGTAACCTGTAGCGCTACACGCTGCAACCGCGCCTCCCGCCCCCCTCATTCCTCCGGCGACGGCCCCTTGTTCTCGTCGTAGTACACCCCCTTGGACAGCCGCGCCAACAGGTCGTCGAACTGTTCCAGCGTGGTGTAGCGGACCGTGAGGTCGCCGGCTTCGCCGCCGCGCGGGGTGATGGTTATCCTGACGCCGAGCATGCGGTAGAGCCGGCGCTCGATCTCCAGGATGTCGTCCGATTTCGCGGTCCTCGGGCGCGGGCCGCGGCGTTGCCCGGTCCCGGTCTCGCCGGCGATCAGCCGTTCGGTCTCGCGCACGGTGAGGTTGCGGCGCACGATCTCCATCGCGACCGCCGTCGGGTCCGGCGCGTTGAGCAGCGCGCGGCCGTGCCCGGCCGAGATCGCGCCGCCGTTCAGCAGCAGCTTGACCGCGTCCGGCAGGTGGAGCAGGCGGAGCGCGTTGGCGATGTGGCTCCGGCTCTTGCCGAGCGCGCGCGAGAGCTCGTCCTGGGTGCGGTCGAACTCCTCGGTGAGCCGGCGGTAGCCCTCGGCCTCCTCGACCGGGGTGAGGTCCTGGCGCTGGATGTTCTCGATCAGCGCGACCTCGAGCGCGGCCGCGTCGGAGAGTTCCTGGACGAGGACCGGCACCTCGTGCAGCCCGGCCGCCTGCGCCGCGCGCCAGCGGCGCTCGCCGGCGACGATCTGGTAGCGCCCCTCCCCCCCGGGGTCGGTGCGGACGATCAGCGGCTGGATGACGCCGCGCTCCCCGATGGAGTCGATCAGCGCCGCCATCGCCCCGTCGTCGAAGGTCTCGCGCGGCTGGAACGGGCCCGGCGCGAGATCGGAGACCGGGAGCACGGCGGAGCCTCCGCCGGCGAGGGGCGCGCGCCCCGCCCCCGGCCCCGCTCCCTGCGGCGCCGGCCGCGCGCTCTCCTCGAACAGCGCCTCGAGCCCGCGGCCGAGCTTCGATTTCGGGTCTTCGGTCATGCGGTGGCTCCCCGTTCGCGCCGCAGGATCTCGCCCGCGAGGTGCATGTAGGCGCGCGCGCCCGAGCAGCGGTGGTCGTAGAGCAGCACCGGCTTGCCGTGCGACGGCGCCTCCGACACCCGGACGTTGCGCGGGATCACGGTGTCGTAGACCTTGCCGCGGAAGAAGCCGCGCACGTCGTCCGCGACCAGCGCGCTCAGCCGGTTGCGCGTGTCGTACATGGTAAGGACGATGCCCTGTATCTGCAACTCACGATTGTAGTTGGCCCGCACCCGCTCGACGGTGCGGACCAGCTGGCTCAGCCCCTCGAGCGCCAGGAACTCGCATTGCAGCGGCACCAGGACGCGGCCGGCGGCGGCGAGCGCGTTGAGGGTGAGCAGCCCGAGCGCCGGCGGGCAGTCGATGAAGACGTAGTCGTAGTCGGCGGCGACCGTCCCGGTCAGCGCGTCGCGCAGGCGCCAGGCCCGCCGGTGCGCCGCGGCGAGCTCGATCTCGGCGCCCGAGAGGTCCTCGGTCGCGGGGACGATCCGGAGCCCCGGGATCTCGGTCTCGCGCGCGACGTCGGCGATGCCCGCGCGTCCGGCGAGCACGTCGTAGCTCCCCGCCGCCCGGTCGGCGCGGGCGACGCCCAGCCCGGTGGAGGCGTTGCCCTGCGGGTCGAGGTCGATCACCAGCACCCGCTTCCTGACCGCGGCGAGCGCGGCGGCGAGGTTGATCGCGGTGGTGGTCTTGCCGACGCCGCCCTTCTGGTTGGCGACCGCGACGATGCTGGCCCGTCCGGGGGTCGTGCTGTCGCCTGTCATGCGGTGCGATCGGTCCCGGCGAAGCGCTCGACGATGAGGATCCGCGCCGCGGGCTCGGTCGCGCTCGGCGCGTCGCGGGCCGAGATATGCCACGCCCCGGCCGCCTGGGTCAATTCCTCGCGCCAGCGCGCGCCCTTGGGGAACAGGCAGACCGGCGGATCGTCGGGGCGGAGCGCGGCGAACGGGGCGGCGTAGGCGAGCAGGCGGTCGAGCGGGGCGAGCGCGCGGGCGGTCACGGCGTCGACCGGCCAGGGCTCGAGGTCCTCGATGCGCCGGCGCCGGACCTCGCAGGGCGCCCCGGTCACGCGGACGGCCTCCGTCAGGAAGGCGGCCTTGGCGGCGTCCGATTCCACCAGCGCCGTCTCCGCCCCGGTCAGGATCGCCAGCACCAGCCCGGGCAGCCCGGCGCCCGAGCCGAGATCGACGATGCGCCGGGTTCCCCCCGGCAGATGGGCGGTGAGCTGGCCCGAATCGAGGATGTGGCGCCGCCAGACGTCGGAGACCGTGCCGCGCCCGATCAGGTTGCGCCGCCGCTGCCAGCGGATCAGCAATTCGACATAGGTTTCGAGCCGCGCCAATGTTTCACGTGAAACATTAAGCGCGGCCGCGCAGGCCTCAGGCGTGAGCGGGGGCTCGCCGGACATGGCGCAGCAGCGCGGTGACCGCGGCCGGGGTGATGCCTGGGATGCGCGCCGCCTGGCCGATCGTGCCGGGCCGCGCGCGGTCGAGCTTCTCGACCGCCTCGCCGGACAGCCCGCCGATCGCGGCGTAGTCGAGCGCGGTAGGGAGCGCCAGCCGCTCGTCGCGCCGGAACATCTCGATATCGGCCTGCTGGCGGTCGAGATAGCCGGCATAGCGGCACTCGATCCCGACCTGCTCGGCGGCGTCGGGCGCGATCCGGGCGAGCTCGGGCCAGACGGCGGCGAGCCGGGCGACATCGATATCGGGGTAGCCGAGGAGCCGCGCCGCGGTCCGCCGCTCGCCGTCCTGGGCCACCCGGATGCCGTGCCGGGCGAGCTCGGACGGCGAGGCTTCGAGAGAGTCGACCAGCGTCCGCGCGTCGGCGATCCGCCGCGCCTTGGCTTCGAACGCCCGGGCCCGGTCCGCGCCGACGCAGCCGAGCGCGATCCCCCGGGGCGTCAGGCGCCGGTCGGCGTTGTCGGCCCGCAGCAGGAGGCGGTATTCCGCGCGCGAGGTGAACATGCGGTAGGGCTCGGGCGCGCCCTGGGTGACGAGATCGTCGATCATCACCCCGATATAGCCGTCCGCCCGGTCGGGCACGAACCGCCCCTCCCCGCCGCCGGCCAGGAGCGCCGCGTTGATCCCGGCGATGAGCCCCTGCGCCGCGGCCTCCTCGTAGCCCGTGGTGCCGTTGATCTGGCCGGCGTGGAACAGCCCGGGGATGCGGCGGGTCTCCAGCGTCGGCTCGAGCTCGCGCGGGTCGATGAAGTCGTACTCCACCGCGTAGCCCGGGCGCAGGATCCGGCACCGCTCCAGCCCCGGGATCGCGCGCACGAAGCGCTCCTGCACCTCGGCCGGGAGCGAGGTCGAGATGCCGTTGGGATAGACCGTGTCGTCGTCGAGCCCCTCCGGCTCGAGGAAGATCTGGTGGCGCTCGCGGTCGGGGAAGCGCACCGCCTTGTCCTCGATCGACGGGCAGTAGCGCGGCCCCCGCCCCGCGATCCGCCCGGAATGGATCGGCGAGCGGTGCAGGTTGGCGCGGATCTCGTCGTGGACCGCCGGGTTGGTCCAGGTGACGTGGCAGTCGATCTGCGGCGTGATAATCCGCCCCGTCATGGTCGAGAACGGCACTGGCGGGTCGTCGCCCTGCTGGCGTTCGAGGCCGGCCCAGCCGATCGTGCGCCCGTCGATCCGGGGCGGCGTGCCGGTCTTGAGCCGGCCGAGCGCGAAGCCCGCGCGCTCCAGCGTCTCGGCGAGCGCGATCGAGGGCGCGTCCCCCGCCCGTCCCGCCGGGCGGCTCTCCTCGCCGATATGGATGACGCCCCTGAGGAACGTGCCCGTGGTCAGCACGACGGCGCGGCCCGGGATCGTCCCTCCGTCTTCCGTCACGACGCCGGCCGCGCGTCCGTCGGCCCCGCGCGCGATGTCCGCCACCGAGCCCTCGACCAGGTCGAGCCCCGGGGCGGCGTCGAGCAGCGCCCGCAGCGCCCGGCGGTAGAGCGCCCGGTCGGCCTGCGCCCTCGGCCCCCGGACCGCCGGGCCCTTGCGCCGGTTGAGCACGCGGAACTGGATCCCGGCGCGGTCGATGGCGCGGCCCATGACCCCGTCGAGCGCGTCGACCTCGCGCACCAGATGCCCCTTGCCGAGCCCGCCGATCGCCGGGTTGCAGGACATCTCGCCGATCCGGTCGAGCCGCTGGGTGACCAGGGCCACGCGGGCGCCCATGCGCGCCGCCGCCGCCGCGGCTTCCGCCCCGGCATGCCCGCCGCCCACCACGATGACGTCGCAGCTCTTCATCGCCGGCAAGTTAGGACGCCCGGCCCCCGATGTCACCCGCCGGGACGGCCTAATGTTTCACGTGAAACATAGGTCAGCATGGTTGACCAATGTTTCACGTGAAACAAAGGACAGCATTGTTGACCTATGTTTCACGTGAAACATTAGCGCCGGGTCACGGGGCCGCCTTCTCCAGCGAGCGGATGAACTGGATGCCGTCCACGCGGGCCCGGCTCAGCCGGTCGTCGCCGGTGACGAACAGGTCGACGTCCGCGGCCGCCGCGCAGGCGAGCTGGACCGCGTCCGCCGCCCCGATCGCGGGGTCGCGCCGGATTTCGGCGAAGCGGAGCGCCGCGCGGCGGTCGAAGGGCAGCACCGCCGCGGCCGCGTGGATCGCGTGCTCCGCGCGCCCGGCGAGCGCCCCGCCCCCCGCCGCGTCCGCCCAGGCGAGCGTCTCGCCCAGGGTGAGCGCCGAGGTGTAGAGCGCATCGCCGCGCCCGAGCATCCATTCGCGGAGCGCCGCCGCCCGGTCGCCCCGCGCGCCCCGGTCCGAGATCAAATAGAGGAACGGGTGGGTGTCCCAGAAGATCCGGCTCACGGCCCGCCCCGCCTCAGCCGCGCGAGCCAGGCGTCCGGGTCCCCGCCAGCCGCCGCGCCGCCCGCGCCGCGGAGCGCCAGGACGGGATCGGCCGCGCCGCCCGCGCCCCCGCCGGCATAGTCGCGGCGGTACCAGTCGATCAGCCCGCGATAGGGCGCCGGCACCGCGCGCGCCTCGGGCACGTCCTTGCCCGCCGCGCGCAGCGGGTGGCACGGATCGCCCGGCCGGAACAGCCGCCGCCGCCCGCGCGAGGTCTCGACCAGCATCCGGTAGCGCCCGGGGTTGGGCGGCCGGTTGGCGACGCAGTGGAGATAGGCGTGGCTCTGCACCCCCGGCCGCGCCTCCGCCAGCCCGGTGACCCGCTCCTCGCGGGCGCGCTCGACGATCTCGCCCACCGTGAAGTCCTCGCGCTCGGGATAGCGCCGGTGGAGGAGGGCGGCGGCTATCCAGACCTCGTCGGCGACGCGGATGAGGGGCATGGTGGTTCCCTAGTGTTTCCTACTTTACTTAGTAATTCGAGAGTCCCGTTGCAAGCGCGAAATTCGCGGGCCCTAGTCGAACAGCGCCCTGACCGTCCACGAAGGCGCGTAGTCGCCACGGATCGCGAATACGACCAGGACCCGGCCGCCTTCGAGGTCGATCAGCGCCTGTTGCCCGCCATGGCCCATCATCGCCATGTGCTTCCGGCTCATCCGCTTGCGGTCGCTCCAGAAGAACTTGCCGTATTGTCGGCGTTGACGGGCACGGATTTGGCGATAGTGCTCTTGAGGTAGTCGGTGATACAGCGGTCGGATTGGGCCTCCTCGCCGATCCGTACGGCGGCGTGAAGACTGTCGTTCATTCATCCGCCGTTCGCGTCACAGGCGATGGCGATGCAGATCTCTCTCTAGGTGCCATAACTGGAGCTATCGCCCTAGCTGCGAATTCCTTAACCTGTCCAGCGAAGCCCGGAACACTATTCATAGCCTTCTTCATGACATCCGAAGAGGCAAGCTCATGCCACGGACTGCCATGACTATCTGCTTCTACAAGCCGCAGAGGAAGTTCATCCAGACGGGTCAACGCTGACGCAAGTAACTTCGCCTCCATATCTTGATCAAACCTTGCCGCCTCACGTCGGAAACCCTCGTATGCACGGGAAATTGAAGCCTTAAAGGCATAATCTTCCGCAAGCCGAAACCGTTGGCCGATTTGCTTTGTCGCTAGCCACGCAAACCAGACCGGCGCACCAATCGACAAGAGCGACAGAAGGATATTTATTGCAATCACCCATCCGGAAACATTCGGAATATCAAGAGTCTCTGACAGTGCGCGAACTTGGGTCGCACCGAAAAAACTACCTGAAGCAAGGGCCACTAGAAGCCCAATAATCCAGAACCACATCGAGTTCGATAAGGCTTTGGATCGCTCACTAAAGGCTGCAGCCAAACCAACACTGGTCGCTGCAGAGTAAGCAGTTTCACAGCGTTCAAGTACAACTCTAGCCGTTTCCGCGCTCGCGTTTATTTGCGTATCGAGCTCATCTATTTCTTCTCGAATACCCACGATACGAACTTGATCTTGGGTCGCTTCTAGTACGAGATTACCAATTTGTTCCCGGGCCTCGGTAAGTGCCTCCAAGTCCGTGGGGAGCTGATCAGCTGCATTGTAAGCTTGCTCAATTCGCTCCACCATCGAGGTGAGCGGAACGGTGCGAGGCTCCAATCTATTTAGTTGAGCTTCCATGCTGCGGAGTCGCCTTCGTAATTCACGCAGTTTTTTCGATGCCTCTCCGTGCGTATCTTCGGTTAGGACGGACGAAAGGGCCTTACGTAACGCATCCATTGTGAACTTAAATACTGGAACTCCGCGTCCCGGATTGCCCCAAATATTGGGAACCGTTTGTGAGTGAAGGTACTCAAGACGTCGTATGTAATCTGCGATCAGTGACTCCGATTCACCTAAGTCATCTGTTTCATGATCTTCTATAAAAGTGACGATTGACTGGACTTCTTCGACTAACTCTGACCTAGAAAGATTTGGGAAAGTCCAATTGTCATGTGCGTTTGCAAAAGGGTCGTCATTCGGTATGGTTGATTGTAGCTGGGTAATAACTATTTTGAGTTGCTCTTGGATGCCTTTCAATGCTTGGTGCATTATGTTTCTCCAGTAATCGCCTTGACTTATGCCGATTTTATAGAATCGACCGGTACTGCTCCAACCTTTTTTAAGTTCTCGGTGCTCCTGCCTCCGCCCGCACCCCGCCGCCCCTATGCCTCCAACAGCCGTCGTTGCAGCAACGACCGCATGTCGCGCCGCCCGTCCGCGATGACGAGCACGTAGACCGTCGCCCCTACCGTCCGGTAGACGATGCGGTACGGCTTGAAGAAGACCTCCCGATACTTCCGGATCCCGATGTCGAGCAGATCCCTCGGGTAGCTCCCGCGGTACGGGTGTTCGGCGAGGCCCCGGAAAGCCTCTTCGATCCGGTCCGGCACCTAGCAAATCCGCGCGGGCGCGCGAATCGCGGGCCTCGATATAGTCTCGGACTTCCTCCAGGTCGCCGACCGCGTCATCGGTCGGCCGACCTGGAAGACCGTCAGCGCTCCCGCAGCCGCGCGATCGCGTCCGCCGCGGGTTGCACCCGTCCGGCGTCGATCTGCCGGTTGCCCAGGGCGAGCATCTTGAGCAGCGCCATCGTCTCCCGGGTCTTCTCGAAACTGTCGATGTCCTTCGGGATCGCCCTGGCTCCTCCGTTCCGGCCCGAATATGGTCTATAAACAGACCCGGGCACAAGGACACCTTGCCGCATCTGGAGATAACGGACCACCGCCGATGATCGGACCCATCCATCCGGGCGCGACGCTCCGCGAGGACTTCATGGAGCCGCACGGGCTCAGCGCCGGCGGGCTCGCCCGGGCGCTCGGCATACCGCGGAACCGGATCGGCGACATCGTGCGCGGCCGGCGCGGCGTCACGGCGGACACGGCGCTGAGGCTGGAGCGCGCCTTCGGCGTCTCCGCCGCGTTCTGGCTCAACCTGCAATCCCATTACGAGCTCGAAATAGCGGAACGGGACAATGGCTCCACCATCAGGAAAACGGTCAGGCGGCTCGAAAGGGCGGCCTGACCGGCGCGGCACCGGCCCCGACAAGCCCGTCCGGAAGCCCTCGGTCCGCGCGCTCGCCGAGCACGACACCGAGATGCAGTTCCGGGTTCGCGCCGCCCGGGGCGATGCGGCGCGCGGGGTTGAGGTGCTCGACGGGCTCGACCGCCGGCACCGGGAGGGCGGGGACGGCTGAGACGGGGCGTCCCTCGATACGGCCCTTCGGGCCTACTCGGGATGAGGGGGATTTTTACCGCCCGCAACCCATCCCTCACCCTGAGCAGGCGCGCGAGCGCCGTATCGAAGGGCGGCTATTTCCCGATACAGAAATCGCGGAAGATGGCGTCGAGCACGTCCTCCACGCCGACGCGGCCGGTGAGGCGGCCGAGCGCGGCGGCGGCGGCGCGGAGGTCCTCGGCGCGGAGCTCGGCTTCCGGCTGGGCCGCCGCGCGCTCCAGCGCGGCGAGGCAGGCTTCGAGCGCGAGCCGGTGGCGCAGCCGGGTGGGAGCGGGGGAGGCGCCCGCCGCCGCGCACCCCTCCACCGCCGCCCGCAGCCGGCCGGTCAGCGCGTCCAGCCCGTCCCCGGTCTTCGCCGAGACGGGAATCGCGGCGGCGCCCGCGACCTCCGCCGGCGGCGGGCGGTCGCAAAGGTCGGTCTTGTTGAGAACGACGAGCGCACCGCCGTCGATCAGCCCGGCCAGCGTCCCGTCGGGCTCCGGCGCGCGCGCGTCCAGCATGACGAGCCTGAGATCGGCGTCCCCGGCGCGGGCCAGCGCGCGGCGGATCCCCTCCTCCTCGACGGCGCCCGCGGCCTCGCGGAGCCCCGCCGTGTCGGTGAGGATCGCGGGGTAGCCGCCGAGGTCGAGATGGACCTCGATCGCGTCCCGCGTGGTGCCGGCCTCGGCCGCCACGATCGCCACGTCGCGCCGGGCGAGCGCGTTGACCAGGCTCGACTTGCCGACGTTGGGCGGGCCGAGCACCGCCACCGCGACCCCGTCCCTCAGCCGCTCGCCGCGCCTCGCGTCGGCGAGGTGGCGGGCGACGTCGCGGGCGAGGGAGGCCACGGTCGCCGCCAGCGCCGCCCCGGTCTCCGGCGGCAGGTCCTCGTCGGGGAAGTCGATGACCGCTTCGAGGCGGGCGAGCGCGCCGATCAGATCCTCGCGCCACCCGTCGTAGAGCGCCGCCAGCGCGCCGCCCGCCTGGCGCATCGCCTGGCGCCGCTGCGCCTCGGTCTCGGCGTCGATCAGGTCGGCGACCGCCTCGACCCGCGTGAGGTCGAGCTTGCCGGCGAGGAAGGCGCGGCGGGTGAAGTCGCCCGGCCCGGCCGGGGCGAGCCCGTCGATGCGCCCGAGCGCGAGCCCCACCGCCTCGACCGTCGCGCGCCCGCCATGGAGGTGGAGCTCGACCAGCTCCTCGCCGGTATAGCTCGCCGGCGCCGGAAAGCGGAGCGCGAGCCCGTCGTCGAGGATCTCGCTTGTATCGGGATCGCGGATTTCCACCCGCATTGCCCGCCGGGGCGCCGGCGCGGCGAGGCCGGTGAGACGTTCGAGCGCGCCGGCGGCCAGCGGCCCGGTGATCCGGAACACCGCGATCGCCGCCCGCCCCGGCGCGGTCGAGAGCGCGAACACGGTGGCAGAGCTCACCGCCCGCACCCGCCAGGGTTGAGATGTCGCCATGCATCGGATAGGATGACGGCATGGCGGAAGAACTCGCCGGTCTCGTCGTTCTGGCGCTCATCCTCACCGTCCTGGCGCTCACTCTCGTCTTCTGGCTGCGTCAGGACATGCACCAGATGGAGGAGCGCCTGAACGAGCGCTTCGCGCGCCTGGAGCGACGGCTCGCGGCGGCCGAGCGCGACCGGGCGAAATCCGATATAGCCGGCCGCACCGCCGCCGAATAACCCGCCCTCCCCCGGCCCCTCCCGCAAGCGGGAGGGGAGACGGTAAGCAGGGGGCGCCGCGTGACTCCCCCTCTCCCCCGCGGGGAGAGGGTCGGGGTGAGGGGGGACGCGGGAACCGGGTCGCCGCCCGCCTTGCGCGCGCGCGGACGGCGACGGCACACTGGCCGTCCCCTTTCCGCGCGGGATCCGCCGATGAACCGCCTCGCCGAAGAGACCAGCCCCTATCTGCTGCAGCATGCCGACAACCCCGTCCACTGGCACCCCTGGGGGCCGGAGGCGCTGGCGCGCGCGAAGGCGGAGAACAGGCCCATCCTGCTCTCCATCGGCTATGCCGCCTGCCACTGGTGCCACGTGATGGCGCATGAGAGCTTCGAGAACGACGCGATCGCCGACCTGATGAACCGCTATTTCGTCAACGTCAAGGTCGATCGCGAGGAACGGCCCGACATCGACACCATCTACATGCGGGCGCTGCACATGATGGGCCAGCAGGGCGGCTGGCCGCTGACCATGTTCCTGACGCCGGACGGCGAGCCGTTCTGGGGCGGCACCTATTTCCCGCCGACCGGGCGCTGGGGCCGGCCGGGCTTCACCGACGTGCTGGAAGGGCTCGCCAAGGTGTGGCGCGAGACGCCGGAGAAGGCGGGCGAGGCGGCGGAGTCCATGCGGGACCGGATCGCCGGGATGGCGCGGTCCGAGGCGGGCGCGCACATCCCGGTCGGGGTCAACGACGAGGCGGCGCACCGGCTGGCGGGCCAGTTCGACATGGTGGAGGGCGGGCTCGGCACCGCGCCCAAGTTCCCCAACCCGTCCGCGCTCGAGCTGCTCTGGCGGGCGTGGCTCAGGAACGGCGACGCGGCGGCGCGCGACGCGGTGCTGCTCACCCTCGACAAGATGAGCCAGGGCGGGATCTACGACCATCTCGGCGGCGGCTACGCGCGCTATTCGACCGACGCGCGCTGGCTGGTGCCGCATTTCGAGAAGATGCTCTACGACAACGCGCAGATCCTCGACCTGCTGGTCGCCGCCTGGAAGGAGACCGGGAAGCCGCTCTACGAGGCGCGCATCCGCGAGACGGTGGGCTGGATCCTGCGCGAGATGATCGCCGAGGGCGGCGGGTTCGCGGCGACGCTGGACGCCGACTCCGAGGGCGTCGAGGGCAAGTTCTACGTCTGGACCGAGGCCGAGATCGACGCGGCGCTGGGGCCCGACGCGGCGCTGTTCAAGACGGCCTACGACGTGACGCCGGACGGCAACTGGGAAGGCAACGCGATCCTCCACCGGAACCACGGCGCGGGGCCGTTCGAGGCGGCGCACGAGGAACGGCTCGCGCGCTGCCGGGAGACCCTGCTGGCGCTCAGGGCGGGGCGGGTGCGCCCGGGCTGGGACGACAAGGTGCTGGCCGACTGGAACGGACTCGCGATCGGCGCGATGGCGAACGCGGCCGCGGTGTTCGGCGAGCCCGAATGGCTGGCGGCGGCGGAAACGGCGTACCGCTTCGTCGTGGAGACGATGGAAGAGGACGGGCGGCTCCTCCACTCGCACCGCGGCGGGCGGACGAAGCACGCGGCGACGCTCGACGACTACGCCGCCATGGCCCGCGCCGCGCTCGTCCTCCACGAGGTGACCGGGGATCCGGGCTGCCTCGCCCGGGCGCGCGGCTGGGCCGACGCGCTGGATAAGCATTACTGGGACGCGGACGGCGGCGGCTACTTCCTCACCGCCGACGACGCCGAGGCGCTGATCGTCCGCACCAAGTCGGCCGACGACGACGCCACCCCGTCCGGCAACGGGCTCGCCGCCGAGCTGCTGGCGAGGCTCTGGCTGGTCACCGGCGAGACGCGCTACCGCGACCGGGCCGAGGCCGCGATCGCCGCCTTCTCGGGCCAGATCAACCGGAACTTCTTCCCGCTGGCGACGCTGATGAACGCGAGCGAGCTGCTGATGCAAGGCGCGCAGATCGTCATCGCGGGCGAGCCCGACGCGGACGACACGCGGGCGCTCCACGCCGCCGCGATCCGCGCGCCGGCGGTGGCTAGGGTCGTGACGGTGGTCCCGCCGGGGACGGAGCTGCCCGCCACCCACCCGGCGCACGGCAAGGGCCGGGTCGACGGCGGGGCGGCGGCCTATGTCTGCGTCGGCCAGACCTGCTCGCTGCCGGCGACCGACGCGGACGGGCTGCGCGCGGCGATGGCGCGGGGCTAGGGCGGTGGAGCGGACGGTCGCCTCTCCCCTGGGACCGCTGACGCTGGTCGCCGAGGACGGCGCGCTGATCCGGCTGGGTTGGGGCCGGGCGAGGCGCGAGGACGAAACCAACCTGCTGGCGCGCGCCGCGGCGGACCTCGCGGCCTATTTCGCGGGCGAACTGCACACGTTCGACCTCCCCGTCGCGCCCGAGGGCACCGAACACGACCGCAAGGTCTGGGGCGCGATGCAGGCAATCCCGCCCGGCGAGACCCGCGCCTACGGCGAGATCGCCCGCGCCATCGGCTCCGGCGCCCAGGCGGTCGGCAACGCCTGCGGCCGCAACCCGATCCCGATCGTCATACCCTGCCACCGCATCGTCGGCGCGAACGGCGCCCTCGGCGGCTATTCCGGCCAGGGCGGGGCGGAGACCAAGCGGTTCCTGCTGGGGCTGGAGGGGGCGCTATGAGGCGGCGGGCAAGCATTCGGGCATCGGGAATCGCCTGCCGCGCTATTTCACCTCGGGCTTCGCCTGGCTGCTTTCGAGCCGGGCCACCACCGACTGCGTCGTTTCCATGCGTTCGGCCAATTCGCTCTGGGTAGGTCCGGCGCGGCTTCGCGCCTCGATCAGCGCGCGGGCCACTTCGAACTCCGGGCCGAGGCGGTCATAGCCCGACTTCCGCAACTGAGCGGGCATTTCAACTAATTTGACGGGTTTCCGGCCGGAGAAATGGCGGATTTCCGGGCTTTGCGTCTCCGGATCCGCGTGTAGTGCCGACCTACCCCCTTGATCGGGATGCGGGCGCG
>JAJDVM010000077.1 GCA_022826125.1 Defluviicoccus sp.
GGGGCGGCCCCTCCGCCGACGCCGTCTGGGCGCGCTACTACATCGAGCACTCGCTCAACGATCTATACTTCTGGGCCGAGGGGCTGGGGGTCGAATGGACGGACATGAAACCGCAGGAGGGCAACTCGGTAATCCGCTGGACCCAGCCCGACGGCGCCGGCCATGAACTCACCGACCGGCTGATCGAGGCCTATCGCGCGCGCGGCGGGGAGATCGTGCCCGACACCGAGATCGTCCGCATCCGCGTCGACGACGGCAAGGCGGTGGGCCTCGAAGGCCGGGATGTCAAGAGCGGCGACACGGTCGAAGTGGATTGCAGGACCGTCCTCGTCGCGACGGGCGGTTTCAACTCCAACCTCGACATGATCCTGGATGTCAGACCCGATCTCGCGGAACACCGGATCATGGAGGGCTCGGGCCCCAACGCGACCGGCTCCGGCCACGTGCTGATCCGCGAGGCGGGAGGTTATCTCACCCATCTCGGAAATATCTGGCTCTATGTCTACGCCACGCCCGACTACCGCGACCCGAGAGGGCGGCGCGGTCTCGTCTTCCGCGGCACACCCGGCTACATCTGGGTCAACCAGCAGGGGCGGCGCTTCCATAACGAGGCGCTCTCCGGCGCCGCTACGGCGACGCCCGCGCTGCTGGTGCAGAACCCGTGCCATGCCTGGGCGATCCTCGACTCCGCCATGACCGGGACCATGGAGGTCGCCGACCCCCATTACCGGGAAGGCGGCAAGGTCTCGGCAAGCCGGATCGCCGAGCTGTTCGCCAAGTCGCCCTTCATCGCCAATGCGGACACGCTCGACGGGCTGGCCCGGGAGATCGGCGTCGACGAGACCGCGTTCCTGGATACTGTCGCGCGTTACAACCGCGCCTTCGACGAAGGGCTCGATGCCGAGCCCGAGTTCGGCAAGCCGCTCGGCGCGTCGAAGAAGTTCGATACCGCGCCTTTCTCGGCGATCCAGCTTTTCCCGCTCGCCCGCAAGAACTTCGGCGGCGTCAAGACCGATCTCAGATGCCGCGTGCTCGACAAGCATTTCGAGCCCATTCCCGGCCTCTACGCGGCGGGAGAGCTGGCGGGCATGGCGGGTGGACACATCAACGGCGAAGCGGGCCTTGAAGGGACCATGCTGGGACCGGCCGTCTTCAGCGGCCGTGTCGCGGGCGGCTGGGCTGCCGAGGAGGCGGGTTACGGCAAGGGTTTCGAGGGCAACCCCGACCGGCGCTAGCCGCCGACCGGCGCTAGCCGCCGAGCGCCGCGACTCCGGGGAGCGTCTTCCCCTCGAGCCATTCGAGAAACGCCCCGCCGGCGGTGGAGAGATAGCTGAAATCCCCCGCGACCCCGGCATGGGCGAGCGCGGCGACGGTATCGCCGCCTCCTGCCACGGTGCGCAGCGACCCCGCCCTGGTGAGTTGCGCGGCGGCCTTTGCGACCGCGACCGTCGCCGCATCGAAGGGCGGCACCTCGAAGGCGCCGAGCGGGCCGTTCCAGACCAGCGTGCGGCATTCCGCAAGCCGCGCGGAGAGCCCGTTCGCCGAGCCCCCTCCGATGTCGAGAATCATGGCATCGTCCGGCACCGCGGCGATGGGCACCGTTTCCGCAGGCGCTCCCGCTTCCAGCGCCCGCGCCACGACGACGTCGGACGGCAGCACGATCTCGCAACCCGCCGCGTCGGCGTCCGCCAGGATCGCGCGCGCTGTATCGGCCATCCCGACCTCGCACAGCGAGGCGCCGACATCGGTTCCGAGCGCGTGAAGGAAGGTGTTGGCCATCGCGCCGCCGATCGCGAGCGTATCGACCCTGTCGAGCAGGTTGCCGAGGAGATCGAGCTTGGTCGAGATCTTGGCGCCCCCGACGATCGCGGCCAGCGGGCGCTCGGGCGTCTCCAGGGCGGTCGCCAGCGCCGCTAGCTCGGCCTCCAGCGACCGTCCCGCGGCGGCGGGCAGGAGACGCGCCAGCCCTTCCGTGGAAGCGTGCGCGCGGTGCGCGGCGGAAAAGGCGTCGTTCACGTAGACTTCCCCGAGCGCGGCGAGCGACCGGGCGAAGGCGGGATCGTTGGCTTCCTCGCCCGCGTGGAAACGCAGGTTCTCGAGCAGCAGGACCTCGCCCGAGGCAAGCCCTTCAGCGGCTCTTTCGGCGACGGGGCCGATGCAATCCTCGGCGAACGCGACCTTGCGGCCGCCGAGCGCCCTGCTCAAGGGCCCGACGAGGGGGCGCAAGGACAGCTCGTCCAGGCGCTTGCCCTTCGGTCGGCCGAAATGGGAAAGGACAACCGCCGAAGCGCCCTTGCCGCAGATCTCCTCGACGGTCGGCGCGAGACGGTCGAGCCGGGTCGTGTCGGCGACGGCCCCGTCCTTCATCGGAACGTTGAGGTCGGCGCGCAGCAGCACCCGCTTTCCGGCGAGCGCGAAGGCGTCGATCGACCGCGGCATCGGCCGCGCCGGGTCAGCCGAGCCGGCCCAGCGCCGCCGCGACGTCGATCATCCGGTTGGAGAAGCCCCACTCGTTGTCGTACCAGCTGAGCACACGGACCAGCGTGCCGTCGATCACCTGAGTCTGGGTCAGGTCGAAGACCGAGCTTGCGGCGTTGTGGTTGAAGTCGGTCGAGACCAGCGGCGCGTCGTTGGTCGCGAGCACGCCCTTGAGGCGCCTGGTCTTCGCCGCCTTCTCGATCGCGGCATTGATCTCTTCGGCGGTCGTCTTGCGCGAGGCGACGAACTTGAAGTCGATCATCGACACGTTCTGGGTCGGCACCCGGATGGCGGTGCCGTCGAGCTTGCCGTCGAGCTCGGGCAGGACGCGGCCGACCGCCTTCGCGGCGCCGGTCGAAGTCGGGATCAGCGACTGTCCCGCCGCGCGGGCGCGCCTGAGATCGCTGTGCAGCGTGTCGAGAATGCGCTGGTCGCCCGTGTAGGCGTGGACCGTCGTCATATACCCCTTGGAAACGCCCACCGCCTTGTCGAGCACGGCGGCTACGGGAGCGAGGCAATTGGTGGTGCAGGACGCGTTGGAGACCACCTTGTGCGACTTGCGGAGCCTGTTCTCGTTCACGCCGTAGACGACTGTGATGTCCTCATCCGTCGCGGGCGCCGAGATAAGGACGCGTTTGGCGCCGGCGGCGAGATGTTTCTCCGCGTCCGCGCGCTTGGTGAAAAAACCGGTGCATTCCATCGCCACATCGACGCCGAGCTTCGCCCAAGGAAGGTTCGCCGGGTCGCGTTCGGCGAAAACCCTGATGCCGTCACCGTTTACGTTGAAACCGGTCTTGGTGACCCGGATCTTCCCCTCGAAATGCCCGTGGCTGGAATCGTACTCCAGCAGATGGGCGTTGACGTCGGGCGAGCCGAGATCGTTGATCGCGACCACCCTGATGTCGTCGCGTCCTGACTCGTAGAGTGCCCGCAGCACGAGACGCCCGATTCGTCCGAACCCGTTGATCGCAACCTGAACCGCCATTTCGTCCCTCCGGAATTACGCTTTCAGACGGGCCCGGGCGTCCTCGGCCACCGCTTCGGCCGTCAGCCCGAAATGCTTGTAGAGATCGCCCTGCGGCGCCGAGGCCCCGAATCCCGTCATGCCGATGAAAGCGCCATCGGCGCCGATGTAGCGATCCCAGCCGAGCCCGCAGGCGGCCTCGACCCCGACGCGGACGGCGTCGCCGCCGAGTACCGAGTTGCGCCAGGATGCCGGCTGCTCCTCGAACAGTTCCCAGCAGGGGAGCGAGCTGACCTGGGTCGGGATACCTTCGTCTTCGAGGATCGTCCGGGCCTCGACCGCGATCGAAACCTCCGATCCGGTCGCGAGCAGCGCCACGCGCGGGGCTCCGCCGCCCGCCGCGGCCAGGACATAGCCGCCCTTCGCGCAGAGGCCGCGCTCGTGTCCCGGGCCACGCAGCGCGGGCAGGGCCTGGCGGGTGAGAGCGAGCACCGAAGGCCCGGTTCGGTGCGCCAGCGCCGCGGCCCAGCACTCGGCCGTCTCCACGGCATCCGCCGGCCGAAAGACGCGGACGTTCGGCATCGCGCGCAGGCTCGCAAGGTGTTCGACCGGCTGATGTGTGGGGCCGTCCTCGCCGAGCCCGATCGAGTCGTGGGTCAGCACGTAGATCGCCTGCTTTCGCATTAGCGCCGCGAGGCGAAGCGCCGGCCTCAGATAGTCGGAGAAGATCAGGAAGGTCCCGGCGTAAGGGATTATGCCGCCATGGAGCGCCATCCCGTTCATCGCCGCGGCCATGCCGTGCTCGCGGACGCCGTAATGGATGTAG
>JAJDVM010000116.1 GCA_022826125.1 Defluviicoccus sp.
CGCGGCCGTGTCGAGGCCGGCTGTCTCGGTCTCGCCGGTCACGGGGTCGAGCAGCCGGCACTCGGTCCCGGAGCATTCCGACACCTGCCGGATCGTGAAGGTCCCGTCCGCGAGCGCGAGCTCCCCGTGCATCGTGGAAACCACCAGGGAATCGGTGCGCGCGAGTATGTCCTCCCGGCGCGCCTGCTGCGCCGGCCCGGTCTCGGCCGGCGCGGACAGGCCGGTGAGCTCGCTGATGTCATCGAGGTCCGGGGTCGGCTGCGACCCAGAATTGCCGCCCCCGCCGCAGGCCGCGAGCGAGAGCATCGCGGCCATCCCCAGACCGCACGCAGAAGGGTATCTCATATGGGTTTCTCCATTGATTCAGGGGCTCCAGGGCGGATTGGTGCGGGTACGGCGCCAAGGCCCCGCGCACGGCCTTCCTCACCGGTCCTGGCGTTCCTTCGAGAAGGGCCGGGGACAGCAACCGGAGACAAGAACCGGCCGCGGTGAGGCGGGCACCGGTCCGTCGCCGGAGAGACCCTTCCGGTCTCGGCGACGGTCAGGAACTCGATCGGGTCTTCGCGGCTCTTGAACATTTCGACGTTTAGTGTATCCGGCGAACGCCGGTGTGGTGTGGTGTCGCCATTCGGTGTGGATGCGATACCGAACCACTGCCACTACCGCTTTCTTCGGGTACGGATACCGGTTTCCTATGGGGCGCGACCGCTGCATGGGGCCGTCCACTTTGCCGACTCCTCCGACTGCTCTTCGCCTTCGGAGTTTGCCACGCGCAGAGTGCCGTGCCCTGCGCATCCGGGCGGTACTCCTTGACCCGTCTTCCCTTCGCGGCGGCTTCGCACCCTTTCCGTCGCTCACGCCGTCGATCGTTCGGGTCGTGTGCGACACCGGGCCGGAGGGAGCGGCCCAAGCGTGCCTGATACTGCTCAGAGGCGGGGAGATCGACCGCGGAAGCGCGTCGGGCGGTATGGGCTGGGACCGCAACGCCGACCTGAACCGCGGCCATATCGGCATCTGGCGCTTCGCCCGCGACGAACGGACGGCGGATGTCGGCGCGGCGCTCCAAGCGATAGAATTCCTTCCCGGCGAAGTTCCGGCGGCGCCCGCGGATCGGACAAGGCCTTAGGCGGAGACCGCGCGGGGTGCGGGGTCGCCGCCGCGCGTTACCGTCCGATCGTGAACGAGTGGAAGTATGAAACAACGAATCGAGGTGACGACATGCCTTCATACAGAGGGATCGCCGCGGCGGCGTTCGCGGCGATGGCAATTTCGTCGGCCGCCAAGACCGCGGCGGCTGAAGAGAGCGGCAGCTTCACCGCACTGGCGAGCCTGGTCACCGACTACACCATGATCGAACACCCCGGCGGGACGATCGTCGGCGGCTCCTCCGCGGGAACCAATACCATCCTGGAGAGCAGCGGGGGTCCCTTCGCCGCGGGAGAGCACAGCCATGTGACCTGCGTGGTCTACGGCAAGAGATCGGACGCCGGGTTGGCGCTCGAAGCGCCCTGCACATCGACCGTCGCGGCCGGCGACAAGTTCTACTTGATGTCCAAGAGACGCGCGGGCGGCGTCGAGGCAGGCGCCGGCGGGGCTGGAAGCCTTGAACTCCTGGGCGGCACCGGCAAGTTTGCCGGCGTGATCGGTGCCTGCACCTACGAAACCGCCTACCTCGCGGAGGGCAGGGTTGTAACGATGTCCGACTGCAAGTGGCAGCGTTCCGCCGGGCGACGGTGAATACCGTGCCGCGCCTGCGCACCGGGTTGGTAAGGGATTGCCGAGAGTTTGCCGATCCCCTTCCCGAGCTCGCCGGTCCGGCGGTGCAGGAGAGAGCTTGGAGCCGCGCGGGGGACGTGTCAAATTCGTCCTGCGGACAGAGGGAGGGCGCGAACGATGTCCAGCAAGTCAGCGACCACGGCCAAGAAGCCGCGCGGCCGTCCGCCGATGCCCATGCCGAGGATCGAGGCCAGCCCGGAAGAAGTCGCCCGCGCGATGTTCTCGGCGGTCAAGCCGCCCGACCCGTCGATCCGCGTCCAGAAGAGCTACACGCGGAAGCCGAAGCCGAGCGGTTAGCCCTAGCAATGCAGGTTCGATATCGGGAAGCGGTTTTGCTGGCAACGTTAGCTATGACCTTCGCGGTGCCGGCGGCAGGATGCGAAGTCGACATTTCCGACTACGTTGGTTGGCAGATCATCTATTCCGGTACTGTTACAGGCTACATTGACGAGAACGGCAAGAAAGAGGACGACTTCGAGGGCTGTGAACACGGTCGCATATTGATTGTGGACTACTCGAAGTCATGTCCAACGGGTACAGCCTCAAAGCCTGTATCGACAACGAAATGTGTGACGTTCGGCGATGAACGAGAACTTTCAACTGTCCTGTGGGGCTGGCCCCACTGAGTGAGGGAGGTAAACCATGAAGCGCTTAACGGCCCTTGCGGCCGTCGTGATTGTCCCGCCGATGCTCGGCGCGTGCGCCTCGATCATCGAGGGCACCGATCAGACCATGACGGTGAACCTGACGCCCAAAGAGGCTGTTTGCGAGGTCAAGCGAAAAGGCGCTGTCGTCGGGAAAATCTCTGCCTCTGACTATTCCCTCACCGTTTCGAAGAGCAAGAACGATCTTCTCTTCGTTTGCAACGCGCCAGGCTACAGAGAGCAGTTCGTGAAGATCGAATCCTCGGCGTCCGGCTGGGGAATCGCGAGTTGCTTCCTCGTTGACCTCTGCATCACCGACTACTCGACGGGTGCGCTCAACAAGTACCCGGAGGTTCTGACGATCGCACTGACACCCGTGGACAAGAAATAGTCGATTTTGGCTAGTCAGGCGTATAAGCCCCTTCTCTTTCTAGCACGGCAGGGCCGTTTCTGTTAGGCGATATGGTAGTTGACACACCAAATATATGCGCCCCCGGCCTTCTCCCTGCATAATAAACGGGAGAGCCCGATGAGAAGTCGGCATGTCCGCACGGCCATGGCCGTCGTTGCGGCCGGCTTATTGCTGTCCGCGTGCGGGGGTGGGCCATCCGCAGTCGACCTCGCTCCCACACCGTCCGCTGAACCGTCGTCCTTCCACGCTCAGTCCGGGACGCTCCCCAAGATCGCCTACGCCGGGTCGCCGGTTCCCAAATCGCGGTCGTACGTCAACAGCGATGCTCTGGAGCCCGGTGAGCATTGGCTCGATTTCGGCGGCGACTCCGTCTCGCTGGGCAGCGGCTACACGATCCGGGCGTTCGAGACCAAGCGCATCATCCCCATCCTCTACTTCGACTATGCGCCCGGCCGGACGCCTGACCCCGAACTTGAGGCCCAGGTGCGCCGCGCCTTCAAGCTGTGGACGCGGTATCTGACCGGCGTGCGCGGTTACGATTTCCGTACCTGGCACACGGTTATCGAGGTTGGGCATGCTGGTGCATGCGGCGGGCGCACTGAGGTCCTCGCCTGCGTGTGGGATGCCACAGACCCGGCCAATCCGTATGGCCTCCCTGATCATGCAGATTCCGGCTGGCCAAGCGGACCTCGTTGCGCGAGCGAACAGCCCGATTTCCCTCCTGTCCACCCTCGCGCACGAAGCGGGGCATGCGCTGGACTATACACACATCGGCCTCGGCTACTTCAATCCGGCCACCGGCCAGTACGATCCGCGCCACGCTCCACCGTATTCTAGGAACCTGATGGCGCCCGCAAGCGGCCAGTCGTCGACCATTGGCCCGCAACGCGCCGATCTGCTCGGGGTGAGCCATATCTTCACCTACGGCCCGGCGCTTTCCGCCGATCAGTTCGGTTGGTGGATGGACGCGCCAAGGAACTCGGACCTCCGGGCGTTCGGTTCCGGCGTTCGTCGTCACTTTGAGGTGACCGAGCTTGCCGGCGCCACCGACGTGGAAGCCGACAGTGCGTCGGTCACCGCGGATGTCGTGACCTCGGATTTCGTCAAGGTCTACTCGTTCGTCGACGGCGATCCGTCCGAACCGAGCCGCTGGAACCTAGGCAATGCTTCGTGGAAGGGCGCTCTCTTGGCCGTCGACACGCGAACCCTGGCCCCGGTTGCGGGTCGGGCGCGCCTCGACATGGACCTGAGTGCTCTCGCACTTTCGGCCAAGTTCGATAGCTTCCTGGAGAGCAACGGTGGGGTGGCCGAGAAATGGTCCGGCCCCTCGTCGCTCCGCTACACCATGCGGCAGAACCGGGATGGTGTCTGGCACGATGCGTTGGGTCGGGTGGACGCGCGGTTTTTCGCAGCTCGTGGATCGTCGGGCCGCGTCGATCCCGCGCACACGGTTGCCGGACACCTCGACGACCGGGAGGCCAACATCCTCGGGGCATACGGGGCGCTTCGCAGCAAGAGATAGTCAGCCCTCCTCTCGAAACTCCGCCGACCCCCTCTGCCTCTTCGGCGCGATCCGCCTCAGCATCTCGTTGAACTGGCCCTCGTCCTCGTCGCAGTCGAGCTCGCGGGCCGTCTCGATGAAGCGGTCCCGCTGCGGCTTCTCATCCGTCCCCATCGCGATCCTCGACTTTCTCGACCCATAGGAGCTCGATCCGATTACCGACGATGCGCAACCACCATCGCGCCGCAGGAACATCGCCGGAGTAATCTGTCAGGCACAGGCGAACATCTACCGTGCACTCGACAACCGGGTAGATTTCCGGGTTGTTGCGCAGAACATCGGTCAGAGCTGCCGTCGCGTCATCCAGGCGCTGATAGCTGCCAAATGCCTCGATGCTTTCCTTGACCGATATAGCTGCGGTGACGAAGCACGAGGGCTTCAAGTGGATCAGGCGCAAGCACTATTACCCAGGCAATCTAAATCCGAGAGGATGATGTCATGACGCAGGGCAAGAAGAAGTCCGACACGCCCGAGGCGGAGGTGATCTGGGAAAAGCCGCTTCCGATGCCCGAGTACGAATACCAGGAGATGGAGAATGGTTTCGGCTCTTCCGGCTGGAGCCACGACGGATCGGAGGGTCCCGTGGGCGACCCTGACACCTAACCGCCGACCAGCTCCCGATAGCTGACGGCTTCCCAAGTGTTGCTGGGCCGTCAGAAGGCTACCCAGATCAGCGCGGCGAAGATGAGGCCCAGGCCGGCCACGAGGACGAGCCACCCGATCCAGCTCAGGCCATCGTGCGATGTCACCGTTCAGCCAGCGGCGGCGTTTGTCGCCCATGTCTCGTCTCCTGAAGCGGATGCCGGTTCCGGTCGACCAGCCCTCACCGAATCACCGACACGAGCGCACTGATAGTCGCGGTGCCGAAGACGAAGACGCCTATCAGCAGCGCGACCAACCACCAGATCAGCCACATGGGAAGCAGGTTGAGAAACTAGGTCCAGCGACGCTTTTGCCATCCGTCGTCCGGGTCTTCCCACCGGCGTCAGGGCTTCCTGCTCCCGTCCATCCAAGCCTCCCTTAGGGCACTGTGCCTTCAGCAGGAGACACGCGCGAGAGCAAATTGGCTCGAAAAAGAGCAAGTATTTTGGTCTCCGGGCGGTGGCTGCGGCACAGGAGAGTCACCATGCCCAACACCCCAGCACCGCGTCTGGGAGGACGACCGAAAGCTCAAAGTGAGAAATTTTCAGTCGGAATTGAACCGCAAAAGCTGGCAAGGCGAGTCACTCGATACGGAACGACGCTGTACTTGGTGACCTGTATAAACCTCAGCTCGACCGACAGGCTGTCCGACAAGGCATGGCCGCTTCACCCCGGCGGCATCGCTACAACGCCGTATCACCGCGCGGCAGCTTGGGACAACGGTCGCCGGCGTCCGGGACGATCGTCATGCCAGGCTGGTTGCGCGGCTCCGCTACGCGCCGCCAAACCGCCAGCTTGGCGGAGGATTCGCCAATGCACTAACATGCAAGCCGGACCGGTCGCCGGGGGGCGGGTCACACCCCGCTCAGGTGCGGGAAGGAATTGCAGACAGGCCACGATGCAGGGATATTCTCCGACAAGATTGTCCCGTCAGATTTGAATGGCAACGGCGCGGCGTGTTGAATTCGACCGCGCCAACGGTAGGAAACGCCCATGATCCGCCTTTGGATCAGGCTCGCCCTGATCTCTCTGATCGCCTTGATTGCCGCCGCCCCGGCCAACGCCGGTTCCCTTGCCCCCGCGCCGCGGGTCGTCGTCAAGTTGGAGCGCGACTTTCTCGAGGGCTCCGGCTCCCAGAGCCTTGGAGAGCTGCTGGACACCGGGATCCTCCGCTATTTGTTTACCGGCGGGCAGGCGCTGCCCGTGCTGGTGAACGGCACGCCCTACGGCTCGACGGCAGGCGACCTCGACTCTTTGCCGCTCGCCGCCATGGAGCGCATCGAGTTGGTGGGCGGCGAGAGCCTCGGCACGCTCGGCGGCGGTACCGTTCGCAACGCCCTCAACGTCGTGCTCAGGGAGGATTGGGACGGCGCTGCGCTGCGCGCACTCACGCGGCTGCCGAGCCGCAAGGGCGGCGACGGTTGGCAGGGCAACGTCTCGTATGGCGGGAAAGTCGGCCAGGGGCACCTGAGCGTGACGGCGGACACCATCAGGCGCCTGCCCATCGCTTCCGCCGACCGGGACTACAGCCGCGGGAAATGGCAACCGGGCGGTTCGTTTGCAGACGCGTCGAACATCAGCAGGGGC
>JAJDVM010000329.1 GCA_022826125.1 Defluviicoccus sp.
GTTTGGCGGGGGGCCCCCCCCCCCCCCCCCCCGCCCCCCCCCCGGTGGGGGGGGGGGGGGGGGGGGGGGCGGGCCGGCTCGGGCGTCACCTCCCCGCCGGCGCCTGGACGACCGGGTCGCGGCCGTATTCCGTGCCGAAAACGTACTCGCAGCCGGTGACCGTCTGGCCCTCGTCGTTCTCCATCGAGACCGTTGCCGTGACGTAGAACGGGCTGGGCGGCGGATCGGCCATCCGGTTCAGCTGGTCGCCGGTCTTGTTTCGATAGACCAGCCGGTCGGCCGCGCCTTCGACGACGCCGATCGCCTCGCCCGGATAGGCGTATTCCGTGGTCGACCATTCCACGTCGGTGAACCTCGGATCGGTCCCGAGATCCATTGAGTTCTCGCCGTTGCTCTTGAAGATGAAGTCGATGGCGGCCGACACCAATAGCCCCGGAGGCGCGTGCTGGTTGCGGCCGTCGGGCATGGCGGGCGGCGAACAGGCCAGTTGCGCCGCCGCCGGCGCGGCGCCCAGCATCGCCAGCGCCAGAACCGTCGCGAACGCCTTTCCCATCTCCCGCCTCCTTCCCGATCGGGACGCTGAAAGCCTAAAAAGGTTAACCAGCTATGGTGTTCCGCCGACCACGAGGTGTAGAGGTCTTGCCCGTAGCGCATCTTGACTTGCGCCTTGGTCCGATAATCGCCCGGCATGCGATATGCGAGTGCAATGTCCGCGTAGTAGCGGACCGTGACACGGGGATACGTCGTCGCGGACGACGGAGCCCCGTCGACGCACTTCTCTTCCCAGGCTGCGTCTCCCACGCTCACCCGCATGCAGTAACCGCTTCGGCGGTTGGCGATGGACGAGTCTTCATCGCGCAGGGACCACCTGATCGTCAGGCGCCGTTCCACCGGGTCCGAAAACGTAAATTCGGTGACTTCGACATCGACCTTGCCGACCGCCCCGATAAAAGCGATCCCGGCCGCGAACGATTCACCGAACGGATTGGTGGCGTTGGCGGCGCCGGTCCCAGCCGCTAGAAGCAGGATCGATGCCGCGGCGGCGGTTCTCGTGTCGCGTCTCATGCCCATCTCTCTCTTCCGCTCATTCCGGCGGGTCGAGGGACGCGCGCCCCTCTCCCCGACCCTCTCCCCGGCGGGGACAGGGGGATTCACGCGGCGGCGCCTCCCGCTCAACCTTCCCCCCTCCCGCCCGCGGGAGGGGCCGGGGGAGGGCATGACGGCGGAGGCGGGCGCCGGGGCGCGTCCGGGCCCGGTCAGCAGGAGCCGACCGTCAGATACCCGTTGCAGTTGCTCAGCCTGCTGGCGTCCTCCAGGCTCACGGTGATGGAGGTTATGCGATTCGAGAAGGCCTGGTTCATGGCGCATATCGTCTTGAACCTGCATTGTTCGTTCACGACGGAGACTCCCAGGCGGCGCATGCTGCAGGTAAATCGCGCGCTGCTGGACTCGATCGCCGAACGGCATCGGTCGACCGTCGCCTCGACCGTCGCCTCGGTCTCGGTCTCGGTCTCGCTGTCGGCCCGCGCCCCGCCCGGGGGGAAAGACGCGAGAACCAGGGCGATGCCCAGGAGGACGCAGAGGCCGGGGATACCCGGCAGTTTCGGTTTCGGCATGAAAAGCTCCTTCGCTTGCCGCGTCGGTTCGTCCCGGCCCGCGGCGGTGCCGGCCGGGGATTTCATTGCGTTCCCGTTCCCCTCTCGCGCCGCGTCAGAACGAACAGGTGTCCCCGCTCGACCAGGGGAGATCGACATCGCAGCTCGTGGCCAGCCTGACCCGGATGTAGAATGTGCCGTCTGGGCAGGTCTTTTCCCCACCGGTGTCGGTGAAACAGGCGGATATGCTGGCCCTGGTCTGGGATGCGGCATGCGAGGACTCATCGCACCATTCCAAAACTTCCCCCGAATCATGGGATTTCTCAGTGCAGTAGCCGGACAGGAGCGACTGCGGAAAATTGGACGGTACGTCCCAGGTCACTGAGATAGACCGGCGATAAAATCTGCCCTCGAGAGTTTCGGCCTCGTTGCAGGTGGCGCTCACGTTCTCAGGCGTCCGGGAGGCGATGGACAGCGGCTGCGCGCCTATGTGGCCGCGTCGCCGGGACGGCGTCTGCGTGAGCGCGGTGCAATCGTCCGCCGCCACGGCGGTCGCCACCGACAAGGGCGCGTCGCCGCCGCCGAAAAACACCGCCGCGGCGAACAGCAGCGCCAGAGCGCCCGCCGCGCCGGGAAGGGAGAAGTTCGGGAAAATCTGTCGCATCGGTTTCTCCAGAATTGTCGCCGGAATGGGCGGGCCGCCCGACAAAGGCGGCGGCGGACATTCGCCGGTCGATCGCGGATATTGGCGAAGCACGCCCATGGGATCAGGACGCTCCCCCGCCGCGCACTTCGACCGAGACGATGCTGGTGGACCACAGCGGGGGATATACGTTGAGGCGGAAGTAAAGCTGCAGCAATACGGAGAACACGGCACTCCCGACCGAGCTGTCCGAGCCGATGCCCGTATCGAAAACCAGATCGTTGTTGTTGTTGAGGCCGGACCAGCATCGGGAATCCCACGCCCCGTCACGCCCCCAATACGCGCATAACCGTTCCGGTGTGGCCGAACCGAGTGGGCCGGTCGTCTGGTAATTCCCCCACACCATCTTCCATTCGACGCGCACTTTCCCGCCGCCGTCGTCCGCGGCGGAGATAATCTCCAGCGACCCCGGTCTGGACGGTCGCCTGTCTTCCTGCGCGGAGACCGGCGCCGCCACGGCGAACAGCAGCGCCAGAGCGCCGGCCGCGCCGGGAAGCGTAAGGTTCGGGAAAATCTGTCGCACGGGTTTCTGCCCGGATACGCGGCGCGGAAAGGGGGGAGCACGGCGGTCCTCGCCGGCCCTCTACGGCGAGTGGCAGCTGACCGACCAGCTGCCGGCCTCGGACAGCGTGACGTCCTGCTTTCGCGGGTCGGCCGAGTCGGTCTCGGCCCCGCCTCCGCACTCGTAGCTGTGGGTCTTCGTAGTGTCGTCGTGGGTCGTCCGCGCCACGTCGGCGGTCTCGTCCCGGACCTTGCAGGTGAAGGCGCTGCCGTTCGCCAGGGCGATCTTGTGCGAGTCCTCGGTGGGCCCCTGGAGGCAGTACAGGTCGAGGGTGGCGTCCCGGTGGTTCTTGAACTCCATGCAGGGGCCGTCGTCGGTATCCCCGCCCGTATAGATGCATTGACCCGCGAGCGCGGGGTCCGGCGCCGCCACGGCGAGCAGCAGCGCCAGCAGGCCGGCCGCGCCGGGAAGGGAAAGGCTCGGGAAGGTATGTCGCATCGGTTTCTCCCGGTTAAGCCGGTTTACCAGCTGGTCGTGAAGGTCACGACGCCGGTGTTCGTGTAGCCCTCGTCGTTGGTCACCGTCAGCGTGATCCTGAGTCTGAACGGGTTCGGCGGCGGGTGGCCCAGGGCGCGCAGCCCATCGGCGGATTTGGCCGTTACCTGCAGGTCGCCGTCGTTCAGGCCGGACTTGTCGGCGTCGTAATAATATTTCGACTGGAACCGCGCCCGGGTGAATCTCGGGTTCGTTCCGGTATTCTGGAACAGGTCGTCGGGCGAAAAAGTGACTGTCTCGCCGGGCGGCGCCAGCGCCGTACCCGTGGCGACGGTCGGGATCGGTTCGGGCTCGGGCTCGGCGGGTGCCTGCACGGTCGGGTTGCGGACATATCCCGATTTGAGCGTTATCGTGCCCGAGGCGGTCTCTCCCTCGTCATTGGTCATCGTGACCGTAAGCGCGGTCTCGAATTTCGCGGGCGGCGGCGTCGCCAGGGCGTTGAGCTGCTCGGGAGTCTTGATCCGCAAAAACAGCCGCCGCTTATCCCAGGCGGCGAGTACCGTGTCGGCTTCGACGAGATGTTCCGCGGGCGAGAACGAAAATTCCGTGAATCTCGGGTTCGTCCCCGTATCCCTGAAATGATAGGGAAGAAAAACGTGAATCAGCGTGCCCGGAGGGGCATTGACGCTGTCCTCGTATTGATACGGCGCCGCCGCCGCCGGCGAGATGCCCAACATCATCGCCGCCGCGCACAGAACGCCCGCGATGCCGTTGCGTGTCGTGCTTCGTCTCATTTCCGTCGTCCTTTCCCTGGGTGGGAGTTCGGAAAATCGGTTCGCGCGCACCCGGATCCCCGGGCGCCTTATTCCTCGTCGAGCGAGAGACCGTCCGACACCGCGGTCGCGGAATCGGTCGCGTCGCCGCAGCCGGCGCTTACGGTCATCCGCCACCCTCGATAGAGGTTGATGAGTTCCTCGGTCGTGTTTTCGTCGCGGCTGAAGCACAGGTCGAGCGAACCCACCTCGGCGAGGGTGAAGGTTTGCTCCGCGAAGATGAAGTGCCGGAAGATCCTCTCGGTCCCGCCCACCCTCACCGAAATGCCGCAGACCCGTCTCGTGTAGCAGCGGCGCTCCCCGGAGTCGGCGTCGGCGTCGGTCAAATGGAACCCGCCCGCGTTCGAGCAATGGGTATTGGCGGGAGACCCCTCGAAGGCCGTCTGGCATTCGGCGGCGGTCAGCGTCTGCGCCGACGCCTGCGGCGCCGCGGCGGCCAGGAACGCCACCGCCAGGGACAGGATCGCCGCCCGGGCGCAAATCCCGGAGCGCCGGGCTCCCCCCGTTCGCCCCGCGCGGCACGAGGCCGATGTCGCGGTATTTTCGCCCGTTCGGAACATCGAGAACCTCCGTTGCCCGCCGCCGGAACCGGTACGGTCGATAGCAGATTAAATGTAAAAAGTCCGCATCAAATTGTGTAATAATAGTATTTATATAGTAAATATCGGCCCGAATCCGTCCGCTGCGGCCCATCCGGAGGGCGGTATCCGTCCGGGGAACCGCCAAATCGCCGAAATCTCCCGGTCGGACACGGTTATTACGAAGCCAATATTAAAATTATGGGGATGAATACTTACGGTTAGTGCGGCTTATTAGTACAGCCAGCCGACCGCCCAGACGAAATCGGGAGACGAGACCGCGCCCGGCTACAGGACGGGATTGTCCGCGCTGCGCGCTCCGGTCGAAATGACGAGAGGCGGAGGCGGGCGGGTCCCCGTTCCCCGCCGGGGAGAGGGTCAGGGCGAGGGGGATCTCCCGTCCGCCGGTTGCGGTTCGGCCATGCGGTATCCGACGCCCCGCTCGTTGAAGATCCAGGTCGGGTCGGCGGCCGGGTCGCCGAGCTTGCGGCGCAGGTTCATGACGAATATGCGCACCAGGTTCGCGTCCGAGTCCTCGCGCCCGCTCCACACCCGGCGCAGCAGCGTGTCGTAGGTCACCACCCGTCCCGCGTTGAGCGAGAGGACGCGCAGGAGCTCGTACTCGGTGGCGGTGAGGGCCACCGGCTCGCCGCCGACGGTGACGCGGCGGCGCTCGTAGTCGATCGCCAGGTCGCCGAGCTCGAACGGTTTCGGTTCCTCGTGGCGGCGCAGCGCCGCCCGCACCCGGGCCACCAGCTCGGTCCGTGAAAAGGGTTTGACGATGTAATCGACCGCGCCCGATTCGAGCGCCCTCGCGACGGTCTCGTCGCGCCCGTAGCCCGAGATGAATATGACCGGCAGGTCGGAGAGCTCCGGCACCTCCTGCATCAGCGCGATTCCGTCCCGCCCGGGCAGGACCAGGTCGAGCAGGACCAGCCGGGGCTTGTCGTTGCGGATGATGCGGGCGAGCTCGCGCGACTCGCCGGTCACCAGCGGGGCAAAGCCGGCCCCGGCCAGCGCGTCGCGGACGAAGCGGAGCGTGCGCGGGTCGTCGTCGACCACCAGGATGCGGTCCTTTTCGCCCGACTGCCGGCTCGGGGGCGTTTCCGCCGCCTCCCCGGCGTCGGGCTCTCCGGCCGCGGGCAGCGTGAAGGTGACCGCGGTGCCGAGGCCGGGGCCCGCGCTCTCCGCCCGGATGCGGCCGCCATGGGCTTCCACCAGCCCCTTGCAGATCGCGAGCCCCAGCCCGTAGCTGGCCTTCGGTCCGCCCGCGGCGTGCTTGTCGAAGAGCCGCGGCAGGAGCTCCGGCGCCACGCCGCGGCCCTCGTCGGAGACCGAGATCGCGACATGGGCGTCCTCGCGCATCGCCGAGACCCGGATCGAGGACGATTCCGGGGCGTGCCGGGCGGCGTTGTTGAAGAGGTTGTTGAGCACCTGCACGATGCGCCGGCGGTCGGCCATCGC
>JAJDVM010000095.1 GCA_022826125.1 Defluviicoccus sp.
GCCGCGCCCGCATCCCGATCAAGGGGGTAGGTCGGCACTACACGCGGATCCGGAGACGCAAAGCCCGGAAATCCGCCATTTCTCCGGCCGGAAACCCGTCAAATTAGTTGAAATGCCCGCTCAGTTGCGGAAGTCGGGCTAGTCCGAGTCCTCGTGCGCGATGAGCGCGCGGACGTTCGCCTCCACGCTCAGGCCCATCTCCGGGTCCGTGTAGGACACCCGCCCGCCGAGCTCGACGCCCGTGCCGGTCTCGGCGTCGTCGCCATCGTGGCGCAGCCCAAGCTCCAGGCCCGGCGTGAACGCGCCGCCGCCCACCAGGAACGCACGGCTACCTTCGAGCGCGAGCCGCATCCTACCCGTAAGCGACGGCATCGAAGCCGCCTGCAAGCGATGAACAGCGAGAACGTCGGGAATATCGGTCGCTTTCCCCCGGGAGGTCTTGGCCGAAGGTTGCAGGGGCCCGCGACCAGCGTTGTCTGCGGCTGGATGAGGTCTGGCTGTGAGGATGGGCGTGGGTCGGCGCAAGACAGCGCGGAGCCGCTGATTGGTCAGTTGTCAATAAATCCCGTGCGCGCCCGAAGGGCCGTCAGGAAGGTCCGCCGACCCGTCCTAGACCGTCGATAAACCCGCGCAGCGCATGATTGAACGCCTCCACTTGCTCGCGGAACGAGAAATGACCCGCCTCGTTGAGCACAACCATCCGGGCGCGACGTTCGGTCGAGGCGATCACGTCGAAGAGCGCCTGACCCTGGGCGAGCGTCGCCGTCGGATCGTTGTAGCCCCACATGACCTGCGTCGAGCGCCGCATGCCTTGATCGCGCAGCCGGGCGAAGGTGTCCTCCTTGTCCCGGGCGAGTCCGGGCATGAAGTATGAGGATCGGAGCCCCTCCGCTTCCATCTTCTCCAGCGCCTCGCAGGTCTTCGGGAGTTCGGCGACAGCACACACTTCGTCGAGCCAGGACTCGGTGATGTGCCCGGTCGCGAAAGAGTAGCGCTCGATGATCCAGCGCTGGCTCTCCCGGCTCAGCCTGGGCTCGGGCGGGTTGGCGAGGACGATCTCGCTGCGCGGAATGCCGGGCGCCAGCGTATTGGAGTCCACCACGACGCAGGAGCGGATACGCTCGGGATGATCGAGGGTGAGCCGGCAGACGAGATAGCCGCCGCGCGAGTGCCCGACGACATGGACGTTATCGAGCCCGAGCGCGGCCAAAAACCCGTGCGCGTGGCGGACCACCGCCGCCATGCTGTAGTCGTCGTCCTTCGGATTGCCGGTGTATCCCTGGCCCAGCTTGTCGACCGCGAACACGCGGTACCAACGGCTCAGGCCCGGGATGTTGAGCTCCCAGTCGCATGCCGACTCGGCCAGGTTCTGCGACCCGAAGTTGCCGCCGTGGAACAGGACCAGCGGCACCCCCTCGCCGGCCACGAAGTAGCGGGTCCGGATCCCGTCGACATCGATGAATTTCGCCTCGTTCATTGTCTTCGCCGAGCCCGCCCTGCACGGTTTCACCGTTGCCGCCACGCGTCGCGGCCCATTTTCGGCGAGCGGGCGCGCCGTCGCAACTCCCTGATTTCCGGCCGCAAAACCGTTGGTCGGCCGGGCTGTCCCCAGGGAAGATCGCCGGGGCGCGGCGGTAAAAACCTGTCTCTCGGGAAAAAAACCCTGCTAAGCTCAGGCGCAATAATCGAAGCGTGACAACCACGTCGGACAAGAATGGAGGGAACGACATGAATTTCGTATCTCGCATTTTCATGGGTATCGCGGGTCTCGCGCTGATCGCGGGTGTCGCGTCGGCGCCGGCCGAGGCGCAGTTCTACAAGGGCAAGACCCTCAATGTGATCATCAACTACGCGCCGGGCGGCAACACCAGCATTCAGGGCCGGCTGCTGATGCGGTTCATGCCCAAATACATTCCGGGCACGCCGCGGGTGGTCATTCGCAACATCGCCGGCGCGGGCGGCAAGGTCGGAACCAATTTCCTCGGCATCAAGGCCAAGCGCGACGGCTACACGATGGGTGTGTTCACGATCAGCCTGCTGAGCGAGGTGCTGAAGGATCCGGCGCTGCAGGTCAGCCACTCCGACCTGATCTTCATCGGCGGTCTCGGTTCCCAGGAAGTCGCCTATATCCGCAAGGATCACCCGCCGGGCATCCAGAAGCCTTCGGACCTGTTCAAGATCACCGAGCCGTTCAGGACAGGCGGCCATGCGCCGACCAACACCAAGGACATGGGCACCCGTCTCGCCCTCGACCTTCTGGACGTGCCGTATCGCCATGTGCACGGCTTCAAGTCGGGCGCGATGCTGCGCAAGGCGGTGCAGCAGAACGAGCTTCAGTATTCGTCCGATTCGACCCCCGGGTTCCGGGGCCGGGTCGAGCCCATCATGGTGAAAGAAGGGATCGTCACGCCGCTGTTCCATACGGGCGTTCCGACCCCGGACGGCAAGGGCCTGATGGCGCATCGCGACTATCCCGACGTCCCGAGCTATCTCGACCTCTACCGCGTCAAGTACGGCAAGGACGCTATGCCGTCGGGCAAGCTGTGGGAGGGTTATCTGCTGATCTCGGTGATGCGGGCCAACATCCTGCGGGCCGTGTTCCTGCCGCCCAACGCGCCTCAGGAAGCGGTCGACATCCTGCGCAAGGCCTACGACGAGACGATGAAGGACCCGCAATACCTGGAGGAGTACAAGAAGCTCAACAAGGGCCTGCCGTCGCCAATCAAGGGAGAGGCCGGGCAGAAGTTCCTGCTCGATCAGGTGAAGAACGCCGACCCGGAGTTGGTGAAATTCCTGACGGCTTACGCGGACAAGGTCCGCAAGTGATCGACCGACCCCCCGACATATTCATGACAGGCTAGTATCCCTGCGCCCCGGAAGGTTTCCTTCCGGGGCGCCAACAAGGCGGTGTCCTGATGTGGGATGCGGCATTCGACGGCCTCGCTCTGATCGTTCAGTGGCCGGCGGGCGGGTATTTGCTGCTCGGCCTGGCGATCGGCATGTATTTCGGCGCGGTGCCCGGACTTTCCGGGCTCGTCGGCATGGCGATCCTGCTGCCCTTCACCTTCGGCATGGAGCCCGCCTGGGCCTTCGCCTTCCTGATGGGCATGTATTCGATCACCACCACCAGCGACACCATCTCGTCGGTGCTTCTCGGCATCCCGGGCACCGCGGCCTCGCAGGCCACCATCCTTGACGGTTACCCGCTGGCGCAGAAAGGCCAGGCGTCGCGCGCCTTCGGCGCCGCGTTCACGGTGTCCGCGGTAGGCGGCGTGCTCGGCGCGCTCGTGCTCGCCCTTTCGATTCCCATCGTCAGGCCGCTGATCCTCTCCTTCGCCTCGCCCGAGTTCTTCATGCTCGGGCTCCTCGCCCTCACCATGGTGGGCGCGCTGAGCGGTAGCTCGATCCTCAAGGGGCTGATCGCCGCCATTCTCGGCCTGGTTCTCGCGATGATCGGGTATTCGCCCGAAGGCGCGATCCCTCGCTACGCGTTCGACACCACCTATCTGATCGACGGGCTGCCGCTTATTCCGTTCGTGCTCGGACTGTTCGCCCTGCCGGAGCTGCTGGAACTCGCGGTCCGCGACACTTCGATCTCGCGGATTCCGCGCGAGCAGGCGAAGACCGGCCTCCTCATGGGCATGATCGACGCCGTCCGCAACTGGTGGCTGGTGGTGCGCTGCACCCTCATCGGCGTCTATATCGGCCTGCTCCCGGGGGTGGGCGGCTCGCTGGTCGACTGGGTCGCCTACGGTCACGTGGTGCAGAGCTCGAAGGAGAAATCCGGATTCGGCAAGGGCGACATCCGCGGCGTGATTGCGCCCGAAACCGCGAACAACGCGATGAAGGGGGGCTCGCTGATCCCCACCATCGCCTTCGCCGTCCCGGGCAGCGCGTCGATGGCGATCCTGCTGGTCGCGTTCGAGATCCAGGGACTCGAGCCGGGGCCGCAGTTGCTCACCACCAAGCTCGACATCACCTTCAGCCTGATCTGGGCGCTTGCGCTCGGCAACATCCTGGGCGCCGTGTTCCTCCTCATCTGGGGCCGCCAGGTGGCGAAGCTCACCTTCATCCGGGGCCACCTGATCGTGCCGGCGATCACGATGTTCGTGTTTATGGGCGCGTGGCTCACCGGCAACGGGCTGGGCGACTGGTTCACCCTGATCTTCGCCGGCATCCTGGGCTACGTCATGAAGCAGAGCGGATGGCCCAGGCCGCCGGTCATCCTGGGCTTCATCCTGGGCACCATCATGGAGGTCTCGCTGCACATCTCGATGCGGAGCTACGACTACAGCTGGCTCGGGCGGCCCATCGTCCTGATCCTCGCCGTGCTGATCGTGCTGGGGCTTTTCATCGGCGTGCGCGGCATGCTGCGCCGCCGGGCGGCGCCGGCGGGCGTGCAGATCGACGATTCCGCGGCGCAGAACCCGGCGCTCTCCCTCCCCTTCGCTGTCCTTATGCTTGCCGCGCTGGTTTACGGGCTGGTCCAGGCGGCAGAGTGGCATCACGCCGCGCGGTTCTTCCCCTTCATCGTGATGATCACCGGCATCCCGCTCGTCCTCGTCGTCATGTTCCACGACTGGAGCGACATCAGACTGCGCATCCGCCAGTCGGTGAGCATTGCGGGCGACGCCCATGACCGGAAGCTGCTGCTCTCCGGCGCGCATTACTTCGCCTGGATGTTCGCCATTCTCGTCGCTACCGTCCTTATCGGCCAGTTTTTGGCGATCGTGGTCTTCGTTCCCGCCTATCTCTGGTACTGGGGCGGATACAGCTGGCGGTTGTTCGTCCCCTACGCCGCCGGCGCGGCGGTCTTCCTCTACGTGATGTTCGAGCAGATCGTTCCGGTCTTCTGGTATGAGTCGCTGATTTTCTCTTAGCGAGGCCGGGGTTGGCGGCAATGACAAATCCGGCTTTGCTCACTGTCGCCAAGGCATCCGGTCTGATCGCACGCAAGGCGCTGTCGCCGGTCGAGCTGACCGAGGCCTGTCTGCGCCGGATCGAGACGCTCGACCCCCAGATTTCCGCCGTCGTGACCCTCACCGCCGAGCGGGCAGTCGAGGACGCGCGCCGGGCCGAGGACGAGATCGCAAGCGGAAGCTGGCGGGGTCCCATGCACGGCATCCCGTTCGGGCTCAAGGACATTTACGACACGGCCGGGATCCGCACCGCGGGGCAGTCGCGGATCGCCAAGGACAACGTGCCGGCGAGGAATGCCGCGGCGGTGGACCGGCTCCACGCGGCGGGCGCCATACTGCTGGGCAAGCTCACCACCCACGAGTTCGCCCGCAGCGGGCCGGCCTTCGACCTCCCCTGGCCGCCTGCGCGCAACCCGTGGGATCCGACGCGGGTTCCCGGCGGCTCGTCGAGCGGTTCCGCCGCGGCCGTGGCCGCGGGCTTCCTCCCCGCCGCCCTCGGCACCGACACCGGCGGCTCGATCCGCGGCCCCGCCGCGCTTTGCGGCGTCGTCGGGCTCAAGCCGAGCTACGGCCGGGTGAGCCGGCGTGGGGTCATGCCGAACGCGTTTTCGCTCGACCATTGCGGGCCGATGACCTGGAGCGTCGAGGATTGCGCCATCGTGCTCGGCGCCATCGCAGGCGCCGATCTTGAGGACCCGACGAGCGCGGAACGGCCGGTGCCCGACTACCGCGCCACGCTCTTCGACGGCGTAAAAGGCCTCAGGGTCGGCGCGATCCGCCATTTCTGGGAGGAAGAACGGCCAACCGCGCCTGCCATCCGCGCGGCCATGGAGGAAGCGATCGAGGTACTGCGCAGGCTCGGCGCGGCGGTGGAAGAGGTGCGGCTTCGTCCGCTCGCTGACTACAACGCCGTCAAGATCGCCCTCGGGGAAACCGAGGTCTACGCGGTCCACCAGGCCAACCTGCTCGCCCGACTCGAAGACTTCGGGATCGACTTTCAAAAGCGGATCGTCGCCGCCTGCCTGATCGGTACGCCGACCTACGTCCAGGCGCAGCGTGAGCGGCGGCGGATGATCGCGGCGATGGCGTCCGTGTTCGAGCGCTGCGACGTGCTGCTGACGGCGACCGGCCCCCGCGCCGCCTCCGCCTTCGGCACGCCGTCGCCGCCCGCGGCCTGGACCGAGCCCGGGACGACTTCGCCGTTCAGCGTCCTGGGCCTGCCCGCCCTGTCGCTGTGCAACGGGTTCGATGCGGATGGAATGCCGCTGGGCATGCAGATCGTCGGCCAGCCCTTCGACGAGGCGACCGTCCTGCGGGCCGCCCATGCCTACGAGGCCGCCACGCCATGGCGGGACCGCAGGCCGGCGCTGGTCGAGGGAACGCCGCCCGTCCCGGTGGGTCCAGCGCCGGAGCAGCCGGCGGGGGACGGCGCCGACCGATCCACGCGGGACTTCGTGGATGCGATCCTAGCGCGCTCCGGCCTCTCGCCCTCCGACGCCGTTCGCGGCGCCGCCTACGCCGCGGCGCCCGCGGTGCTCGAGGCCATGGGGTCGCTGCCGCGCGACCACGCATTTTCCGACGAGCCCGCTTCCGTGTTCGGCTTCTAGTCTTGCGTGTTCATGCTTATACTGTCGCTCGGTGGAATTCCGAACGCGCCCCTTTTCGGTGGAGAATTGAAATGCCCCAGATCCGGCACCTGGCGATCGTTTCGCTCAATCCGGAGAAGCTTGCAAAGTTCTACGAGGAGGTCTTCGAGATGGAGCTCCTTAACTCCGGCAACGGCGCCTATTACATGAGCGACGGCCACATCACCCTCGCGCTGCTGCCCAACAAGGCCGAGGGCAAGCCCAGCGGCCTCAATCACTTCGGCTTCAAGATAGAAGATGCCGACGAGATCGCGCGCCGGCTGGAGGAACACGGCATGGCGCCGCCGGCGGAACGGCCGGCCGACCGTCCCTATGCCGAGACCCGCGCGACCGACCCCGACGGCAACAACTACGACCTCTCGGTCCACGGCTATCAGAAGTCGGAAACCAAGTTCGACCGCCTGGCCAAGGAGAGGGTGTTAGAAAAGGAACCCGCCTAGCGCGCCGGCAATTCCGGTTAAGCCGGTCGGTTCCTAGAGGGCGACGACGCCGACCGGCCCCTGGATGTCGATTTCGGCGCCGTAGCGCTGGGAGAGGCGCTGCAGGTTTTTCAGGACGCTTTCCGCGAGTTCGCCGTCGGCCAGCAGCGGGCGGCCGCGCTGTGACCTGGGACGGCCGTAGCCGAGATCGATCGGGTGGAACCGCAGCTCGCCGCCGCCGTCCTTCCGCAGACGGCAGATGCAGGCGGCGCTTTGCCAGAACCCGGGCGAAGCGGGATGTCCCTTGGTATCGTTCTCGGTCCTCGCGTCCAGAAAGTCGGCGGGGGTTGCCTCCATGCCGAGGTCGAACCGGCTGTAGGCCTGCGCCGGGAAAGCGGGGATCGTTTCGTTCTGAAAGATGAAGTTGCCCATGCTGTAGAGAATGGGCTTGGCCTTGTAGACCTCGACCCCGAGCAGGGTATGCGATCCGTGGCCCACGAAGATATCGGCACCGGCGTCGATGGCGGCGTGAGCGAACTCGCGGGTGAAGTCCGCAAGCTCCTCGAGCTCGGCGCGCGACCGCGCGGTCATCAGCCCGCGCCCGCCGAACTCGTGGCTGTGAAAGGCGACCACCACCCAGTCGGCCTGGCGCCGGGCCTCGCGGATCCATCTCAGATTGTCTTCCAAGTCGGCTCGGTCCGCCCGGGTCGCCACCGCGAATTCGCCGCCTGAAACGAAGCTCTGGCCGAACAGGCGGATCTCTTCGGCGGCTTCGTCCGGCACTTCCCGCGCGCCGAAGAAATGCCGGCGGTCGCGCTCCTTCGCGCGCTCCAAGCCCAGCCCCTCGCTGATCCTCCGCAGCGCGGCGAAGGCGTCGCCGTCCACGGTGTAGCTCGTGTCGTGCGCGAGCGGGTTGATCCCCGGGCGGCCGCCCATGTCGGGCCGCTGCGCCGCCGCCCGGTTCCACGGCTTGAAAGTGGCCGTCGTCGCGACCGCCGCCACCCGTCCGTTGGCCGTGTCGAGATAGCCGGGCGCGCGCGCCTCAGCAAGGTTGGCGCCCGCACCCGCATGGGCGATTCCGGCCGCGTCGAGATGGCCGAGACAGGCCATCAGCCCGGTTTCGCCGAAGTCGAAGGAATGGTTGTTGGCGCAGGTCAGGAAGTCGACGCCCATCCACTTCAGATCCTCAAGACAGACGGGCGGGATGGTCACATAGGTGCCTTCGGTGATGCCGGGCGTTCCCTCGTCCGGGCGCCGCACAGTCCCCTCGAGGTTAGCCAGCGTCGCGTCCGCGCCTCGCAGGAGATCGACCAGGGTGAGGTAACGCTCCTCGGCGAAGGGGACGAGGCGCCGCGTCGGCATCGCGTCGCCCAGCAAGGCAACGGTGATCTCGCCCGTCTCGGACCCGTAGAGCATGTCGCCGCCGGTTTCAGTTATTGCGGGCGGCCGCGTTCTCGCCCGCTACCCTGCTGAACACGGCATTGCGGGTCTGACCGGTGCAGGACGGGTAGTTGTGGAAGAACAGCCCGACTACGTCGCCGGAGGCATACAGACCCTGAATGGCGCGTCCCGAGGTGTTGATAACCTCCATCGCGGTGTTCACCCGCACCCCGCCGAAGGAGAACGTCACGCCGCAGGTGACGGCATAGGCACGGAACGGGGGCTCGTCGATCCGCGTCGCCCAGTTGGTCTTGGGGGGCTCGATTCCGGCCGTTGAACGGCCGTCCAGGCGGGACGGATCGAACGCGACGTCGTCGCTGACGGCGGCGTTGAAATTCTCCACGGTGTGGGTCAGCACTTCCGGATGCAGGCCGATCTTGGGCGCGAGTTCGGCGATCGTCGGCGCCTCGACATAGGTGTCGGTATAGTCCGGCCCCAGCCGGAAGAGCCGGATTCCCTGCTGATCGAAAATCTGGTAGGCGACGCTGCCCGGCTGGGCCAGCACGCGGCGCCCGGTCTTGGCGTAGGTGTAGGAGAGGTTCGCCTCGCCCTCGTCGAAGAAGCGCCGGCCGGCCGAATTCACGGTGATGCCGAACATGTAGTCGTAGCGGTTGGCCGTGTTGCTGTGCCCGTCGGCGCGCGCCGGCGTGCCGCCGTCGCGGGCCCCGGCGTCGATCGGGGTGGCGTGCGCGCCCTGCCAGTGCCCGGCGGTCGCGGCGCCGAGGCCGAGCATCATGTTCAGCACCTCGCCGGTATCGTAGACGCTGCCCCTCAGCCTCATCAGGTCTGCGTTGGGGCCGAGATAGCGCGCCCGCATCTCGGAGTTCGCCTGAAACCCTCCCGAACATGCGATCACCGCACGGCCGCGGATGTCGTACTCGCCGTCATCGGACGAAACGCGCACCCCCTCGACATGCCGATCGTTGCCGTGGAGTTCCACAACGCGCGAATCGTAGCGAACGTCGATACCCATGCCGAGGGCGATCTCGCGCCAGCGCAGGAGTTGCCCCAGCCCGCCGCCCACCGAGTGAACGATGATGCCGGGTTCGAAGTAGTACTTGCCGTTGATCGGCGGATGCTGCTCGGGCTCGAACACGATTCCGACGTCGCGCATCCAGCGTATGGCGTCCAGGGAGTTGTCGACCATGAAGTCGGAGAGCACCGGGTCGATGCGTCCCTGGGTCACCCGGTTGAGGTCGGCGAGGAAATCGTCGCGCGTGTAGGGTGGGAGGTGAAAGGTTTGGAACAGGTCCTCGTCGACATCCGGAATGATCTCCCGGATCTCGTCCGGCGTGTCGTAGGCGAAGCGGAAGCCGGTGTGTGAATAGCGCGCGTTGCCGCCGAATTCGCTCTCCGGCGCCTTCTCCAGCATCACGATTTTCCCGGCACCGGCCTGACGCGCGGCAACCGCCGCCTCGAACGCCGCGCTACCGCCACCGATGACGACGATATCGCATACCTCTTCCCGTGCCATGACTCCTCCCTGCTACTTCGTGAGACGATGCACCGGTCCGGCAGGTTGCTCCGACGTCGTTGACGACTGCAGCGGGAGCCGACCGTCGAGATTCCCATCATTCTGGAAGCGGACCCATGACCCGTCAACGGCTTCCGATATTCGGACCGGCGCATGAGCGTCCGCGCCTTCCGGGGAAAGGGGTGCGCAGGGTGTTGCCGAGATCCTGGCGGAAAATCATCCCCAGGGCGCCAACCGCCGCCATGTCGAAAGAAACTGCGTCGACGGCTCGCTCCGAAGCCGGCCGCTACAGCACCCCGGCCACCCATTGATATACCGCACCGTCCAGCCAGGTAACTGTCCGGACACGATCGAACACCACGTACAGAAAGCCGCCGGTGAGCAGGGCGGCGAACCATGCCGTGAGCCACCTGAAGCCGGCTTGGAAGCGCAGGAAGGCGAGCATAAACAGCGGCATCGCGACCATCTGTCCGAGCAGCCAGGACAGACCGATCACCGCGCCGATCCAGGTGAGCAGGCGGATGGCTCGGACATGATCGCGATTTCCGGCCGGTGGCGGAGCGCTGCCGGATTCCGGCGGCTCGTCCGCGACCCCACTCCCGGGGTCCGATCCGCAAGCCGCCGGGAAACGGCCAGGATAACGAGCAGCCCCCCACCGCCGCCAACCCGGCCACGCCGATCGCTTGCGGAAACAGGGCCGAACGGTAGTCCCAAGTGCCCGCCTCGCCGACGAGAAACGCGAACATAGCGGCGAGAACGACCGAGATGGCCAGATCGGTCCGCATCCCCGCCCTTATCTTCGAGTCCGCCGGTAATCGCGGCGAAGCTGCGCGTAGAGCGTCCAGACTGCGAGCGCGAAGATAACCAGCACCACCGGCCGCATCAGCCACTCGAAGCCATACACGTTCATCGTTACCTCACGTGCGGACGCCAGCTTCGGAACGCCCTGGATCGACGCCCTGCACGGTCTACAGGCCCCGAAAGTCAAATCGAGGCAGCACCCGTACCCCCGAAAATCCTCTTGCTACGCCGAGAACCGTCAGGCCGCACTACGGGCGGCTTCTTCGCGGCCTCCGCCTCCGCAGCACGGAGCCATCGCAGCCTCGGAGGCTTACGGATCCTTTCGGCCGCCGAACGCGCCCACGACCCGGCCCGGATCCTGTGCGCGGCCGCCGACGATCTCGTAGGCGCCGCCGGCCTCGACGGCGTCGGTCCCGTAGAAGCCGCCCGTCATCTGCGCCGTGGCACCCTGGGTCTCGATCAGACTGCTTTGCGACATCTGATGGATGGTGGTTCCCGAGAACACGTTGCCTTGGATGGTGCCGCCGAGAACGATGCTTGTTCCTCGCGTGGTGAGCATGTCCACCGTCATGGCCGCGTTCGCGAAATCCGCCGTCATCTCGACATCGGCGGTGAAATGGAGAATGCGCCCGCCGACGCCGTGGCCCTGCACGAAGCCGGTGGACTGGCCCAGATAGGTGGCGGTGCCGGACACCGGCATGCCGGCGGCCGGCGTTCTCGTATCGTCCAGCGCGGTCAGGTAGGCGCCGCCGACGCCGTCATAGGTGTAGTCCGCGCCACCGCCCGGCCGAGGTTCCGCCATACCGGTCGCCCAGGCTCCGTAAGACATGTGGTCGAACCGTGCGACCGCGTCGGTCTGGGTGTTCCAGTGGGCGTCTATATGGCGGACGACGACATTTTCGCTGTTAATCACCGACCCAACGGACTCTCGCCCTCCGCCTCCGGTCACGCCTCCGAGACGGTGAAAGTCGAGGGACAGCGCGGTATCCCCGACCTTGAGCCCCGCGAGGTCGCCGTCTTCATTGCGAAGCGCCGCGACCGAGACGCCGTCGTCCCGGGCGATTTGGATCACGTGGTCTTGCGGGGTCTGTGGTCCACGGCCGCCCGGCAATTCTTCATTCGTGACAAGACCAGCGACTATCGAATATAGCGCATCAACCACCCCTCGATCTTCGTAGAAATCGGTTGAGTTGGCGACAACGACATATGCTACCCCCCGCTCCGGAGCGATCCATAGGGTCGAGAACCAGTACGTGTTGGTACCGTTATGCCTGATCGTTGTTCCACCTGCCCAATGTTGCCGAATCACATTCCATCCAGCTGCGTAACGTCCTGATTCCGGTGTCCTCAGTTGAGTCAAAGTGCTGCGATCAAGGATCGCCGGGTCCTTATCGACGAACCAAAGTGAAATGAATTCGGCCCAGTCCTGGATCGAGATGTGGACCGTCCCCGCAGGGCCAAGAGCGGGGTCCTGATCATACTGGACAGGCATCCAACCGCCATTCCCATCGGGCCTGTGGCCCCACGGCTGGTCGACCGCGCCTGGCGTGCCCGGAGGACCGAACCCGCCGGTGGTAATACCGAGCGGTGCGAACAGGCGCTCCTGCATCAGTGTTTCCCAGCTCTTGCCTGTGAGCCGTTCGGCCATGGCGCCGGCGAGCATGTAAGAAAGGTTGGAATACAGGTGGTCGCCTGCCGCTCCCGCAGGTGCATTGGCCAGGTTGTCCCTGAGGATATTGTAGCGCCGCTCCTTGATGTCTGGATTGTCCGAATACGCGCTCCAGTCCGCCGCGTTGGGCGCGAGACCGCCGCGCATCCTTACCAGTTGCGCCACCGTGACGGCGTGGTAGTCCTGATGGATCGAGCCCGCAAGCTCGGGAAAGACCTCCGCGACTGTCGTATTCCAGCCGTTGGCGAACGTGCCGTCCTCAACCAAGGTCGCCAACATTGTCGACGTCATCGCCTTGGTGTCGGACCCGATGCGAACGATATCGTCGACCGTGATCGGCTCGGGAGAGCCCTGCCGGCGAACGCCCGCGGCGCCGATGGCCCTCACACCGTTTTCGTCGATTATCGCCGTGATGACGCCCGGTGCGGTGCCCTGTTCAATCGCAGGCGTCAGGAATTGGGAAAGGTCGACAGGCGGGCCGGTATCGCCCCCGGGAGGCATCATGCCGTCAGGAGGGGATGGTTGCATTCCGGTATCCGCGGTATCCGTGGTGCCGCCACCGCAGCCGGACAATCCCAGGAACGCGACCGCGGTCGCGACAAGAGCAGAATGTCGAAGATGACGGCGATTAACGCGCATGATCGTTCCTCCCTGTGATCCGGTGTCCGGTTTCGACACTGCTCGGCACTTCAAGCCGTCGGTGTCAGCGGCTCCGCCCCGCGAGGCATTCGCTTCGAACAACGCGCGCCCAAGGGTCCCGGAGAGGCCGCCGCGAACCGCCTCGCACCAGCTCCGGAGAACGCCCTCCGCGATCGCGCGGGCCGGCCTGACGGACGTCGTCACCTCGCCGATCGAGCCCCTGTGTGCGCCGGGCCGCCCATCGCGATTTGAATTTCGAGTTTATGGGGCGGACAATTTCCCCGCGCCTCCCAAACGGGAGGGATTCAATCGAAAATTGTCGGAATCTGCGGCGCGCGCCGGGAGCGAGTCGAGCGGCTCAGCGCGGTAGGCGCGGAATGTCGGCAAGCGACAGCACCAGCCGCACCAGCTCCACCTGGCGGGAGATGCCGAGCTTGCCAAAGGCCTGTTTTACGTGCCAGCGGACGGTGCCCTCGCCGCGACCGGTTGCATGGGCGATGTCGCCGATCGTCCGGTTTTGCGCCAGCAACACGGCGATCTGGCTTTCCGCCGGGGTGAGACCGAACAGGGCGCTCACCAACGCGGGGTCGATCCGGCTGCGCATCGCCGGGTCCACCACCAGGACCAGCGCGGCGACGCGGCCCGAACGCGAACCGGTCTCCGGGTCGCTCACGGGATTGGCGTGCAGCACGAGCCGGGGCGCGACCGCCCGTCGTCTCAGCGTCACGGATCCGCTCTCGCCCTGGCCGCCGAAGCGGGGCAGGGCGCGGGCGAGCAGGGCCTGGAGAGCGTCATCGTCCTTTGGAAACGCGGCGTGGAGACGGCCGCCCGAATTCTCCAACCCGTCCCCCTCGCGCAGGATCGCGCGGGCGAAGTCGTTGGCCGCGAGGATGCGCCCGCGGGGGTCGAGCTGGAGCACCCCGAAACGGTTGTTCTCGAGCAGCCCGGAAACGGTCGATCCCAGCGCCCGCGCATCCACCAGCGCCTGCCTGACGCGCACGAACTGGCGGAGGTGGGGGAGAAAACTCTCGACCGTCTCCACCCGGGTCATCGACCAGCCATCCCCGTCTACCGGGTCGGCGAGCCCCCAGACGATGCGGGAGCCTTCCGGACCGTCGAGACGCACGTTGATGCCGTTCCGGAATTCGCCACGGAACAATGCATCGTTGAACGCGAGCGAGGTCTTTTTCTCTTCCTCGGTGTAGAGCGCGCCGATTGGCACGATCCGGCTGTCCGGCAGCCGCCGGACCCGCGGGATCCGCTCATCGATGGGGTGGAAATCCTCGAAATACTCCCGCTCCAGGTCCTCGCGCCGCTCCCCGCGATAGCAGAACCGCGCGAGGAAGATTTCGACGTCGTCCTGCGACGCCCCCCCGCCAATAACCAGGCCGCTGCCCCTAGAACCGCAGGCCTCGTCGATCAGCCCGGATGTCGCCGGCCACAAGCTGTCGTCCAGCACGGCTTCGTGCAGGGACCCGAGGATGCGCTCGAACCGGTCCTGCCCGCTCATGCGGCGCGCGCGACCGGAGGAGACGCGGAAATCCCCAGGCGATGTCCCTCTGGGGCCGCACGCGCCCCCCAATGGCTGCGACTTATGTGCATCGGACCGATGGTAGCGCGCCCCGCGCCCCGCGCCCCCTCCCAAATGGGAGGCCCCCCGGGTTCGAGGGCGGCGGCCTGTCGATGGCAAACGAAAACCCGACATTTCTGGCAAACGAAAATCCGACAGTTTTGGCGTGAGCTGGTGCCCCCAGCCTCGGTGCTGGGGTGTTCGACTCGGTGGAGCTGTGGGCATGTCGGTTGCCGTCCAATCTTGCCAACGGCCCCTACAAACCGAGGTCGAGGTCGCCCAGCTTCAGCTGCGGCGTCCCCTTCTGCTCCGTCGTGTGACCCGGACTCGTGGGTGCTGCCCCACCGCCGGCACCGCGAACACCCTGCGTCCACGCAGATTCCAGCATCAAACTCATTGCATTATCGCGCATCTGAAAGGCGCGTAACTCTCTTGATACATTAGCGGAAACGATCAATATTGCGTATCTCAGATGCGGGATCTTCCATCATGCTGCACCTGGTCGGCGAAACCATCGACGCCAAACGCGCGCACTATCGCGCACGCGCCGGGACGCTCACTCCGTTGGTCCGGGGAATCTATGTCGAGAGCGAAAGCGACATCGAAACCGTGATCCTCGGCCACGCGGTGCGCATCGCCCGCTATCTCTACCCCAGCGCTTACCTGTCGTCGGCAAGCTCGCTCCTGCTGGGCCTGGCACCGGACGGACGGCTGTTCATCAGCGGCCGGCGCAATCAACGCACACGCCTTCGCACGCTCGAGATCGTCCAGAACACGGCCCCGGAGAATCCATCGATCGCCCCTGCAGTGATCGGCGATGACCTGGGCGAGCTGCATGTCGACATCTCCTCACCACGCCAGCGCTTCCTGGAGGCCTTTCGGCTGCGGAGCGAACACGCCAGCGCGGTCACGCCCGAGATGCGCGACCGGATGGCCGTGCGTCTGGTCGAGGAATACGGCTCGCCCGAAGCCGCGGCAGAGTCCGTCTGGGCATTGGCGCGCGGCAACGGCTGGTATCGCGAAGGCGAACGCGCCGAACGCTTCCTCCTGCAGCGACCCGCCGCCGAGGTGCCCCCCAACAAGGCCGCCCTCCACCTCCTGGTGGCCTGGCACGGCGAGCTACTCGGCCATCTCACCCATGACGGTTTCGAATGGCGCTGGAAGCCGCGCAAACGCGCCGCGCCGGAGCTGGTCCGCGAGAATGCGCCAGGAAAGCTGCCATCCTTCATCGAATCGCTACTGCCCGAGGGATGGCTCGCCCAAATCCTCCGGGAAAGCAACCAGCGCGAGGCGCTGCGCGGCGGTCGGCGCTACATGTCCAACGTCTCCGTCGCCCCGAGCCGGACCGAATTGGCGGCGTTGCCGGAGGACACCCTCTCCACACCGCTTGAGGCGTTCTGCGAGGCCGGCCGCTTCACCGGTCGCTATCGCGGACCGGGGCGAGGATCTATCGAGGAGACATTCGAACGCAATCTCGCCTTGCTCTATTTGCAGCCCAGGACACCGCGCCTGTCGGGCGTCCAGATCAAGGCACCGATGAGCCTCCTCGCCGACGGAACCCTGCTGCCGGCCCTCGACCGGGCGTTCACGCATGTCCTCAAACCCGCTGGAACCGCGGGCTTCGAGACGTTACCCGTCGTCGAATGGCTTTGCCTGGAATTCGGCCGTGCCGGGGGCTTCGAAGTGCCGTCTTCCGCATTGATCGAGATGCCCGACGGCATGCCCCCGGCATTGCTGGTCGAACGCTTCGACATCCGCCGCGGTCCGGAAGACCGGCGCCGTCTTGCGCTGGAAGACTTCTGCTCGATCCTCGACCTGCCTGCCTCGGCAAAATACGGCGACACCATTGAACACGTAGCCAAGGGTCTCCGGCCGCTCTCGACCGATCCGGCCGCCGATCTCGGCATCCTGTTCCGTCGCGCCGCCCTCGCCTGGCTCATCGCCGACGGCGACATGCATCTGAAGAATCTCGCGCTCCTCAGGACGGCCGATGCCGGGGCGAGAGCCTTCACGTCGGTTCGGTTGGCACCGCTCTATGACGCCGTCACCACCCGCGTCTTTCCCGGCCTCGCCGGCGATCGCATGGCCCTTAAGCTGAACGGCAAGGATGACCGGCTCCGCCTCCGGGACTTTCTCACCATGGCACGCACGATCGGACTGCCAAGCGGCGAAGCCGAGGCAGCCCTGGCTGAACTCGTCGCACGACTCTCCCGCCGCGCAGCCACTCTCGAGTTGCCTGCGTTTGCGCAGCAGTCGGAAGCAGTCAGGACAATGCGGGACCGGGTATCGGGCATCGTCGGGGAACGTTCGGCTGCGCTCATCCAAGACTCGTCCTGAGAAGCGATTCCTCAGTCGAGCCAGTCCCGCGGCCGGCTCCGACCTCAACGCCGGCCGGCCGGGGTCATCGCGCCGGCGCGGTCCGGCCGCTCCCCAGGGATACGAGAACGGGCCGCCCACGCTGACACGGCCCAACCCGCCGCCAGCGCACTCTGACAGGCATTCCAGCGCCCCGCTGCCAGGCTGAACGCGCTGGCCCGACCGCGGCGGTGTATTCGACCGGGGCGGTCGGTGCCCTCGGCGGTAACAGCTTCACCGCCCGTCGATGCGCTCCCCTCACGCCCGAGTTCCCGGTTGCCGCCAACGCTTCGGCCTGAGTACAGGGCGGCAACCTCTCGAAACCCGGGGAAAGCGAGGCACAATCGCGCCGCCGAGGCGTTGGGTAATCAGGGCCATTCGCTATACCCGAGATGCACATCTTTAATCCGTCCTCGCGCCCGCAACGGCCAGTAGTGAGCGAAGCGAAACGGCACACTCCTCATTTGCCAATAGCCCTTCCGCCACCCCGCCATGGAAACAATTTTTCGCCATTCGTCATAATCGGAGGGGCTACCGTCCTGATACGCCATTCCCGGGACGATCTGCACCGGACGCAGGCGTCGGGCGATCCTGGAGACCCTGAGGTCAAACAGCGTGTGGTCGACAGACCGGGAGCGGTCAACAGTCTCAAAGGGCTTCGAGAATGCTTCTATAACCTGGGCGGCACCGTGGCGGTCGATCATGTAGGCGGCGGCTCCTTCTATCCACTTCCCCACCGGTCTGAGTTCGCGGCCGGTCGGGGTTTCGCCGCATGGGTCGTGCATCGCCCGAAGACGGGGTTTGCCTGCTTCCAGGCGAACGATGTTGAAGCCGTCCGGCCACCACTCGGCGGACTCCAGCAGTCTCGGAGTATCCCCCGCCAGGACGGCGTCGTCTTCCAATATCAGGGCGGCTGGATGACCGGATTCCAGCAAGAGCCGCATCGCTCTGGCCTGTGACATCATGTTTGCAACGGCGGCCATAAGGCGCGGGCGGGTGGGCACGTCGTCGGGAGGAGCGATCCGGTGCGCATCCACGGCCGCTATGCGTGATGCCTCTATCCCCAGTCGATCGAGGCGTTCCGATATTGCCTGCCACCGGTCGGGCCGCCGGTCGAGATTGATCACGTAGACTGGGATCGTCTGGTGCGTCACGCCGTTCTCCGTAATTGCTGCGTCTCCGTCCACCTTCCTGCGTTCGGGGTCGGCACCCTGCCGCTCGGAAACAGCGTGCCGGCTTCACGGTGCCGTACTGAGGCGGCGCACCGGCGGTTCGCCGCCGAGCAGGGTTGGCAATGGCGCGGGTATGGCCAACCCTGTTCGGGAACTATATGCCGATGAAAGCGCCACGAGCGGCGCTAGCCGATAGTGCACGTAGCCAAACCCGCTCCGCCGCCTTTCGCACCCGGTCCGACCGTGCCGCAGCAGCCGGATATTCATGGGAGAACGATCACGTTCGGGTCAGAATGACATTGCCATGCCCGGTGCGTTCGAGTTCGCGATATCCGCGTGTCGCGGCGTGGGTAGTCCAATCGGTTTCCCAGGAATCGCTCCAAAGGCGTTCGGCCACAATCGTTCGCGGCAAGAGCGATTCCGGCGCTTCCCGGAAGAAGGGGGCAAGGACGCGATCCTCGAAACCTTCTACATCGACCTTGATGGCGTCGATCCGTTCCAAATTCTCCTCCGCGACAATGTCCAGGAGGGTCCGCATTTCGACGGCAATCGAGCCGCCGTCCGAAACCCGGGTTTCTCCGAGATTGCGCTTGCCTTCCGCCAGTGCGGCGGTGCCGTTGCGATCGCCTACCGCGCAGCCAAGAATTCGAATATCGCAATCGGAATTGAGACCGACGTTGAATTCAAGCCTGCGGCGTACCCCCGGATGGGGTTCGATCGCGATGACCCGACCGGCGCCGGCGAGGGCGCGGGCCACCCTCAACGAGTAGAACCCGCAATTCGCACCGATATCGACGAAAACGAAACCGGGCTCCACCCGATCCAGGACTGTCCCGATTTCGATCGGCTCGAACGCGTCGGGGCGCAACAGGAGACGGGAATCGGACACGTTGCCGCGACGGTACACTCGCCAGTTCAGACCGAATCGCTCAACGTCAACGATATCGCGGGTGCGGGACAAGCAGAGCCGTTCCAGCCACCGCAACCTGCCGAACACACGGCGCCCCAACCAACCCGCCTTGTAGATCTGGTTCATCGACGCATGGAACCGGCGATGAAGAATCCCCGGTCCGTAGCGCCCGAACGGACTGGTATCGTCAACCAATATCGACATGCTGGAATTCCCTAGGATTGCGCCGCGATCCGGAGCGCTCCGGGCGTTTGCCGGCGCCTATTCCGGAGCGCATGTTGGTCCCGCCGATGGACGGACATCTATAATCACGGGCAGCGCCCATTCAAGCCGGACCCGAGCATGTCGGCGGCCTGCGTACCGACCCGCTGTCCAAGCCGGCAGTGGCCCGGGTGCCTGTGCACGGCCACCGAGGCAGCCGTTACTGAAATTCGCCCCGGGCGGTTCGAAACGGTTCAGGCGAAATCAATGCTCCCATCGGCCCTTCGGCGAACCCTCGTAGTCCTGACACAAGCGGTCGGATTCATGCTCCGTCTCGCGCGAGGAAACCATGCCGCGAAGCAGAGAGCCGATCAACACGCCCCAGTTATAGCAGAGGGTATCGCTGCAATCGACGTACTCCCCCGGAGGATCCGATTTCCTGTATAGGCGGCGCTTGTCGCCTTCCCAATCGCGTTCTCGCGGCGCTCGATGTAGTCGCCGCAGGCGAGGTCCAGCACGAGCATCTTGTCGAGGCTCGGGATGGCGTTGAAGTCGAAGCTTTCGAGATGTTTGACGACGGGGAACCCGGACTGCCTGAACCAGGCTCGCCCGGCTGGTGATTTCCGCCCCTGAACCGGAGACCAGGGAAGTGCCGCTCGTCGCCGGCGAGGATGTGGCGCGGAAGGGGCCATTGCGCAGCCTCTTTACCGCGCCTGGCCACCTGCTGTCGGGCACGGGCCGGTAGCCCGCGAACCGCCGGACCCGCGCGGGACATGGAGTTACGGGCACCGATCTGTCCCGTCGCACCAACGCGACGGGCCGCGTGGCCGCGTCGTGGCCGAGACCCTCTTCGCGGCAAATCCGTTCGAGTGCCATCACGGCTGCATCGGGAAATCGTCGTCGCGCGCGATAATCACTCGCTCAACGGCGTTCCTGGCTGGTCTCGGTATCCGCCGGTCGGCGCAAGGTATCCATCGATGAGAAACTGGCTTACGAGAAGGCGCCAGGGCGTGGCTTTCGTCGACGCGACCCGACCGGCGAGAAAAAATCACGCTATACGATCGACTCCCCAATCCTGGCATGGAGATCCCGAGCCTCGCTCTTGCGATTCCGCGCCCAAGGCCCGGCTCCGTTGGAGAACACTACCGCCAGCCCTTCGATCGCCTGGCGCTTCCACGCGCCCACCTGGTTCGGATGCGCCCCCGGTTGCGACCGCAGAGAACGGAAGGGACCGGACCATGACGAACAGAACGAAGATCACAATGACGGCCGCGCGCGTCTTCGCGGCTGCGGAAGTGAGGTTAGGCCGTGCCGTGGGGCACAGCGGCGCCGGGCCTCGGACTGCGGCTGCGACCGAACGGGCACAAGACGTGGATCGTGCACCGGCGCTCGGGTGCACCAGGGCGGCGGTACGGGTCTCTGGCGCCGCTCGTTCGCGGCTGCCATCATCCGGCGCGTTCGCTAGGAGACATGCCGATGAGGGTCCCCATTTCCTGTTACATCAGGACCTTGAATGAAGAACTCCGGATCGCCGCGACCGTCCGCTCCGCCTTCCTTGTCGCCGACGAGGTGGTTGTGATCGACTCGGGCTCCTCGGATGCCACGGTGGCGGTCGCCGAAGCGGCGGGTGCCCGCGTGATCGAGCAAGAGTGGCTGGGCGGAGGGCATCAGAAGCGCGTTGGGGAAGAGGCCTGCCGCCACGATTGGCTGCTCGATCTGGATGCCGATGAAGTCGTCACCGAGGAACTGGCGGAAGAGATACTGAGCCTGTTCCACTCGGGCACGGTGCCGGCGGAGCACGTTTTTCGCATTCCGTTGCTCTACGTCGATCCGGCGGGACGGATCTGGCGAAAGGCGCGCGCTCCACGTCGAGCCAAGCTCTACGATCGGCGGCAGATACGCGTACCCGCCCATGCAGCCTGGGATCAGTTTGAAATTCCCGAGGCTCTTCGAGTTCGCCGGCTCGAGGGCCCGTTGTTGCATCACGCCTTCGACGACATCGCCCATTTGTCGCGGAAGCAGACCGCCCACGAAATCCGGCGGATTCGACACCTGGCGACCAGGGGCGGACGATCGGTCGCGCTAAAGGTGTACGCAGGCCTGCCCTACTTTTTCTTCCGGAACTACATTCTCCGCCGCCGATGGCGGGAAGGGGCCTACGGCTTCATGTTTTCGCTGACGACCGCGTACACCCACTGGCTCCGATACGCGATGCTGCACGAAAAGCACCTACTCTCAACCCGGAGAACGAAAGCGCGGTAAAGGCACGCCTCCTGTTAGCCCGATCCTGCTGAGAACCAAACGGTCAGGCTGTCGCGCACGCCTTTCTTCACGGGGAGCGCGGCGTGCGGCTCGATCGCGGCGAAGAACACTGCGTTGTCGACCTCGTCCATTTCGTTTTGCGGTCGGAGGTCCTCAATGCCGTCGATCAGCGACGCCGCCTTCTGCTTGATGCTGGACACGGCATCGAGCCCGGAAATGTTGAAAGTGGTGCGAACGCGCCGCGCGCCCTTGGTAAACCACGGTCAGCCGTTTCGTGTTGCACAGCGCCGTGGCCGAGGCAGAGCGGGTGATCGACGCGCGCGGGCGGATCGTTCTCCCGGCGACGGACCGGGATCCCTTCCACGACGCGCTGCTCGACCCGACCGCGCCGAACGCGGCGCTGCGGCAAGCGGCGCGCCGTTACCGCGAGCGGGTCGGTGGATGAAGCGCCGCTGACGGTCGAGCCGCTCGGCCCGCATCACGACCGGGCGTCCTTCTCCTGCGGAGAGCCGTCGCTCGACCGCTACATCCGCCGAAATGCCTGTCAGAGCGCGCCCGCGGCGGGTTGAGCCGTGTCAGCGGGGGCGGCCCGTTCCGCATCCTCCGGGAGCAGCCGGACCGCGCCGGCAACGACCCCGCCGCGCTCGATCTCGATCTCCGCGTAGGAGACCGATTCGGAGAGGATCCGCGCCGAGGCCCGCACGGTCAGGGTTCCCCGAACCCGCAGGGATCCCTCCAGAGTGCCCGATATGTCAGCCGTTTCCACGTGGGCGGCGCCCCGGAAGACGCCGCCTCCGGCGACCGTCACCACGCGGCAATCGACAAGTTCGGTCTCCACGGCGCCCTCGACCGTGAGCCTCACGCAGGACTCGATCCGTCCGCTGTAGCGAATGCCGTGGGGGATCGTCAGCGCCGTGTCCGCGCTGTCCGACTGCGGAATGGATCCGGGCCGGTTCGCGGTCGCGGGGGAGCGCGCGGTACGCGTTGGCCGCGAAGCGGGGTTCGTCGGGTCGGTCGCCGCGGCGGGCGGCGGTGTTGCGTGCCGGCGGCCCGGCCCGGGTCTTTCTTCCATGTCCCGCACGCCGTGTTTCCCGCGCCCCAAGACATCGATCCCCGCCCTTGTCATACCGGGGCGGCGATCTCGACATTAGCCCAAGGGCAAGGGAACCGGAACGCGCAACCGGCCGGGCACGGGCCTAAATCCCTGCCGGGCGGCGCAACGGACCGCGCATCCCCGGCACCGGGGACGCCGCATCTGGGAGACGGTGGGCGATGCGGCTGTCCTGACAGAGGCCGGGGCCTGGGCCTGGGCGCTCGCCCGGACCATGTCGACCGCACCTCACGACGGTGGGGACCCGGACGCGCCGGAGAGGTCCTGTTCGATACCGCCGCCGAGGAAGTGTTCGTCCTCTATGGCAAGCGATGGAAACCGCAGACCCTGGAGGTGAACCGCATCTAACCGCGGCACCGGATCCCGCCTCGCTTCGAGGAGCGCCTCATCGATGCGATCACGCGCGACAAGGTCCGGAAGTGGTTCCGTTCGCTCCACGCGACGCCTGCCACGGCGAACCGCTCGGCTCCGATCCTGTCGCGCACCGTGCAGCAGGCCGAGGTCTGGGGACACCGCCCCGAGTACAGAAACCCTTGCAAGGGCATTCGGCGCTAACGGCAGGGGCGGTCCGAACGCTTCCTGACGCCGGAGGAATCCGGCAAGGCCGCGCACCCGCGGAGTCGAGCTCCGGCACCCGCGCGCGAGGAGGGCGGCCGGGATCGAAGATGTCCGCCTGCACGATCTCCGGCACGCCGTCGCGAGCCAGGCCGAGGCCGGGGTTCGGCGCTGTCGACTGTGGCCCGGATGCCCGGGCATTCGGATCCCACGATGACACCGCGCTGCGCCCATGTGGGCGACCGCGACCTGCAGGACGCGGCGGAGAGGATCGGCAGGGCCGTTTCCGCCATGGCAGCCGGCCCGCCATCACATACTCCCGTCGAACCCGTTAGAGTAAACTCCGAGCGTCATCGTCACTGGACCCCGCATGTCTAGTCCGCACCGCAAAGGCCTGTCCGCCGGGGTCGCCGCCCGGTCGAGCACCAGGGTGCTCGTGCGTCGGTTTCTGCAGGAACGCATGCGCGGCTATTTCGTTCCCGTCGCGGGCGCGCTGATTTTCATGGCGGTCGTCGCGGCAGCAACCGCCGGTACGGCTTGGTTGTTGGAACCTGCGCTCGACGAAGTCTTCGGCGCGCACGACCGCGGGATGCTCTACCTGATCCCGGTGGCCATCCTGGCGCTGGCGCTGATCGGCGGCGGCGCATTCTATCTCCAGGCCGTTCTCGTGGCCTGGGTAGAAGAGAGGATCGTCGCCGATTTCCGGCGGGACATGTATGTCAGGCTGATGGGCGCCGATCTGGGGTTCTTCGTCAACACCCAGACCGGCAATCTGATCGCCCGTTTCACCAGCGACGCCGCCGTGCTGCGGAGCAGCTTGCTCCGCGCCATGACCGGCGCGATCAGGCACGGTCTGAAGCTGGTCGCCCTTGTGGGTGTGATGGTCTACCAGGAATGGCTGCTGGCCCTGATGGCCGTTGTCGTCTTTCCTCTCGCGGCGTGGCCGATCGTCTCGATCGGCCGAAGGATCAGGCGCGCCGCCGCGATCATGCAGGCCCGGATAGCCGACCTCACGATCCGTCTCGACGAGAGTTTTCCCGCCGCGCGGCTGATCAAGTCCTTTCGCATGGAACGGACTGAAATCGCCCGCGCGGACACGGCGATCGAACAGGTATTCAGGCGCTCGTACCGCGCGGCGCGGATCGCGGCGATCACCCGGCCGGTGATGGAGGCGCTCAGCGGGGTAATGGTCGCTGTCGTCATCTTGGTCGGCGGCAGCATGGTGATCGCCGGCTCGATGACGACGGGCGAATTCTCCTCTTTTCTGGGAGCGCTGCTCCTCTCCTATCAACCGGTCAAGGCGCTGGCGCGCCTCAACAACGTCCTACAGGAAGGGCTGGCGGCGGCGCAGCGGGTCTTTGCCGTGCTCGACATCGAACCCGACATCGTCGGGGCGACGATCGCGCTGGTCGGCCCGTCGGGCGCCGGCAAGTCGACGCTCCTGAACCTGATTCCACGCTTCTACGATGTCGACGAGGGAACCATAAGCGTCGACGGGCACGACATACGCCGGGTGACGCTCGCTTCGCTCCGCGACTCCATCGCGCTGGTCAGCCAGGAAGTGACCCTGTTCAACGATACGATTCGCGACAACATCGCCTACGGGCGGCCTGACGCGACGATGGAGGAGATCGTGGAGGCCGCGAAGAACGCCGGCGCGCACGACTTCATCGAGGCCCTGCCGGACGGGTACGAGACCCCCGCCGGCGAGTTGGGAGAGCGCCTTTCGGGCGGCCAGCGTCAGCGGATATCCATCGCGCGGGCGATGCTCAAGGACGCGCCCATCCTGCTGCTCGACGAGGCCACGTCCTCGCTCGACACGGAATCGGAA
>JAJDVM010000168.1 GCA_022826125.1 Defluviicoccus sp.
CCCGCGCCCCCAGCCTGGCCGCCCATCGTTTCGAGAACGCGCCCATCGCGACCACCAGCCGGTCCACGTCGTGACGGCCCTTGTCGGTGATCACCGCGGTCGGTCCGTCGGCGCCCCGCTCGATATCGGTCACGGTCTCCTGGAGAATGGACCCGCCGCCGCGCACGACGGTCTCGGCCAGACGTTGGGAGAGCGTCAACGGGTTCGCGACGCGCAGGCAGCCCGGAGAGAACACGCCGAACTCGATATCGGGGGAGAGCGCCGGTTCGAGCTGGCGCATTTCCGCCGGGCCGACCTCTTCCATCGCAATCCCGAGACGGCGGCGGTGCTCGTGATCGGGCTTCGCCGCCTCATATGCGGCGCGCTGGCGGTAGACGAAGAGCTCGCCCGTCGGAACGAACAGATCCTCTCCGCCGCAAGCGGCGAGCAGCGGGCGGTATGACGCGTGGGCATGCTCCAGCAGGGCGGCGAGGGCGAGCGAGATCGATTCCACCTGGCCCGGACGCGCCGCGGCGACGAAACGGATCAGCCACGGCGCGAGCCTGACCAGATACCTCCAGCGAATCACCAGCGGCCCTTCCGGGTCGGTGAGCATTCGCGGGACCTTGCGCAGGATTCCGGGCATGGCGATCGGCAGCACCGCGTCCACCTGGATCAGGCCGGCGTTGCCGTAAGACGTTCCCTCGCCCGCCGGCAGCCGGTCGATCACCGTGACCCGGTGTCCGTCGCGCTGGAGGGAGAGCGCCGAGCAGAGCCCGACGATCCCGGCGCCGAGGACGATGACGTCGCGGGGCGGGCTCACCGGCGGTTACTCCAGTCCGAGGAAGGCGCGGCCGTTGTTGAGGTACATGTCCTCGCGCTCCTGGTCCGTGCAGCGGAGGTTGTCGACCACGGCGATGGTGTCCCGCATCAGGATCCGACCGCCCTCGCGATCGAACGGACAATCGGACGCGAACAGCGAGTGGGCGGCGCCGAAGAATTCGAGACCGCACTGGCTCGCAGCCTGCGCGCCGAACATCGCCGTATCCGCGTAGAACATCTTGAAATATTCCGTTACCGGACGCTTGAGATTGTCCTTCAACGGGCCGTAATCGGTCTCGTCCGATTGCGACGACCGGCCTTCCCAATGCGGCAGCCGGCCTTCGGCGTGAGGGATGTAGGCTCCCCAGTGGTGCGCGAGCATCTTGAGGTTGGGCAGTTTGTCGAACATGCCAGAGAACACGATGCGCGCCATCGCCGCGGAGGTCTCGTAGGCCCAGCCGAGGCCCCAGAAAATCTCGTATTTCGACTCGTCCTCCGCCTCGTAATCGGCGTGCGACATCGGCCGCGCGGGATGCAGGAAAACCGGCTTGCCGAGGCGTTCCAGCCGCTCGAATACCGGGAAGAACGCCGGATCGTCGAGCGCGCGACCGTTGACGTTGGAATGGATCTGGGCGCCACACGCGCCGAGCTCCGAGACAGCGCGGTCGACCTCCTTCACCGCTTCGTCGGGGTTGTTCATCGGCAGGCTGAGGAGGAAGCTGGGGAAGCGGTCCGGGTGAGCGCGGCAGATTTCCGCCATGCCGTCGTTCGCGATCCGGGCGAGCCCCGGGGTCTGCTCCGGGCCGCCCAGCACGTCGATCGGCGGCTGAGACATCGAGATGACCTGCTGGTAGTCGCCGAACTCGTCGAGCAGACGGAGCCGCGCGTCCATGTTCCAGAGGGTGTCGATGGAGCGCCATCGCGCTACCGCCCGCTTGGGCATGGTCTCCGCCAGTGTCTCGATGAACACCTCGGGGAAAACATGATTGAAGACGTCGAGCTTCATAGGCTTGAACCCCCTGTTGAGCCGGGCGGCGGGATCATAGGCGATCGCGTCCGTTCAGGCGCGCGACTCGATGAACGCTTGCAGCCGTCGCCGGTACGATTCCATGTCCTCGATCGGCCGTGATGCCACTCCGCTTTCCATCGCTGCCCGCGCGACCGCGATCGGCACGTCCACGGCGAGCCTTGGATCGAACGGTTTCGGCACGAGGTATCCGGGTCCGAACGCGAGGAGTTCGCCCGGATAGGTCGCGCGGACGATCTCGGGCGGCTCGCTGCGGGCGAGCTCGGCGAGGGCGCGCACGCAGGCCGCTTTCATGGCAAGGTTTACCGTCCTCGCGCCGACATCGAGCGCGCCGCGGAACAGGAACGGAAAGCAGAGCACGTTGTTGACCTGGTTGGGATAGTCCGACCGCCCGGTCGCGATCGTCACATCGGGCCGCGCCGCGTGCGCGTCGGGCGGGCAGATCTCGGGGTCGGGATTCGCCAGCGCCAGCACCAGCGGATCGCGGGCCATCGCCCGCACCATGTCGGCATCGATCAGCCCCGCGGTCGAAACCCCCAGAAAGGCATCGGCGCCGGCCATCGCTTCGCCGACGGTTCGAAGATCGGTGCTTGCCGCGTACCGCGCCTTGTTGGGCTCCATCGTCTCGTCGCGGCCTTCGTAAATGACTCCCCGGCTGTCCGCGACGATGACGGAGTCCTTCCTGAGCCCCATCCCGGTAAGCAGGTCGAGGCCGGCGATGGCCGCCGCACCGGCGCCCGAGCAGACGAGGCGGACGTCCTCCAGCCGACGCCCGGTCAGTTCGAGCCAGTTGACTAGGGCGGCCGCCGTGACCACCGCGGTGCCGTGCTGGTCGTCGTGAAAGACCGGGATGTTCATGCGCTCGACCAGCTTCGCCTCGATCTCGAAACATTCCGGCGCCTTGATGTCCTCGAGGTTGATGCCGCCGAAGGTGGGTTCGAGCCGCGCGACGGTGTCCACGAAGGCGTCCACGCCGGTCTCGGCGATCTCGATGTCGAACACGTCGATCCCGGCAAAACGCTTGAACAGGACGGCCTTCCCTTCCATCACGGGCTTGGATGCGAGCGGGCCGATATTGCCGAGGCCGAGCACCGCGGTGCCGTTGCTGATCACGCCTACACGGTTCGCGCGGCCGGTCATTTCGGCGGCGGCGGCCGGGTCGTCGACGATGGCGAGACAGGCGTCGGCCACGCCGGGGGAATAGGCAAGCGTGAGATCGTCGGGCGTCGATACCGGCTTGGTCGCGACCACCTCGAGCTTTCCCGGCGGGTCGGCGCGGTGATAGGCGAGCGCCCGCTCCTTGAGCGACATCCTCGATTTTCCTTGCTGTTCGGCGGTGGCGGCGCGGCACAATATGTCACAACGCGGCGGAAGGCGAACCCCGGCCGCGGTCTTGGACGCGCTCGGGCGCTGGTCTAAGGTCTGCCGCCGCTCGACGGAAGAAGGATGGCCGGTATGCGCATAGCCCTGATCGGACAGCAGGCATTCGGGAAAGCGGTCCTCGAGGCGCTGCTCGAACGCGGAGAAGACGTCATCGCGGCCTACTGCGCGCCCGACCGCGAGGGGCGCCGCCCCGATCCGCTCAAGGAAGCGGCGCTGGAGCATGGCATCCCGCTCCTGCAACCGCCGTCCTACAAGGAACCGGCGGTGTGGGAGGAATTCCGCGAGATGAAGCCCGATCTCGGGGTGATGGCCTTCGTCACGCTGTTCGTCCCGGAAGACTTCCTCTACATCCCGACGAAGGGGACGATCCAGTACCATCCCTCGCTGCTGCCCAGGCACCGCGGGCCGAGCTCGATCAACTGGCCGATCATCCAGGGCGCGACGCGGACCGGGCTCTCCATCTTCTGGCCGGACAACGGTCTCGATACCGGGCCGATCCTGATGCAGAAGGAGGTGGACGTCCTGGAGAACGACACGCTGGGGACGGTCTATTTCGACAAGCTGTTCCCGCTCGGGGTCGAGGCGATGATCGAAAGCGTCGATCTGGTGCGCGAGGGCAAGGCGTCGAAGATCGTGCAGGACGACAGCCAGTCGACCTACGAGAGCTGGTGCCGCAAGGCGGATGTCGAGATCGATTGGTCCAGATCTGCGCGGGAGGTCCACAACTTGATCCGCGGTGCCGATCCGGCGCCGGGCGCGTGGACCACGATCGGCGGGACGACGGTCCAGCTTTTCGAGTCCAGGCTTGCCGACGGCGTCGGAGGCGAGCCCGGCGAGATCGTCGCGGTGGAGGAGGGGCGTCTCGTTATCGCGGCGGGGGACGGCGGCATTTCCGTGGGTCGCGCGCGCCCGGAAGGCGGTGCCAAGGTGGCCGCCGACGCCTATGCCGGGGAAGCCGGCATCGCCGCCGGGTCGCGGGCGGGATCGTAGCCTTTATTCCGACGCCTCCGACTTGCGAAGCTCGGTCTTCAGCACCTTGCCGTAATTGTTCTTGGGCAGAGCGTCGATGAAGCGATAGGCGCGCGGCCGCTTGAAGCGGGCGATGCTCTCGATGCAGAGCGTGTCGAGAGCGGCCGCATCGACCGCCGCCTCGGCCCGGGGGACGACGAAGGCCACGACCTCTTCGCCCATGTCGTGGTGCGGACGGCCGATCACCGAGACCTCCAGCACGCCGGGGTGCCGGAGCAGCACCTCCTCGACCTCGCGCGGATAGATGTTGGACCCTCCCGAGATGATCAGGTCCTTCGACCGGTCCTTGAGAGTGAGATACCCGTCCTCGTCGAAGGCGCCCATGTCGCCGGTATGGAGCCAGCCGCCGCGCAGCGTCTCCGCCGTGGCCTCGGGGTTGCGCCAGTAGCCGGTCATCACGACGTCGCCGCGCACCAGCACCTCGCCGATTTCGCCCGGCGCCACGTCCTCGTCACGGCCGTCGCAGACCCGCACCTCGACATCGGTGCGCGGGATGCCGACGGAGGCCAGACGTTCCATGTAGCGCGCATGGTCGCGGTCGAGATGCGCCTCGCGCGACAGCCCGGTGATGGTCATGGGCGATTCGCCCTGGCCGTAAATCTGGACCAGGCACGGGCCGATCGCGTCCAGCGCGCGCAAGCAGTCTTCGGCGTACATCGGTCCTCCGCCATAGACGATGGTCCGAAGGTTGGTGAGGTCGGCGGAGCCGAGCGAAGGGGCGTTGACCAGCCGGGTCACCATGGTCGGTGCGAAGAACGCCATGACATCGGTGTAGGAGGGGAGCAGGGCCAGAAATTCGTCGCCGTTGAAACCCTTGCTCTCGGGGATCACCTGGCACGCGCCCTTGGCGATATGCGGCAACAGGTAAAGGCCCGAGCCGTGCGACATCGGCGCGGCATGGACGATCGTGCTGTCCGCGCCGACCCGGTCGACATCGGCGTAATAACTCAGCGTCATGACCAGCAGGTTGCGGTGGCTGAGCATCGCGCCCTTGGGGCGTCCCGTCGTGCCGCTGGTGTAGAACAGCCAGGCGAGGTCGTCCGGCGCGGCCGCCGCCATCGGTGAGGCCTCGGCGGCGCAGAGCTTGGCGTAATCCGTCCCGCCGACGACCGGGACCGCCCGGAGCTCCGGAAGATCGCTCGCGAGGCCCGCGATCCCCTCCGCCAGATCCTCGGTCGCGATGCAGACCTTCGCTCCGGAGTCGTCCAGGATGTAGGCGAACTCCTGTGGGTGCAGCTTGGCGTTAATCGGCACCGCGGCGAATCCGCCGTGCCAGGCCGCGAACAGCGCTTCCACGTATTCCGGCGTGTTGGTCATCGCCAAAGCCACCCGGTCCCCGGGCGCAAGCCCGTGGACGTCGCGCAAGCCCGCGGCGATCCGCGAGACCCTGTCGGCCAGTTCGCGATAGGTAAGCACGGTTCCGGCGCCGACCGCGACGGCGGGGTGGTCGGACCACGCGGCGGCCGGCTTGGCGAGGAGCTGGGCGAGATTCATGGCGTTTCCGTCCCACATCGCGCCGCGCATCGTCAAGCTCTTGCATCGAAGAGGCGCAGGCGCGACAGTCGGGAAAATTCCCGGAGCGAACCATGACCGAAAACGCCGGACTGAGTTCGATCGAAGCCTATGACGATCTGCGCGAAGCCGTCGGCGAGCCGACCGCATCGATCGCGAAAAAAGAAATGCCGTTGCTCGACAAGCACGCGCGGCATTTCCTTTCGCTGTCGCCCATCCTGTTCATCTCGACGGTCGGCGTGGACGGCCGCGCCGACATCAGCCCGCGCGGCGATCCGGCGGGCTTCGTCAAGGTGATCGACGACCGCACGATCCTGATCCCCGAACGGCCCGGCAACCGCCGCGTCGACACGATGTCCAATATCGTGGAGAACCCCGGGCACTCGGTCGCGCTGATTTTCCTGCTGCCCGGCGTGGAGGAGACGCTGCGCGCCTCGGGCCGGGCGCGGATCGTCGACGATCGGGCGGCGCTCGAGGACATGGCCGTCCGCGGCAAGGTCCCGCAACTGGGGATTCTGGTCGAGATCGACGAGGTGTTCTTTCACTGCGCCAAGGCGCTCAAGCGCGCCCGGTTGTGGGATCCGGACACGCGGATCGAACGAAGGGAATTTCCGACGCTCGCCCAGATCACCAGGGACCAGCGGGAACACGACACTCCGCTGGAAGAGATCGAGGAAAGGATTCGGGAGAGCTACGAGACGCGGCTGTATTGATCCCTTCCGACGTCGACCCTTCGATACGGCGCTTCTCGCCTACTCAGGGTGAGGAACTATTATTTGGTTCGCTCCCCTCATCCCGAGTAGGCGCGAAGCGCCGTATCGAGGGACGGTTCCCGGTTAGCCTGGGGCCGACCGAATCGCCCGCCACAGCCGTTCCGGCGTCGCCGGCATCTCGATATCGGTAATCCCCAGCGGGCGCAGCGCGTCGTTCACCGCGCTGATAACTGCAGGCAGCGCGCCCACGGTACCGGCCTCTCCGGCGCCCTTGACGCCGAGCGGGTTGCCGGCGGTCGGCACCGGGTTGCTCTCGACCTCGAACGAACACAAATCGTCGCCGCGCGGCATCGCGTAGTCCATCAGCGAGCCGGCCAGCATCTGTCCGCTGTCCGGGTCGAAGACCATGTGTTCCATCAACGCTTGTCCTGCGCCTTGGGCGACGCCGCCATGGACCTGTCCCTTGACCAGGAGCGGGTTGATGACGGTGCCGAAATCGTCGACCACGACATAGCGCGGAATACGGGTTTCGCCTGTCTCCCGGTCGATCTCGACCTCGCAGACATGGCACCCGTTGGGGTAGCTCGCGACATGCGACCGGTAAGTCCCGGTCTCCATCAGACCCGGCTCTATGTCGGCCGGCAGACGCGCGGGCTGGAAGGCGGCCTTTGCCACGTCGCCCAGGCCGATGGCGCGGTCGGTCCCGGCGATGGCGAAGCTGCCGTCGGCGAATTCGATATCGTCCTCGGCGGCTTCGAGCACATGCGCGGCGATGCGCTTTCCCTTTTCAACGACCTTGTCGGCCGCGATAAGCAGTGCCGCGCAGCCCATCGCGGAGATGCGCGAGCCGCCCGCGCCGAAGCCGAAGGCGAGGCGGTCGGTATCGCCCTGCACGAACTGGATTTCGTGCGCCTCCAGCCCAAGCCGGTCGCTCAGGAGCTGCGCGAACGTCGTTGCGTGACCCTGACCCTGGGTGGTCGCCCCGCACAGCACGGTGACGCGCCCCGAAGGCGCGAAGCGGATTTCCGCGAATTCGAGGCCGGGTGGGGCGGCGCGCTCGATGGCGTTCGCGACGCCGAGCCCGAGTAGCCTGCCGTTCTTTGCCGCATCGCGCCGCCGTTCCTCGAAGCTGCCGGCCTCGGCGAGCGCCAGCGCACGGTCCATGTTGGTCTCGAAATCGCCCGAGTCGTATACGAAGCCGAGCGGGGTGACGAAGGGAAGCTCGTCGCGGCCGATCATGTTGCGGCGGCGAAGCTCCAGGCGGTCGACGTTCAGGTCTTCCGCGGCGGCGTCGATCAGCCGCTCGATCACGAACGCCGCTTCCGGTCGCCCCGCGCCGCGATAGGGAGCGGTCGGCTGGCTGTTGCTCAATGCGCCCCGGACTTCGACATGGGCCGCGGGCGTCCGGTAGACGCCGGCGAGCGAGCCGAGATTGTTCACCGCCGGACCCGCGCCCAGCGGCGAGAGATAGGCGCCGATATTGACCACGGTTCGGACGCGGAGGCCGACGAAGCGGTTATCCGCATCGAGCGCGAGCTCGGCGTCGGTGATGTTGTCGCGCCCGTGATAGTCGCTCAGATGCCCTTCCGCGCGCTCGCTCACCCAGCGGACCGGCCGGCCGAGCCGGCGCGCCGCCCACAGCGACAGCAGATATTCCGGATAGACGTTGGCCTTGATCCCGAAGCTGCCGCCGACATCGTCGACCTCGACGTGGATGCTCTGCTCGTCGATCCCGAAGACACGGTCGGCGAGCAGCGCGCGCACGACGAAGGGGTGCTGGACCGGCGCGCGCAGGAACAGGCGGCGCGTGCGTGGATCGTAGTCGGCGAGACAACCGCGCGGCTCCATCGCATTCGCGAGCACGCGGGACAGGACGAAGCGGCGCTTTACGACATTGCGCGCGGCGGAGAAGGCGGCGTCCGTCGCCGCGCGGTCGCCGACCTCGTGAACGAAGCATTCGTTGTCTGGGCAACCGTCGAACACGACCGGCGCGCCGTCGTCGAGCAGGTCGGCGGTCCGCGTTACCGCGGGGAGGGGTTCGTAATCGATCGCGATACGCTCGGCGGCGTCCTTCGCCCGGTCGAGGCTCTCCGCGACGATGAAGACCACGCCGTCGCCGACATGGCGCGCATGGCCCCTGGCGAGCGGAAAATAAGGCGGGCTCGCGGGCGCCTCGCCTCCACGCCGTTTCACCGGCGGACCGATATGGGGGATCGGGCCGAGCCCGTCGGCGACATAGTCCTCCGCGGTGAGAACGGCGGCGACGCCCGGCATGGCGAGAGCGGCGGAGACGTCTACGTTTGCGAATCGCGCGTTGGCGTGCGGGGACCGCAGGACGTAACCCCGCAGCGCCCCGTCCAAATTCGTGCCCGCGTCGTCCGCGAAAAGACCGCGCCCCGTCAGCAGCGCGGGATCTTCCAGCCGCGGCACAGACTGCCCGACGCCGAACTCGCCCATCGAAATTTCCGCCGGTTACCGGGTCGACGCGCGGTCAGCGCAGCGGCTCGAGGATGCTCGCGTAGTTGGCGACGGCGCTTCCGCCCATGTTGAAAACGCCGGCGAGCCTGGCATCCGGCACTTGGATCGCGCCGGCGTCGCCACGGACCTGCATCGCCGCCATCACGTGCATGGAGACACCGGTGGCGCCGATCGGGTGGCCCTTGGACTTGAGCCCACCCGAGGGGTTGATCGGCAGCTTTCCGGTCTTCTCGGTCCAGCCTTCCTCGACGGCGATCGCGCCCTCGCCGCGCGCCGTCAGGCCGAGCGCCTCGTAGATGATCAGCTCGGCGACGGTGAAGCAGTCATGCACCTCCAGGAGATCGAGATCGTCGAGCGCGAGCCCGGCGTCGTCGAAGGCCTGCTGCCAGACCAGCTCCGCGCCTTCGAACCGCGTCGGATCGCGCCGGCTCATCGGCAGGAACTCGTTCACGTGGCGCGCCGCGCGGAACACGACCGCCTTGTCGTGCGCGAGCGCGGTGTCGAGGTTCGTCAGCACCAACGCCGCCGCGCCGTCGGTGACCGGCGAGCAGTCGGTCCGCTTCAACGGACCCGCGACGATGGGGTTCTTGTCGGACTCGGTGCGGCAGAACTCGAAGCCGAGGTCCTTCTGGAAGTGCGCGAGTGGGTTGACGGCGCCGTTGGCGTGGTTCTTGGCGGCGATCCTGGCGAGCATGTCGGTCTTGTCGCCGTATTTCTGGAAGTAGCTCTCGGCGATGCGCCCGAATATCGCGGCGAAGCTTCCGTTCTCGCCGCCTTCCTCCTTGACGTAGCTCGCCTTGACCAGCACCTCGCCGATCGCCGCCCCGGCGAGTTCCGTCATCTTCTCGACGCCCACCACCAGCACCCGGCGCGCCTTCCTGGCGGCGATGGCGTTCAGCCCCTGGTGGATCGCCGCCGAACCGGTGGCGCAGGCGTTCTCCACCCGCGTCGACGGCGTGAAGCGCAGATCGTCATCGGCCTGGAGCACCAGCGAGGAAGGGAATTCCTGGCGCACGAAGCCGCCGTTGCAGTGGCCGACGAAGATCTCGTCGATGTCGCCCGGGGCGACGCCGGCATCCTCGAGCGCGCCGACCGCGACCTCGGTGATGAGGGATTCGATGTCCCGGTCTTCGTGCTTGCCGAACTTCGTGTGGGACCAGCCCACGATGCATGCGGTCATGCGGATATTCCCGTGTTCGAAGGCGCCCGCCTCGCGGGCCGATCGCGTGCTTGCTATGATCGATTTACGGCGGGAAATAATCAAGCGGGGGGGGACCCGATGGCGGAGAGCGCCTTCGCGGCGGTCCTGACCGGGCCGCGGCAGTTCGACTACAGGGAGGTCGCGCTACCGGAAATCGGCCCGGATGACGGGGTTCTCCGCATGGAAGCCGCCGGGCTCTGCGGCACCGATTACGAGCAGTATGACGGGCGGCTCGGCGCGTCCGGGCGCGGCATCTTTCCGATCGTCCCGGGCCACGAGATCTTCGGCTGGGTCGACCGCGCGGGGCCGGACGCCCTGAAACGCTGGGGCGTCAGGGAAGGCGACCGGGTGATCGTCGAGACGTCCATCGGATGCGGCGAATGCCGGTACTGCAAGGACAACCGCACCGTTCTTTGCGACAACAACATGGGCTACGGGCTGCGCATGGGGTTCGACGTCCCGCCGCATCTCTGGGGCGGCTACGCCTCCCACCTCTACCTCCATCCCCGGACGCGGCTCCACAGGGCGCCCGACGACATACCGACCGATGTGTTGAGCCTGTTCAACCCGTTGTCGAACGCGGTCCGATGGGCAGGCGAGAGGCCGCAAACGCGTGCCGGCGACACGGTGGTCATAACCGGCCCCGGCCAGCGCGGCCTGCTATCGGTGGTGGTAGCGCGCGAGATCGGCGCGGAGCAGGTGATCGTCGCCGGCACCGGCGCCGACACCAGACGTCTCGAACTCGCCCGCGAGCTCGGCGCCGACGCGACCGTCAACGTGGACGAGGAAGACCCGGTCGAACGCGTGCTCGCCCTCACAAGAGGTCGCGGCGCCGACGTGGTCGTCGACGTATCGGCGCACGCGACGGAGCCCCTTCTCCAGGCGGTCGACATGGTGCGCAAGGGCGGAAATGTCGTCGTCGCCGGGCTCAAGACCGACAACGCGCTCAACAACCTCTACACCGACAAGCTGATCTTTCGCGAAATCTCCCTGCTGGGCGTGCTCTCGTCCGACTGGATCGACACCGTGAAGGCGATCGACATCTTGCGAGAGCGCTGGCGCGACCTGGCCGGTCTGTGCACCCACAGCTATCCCATCGGCGAGGCGGAGAAGGCGGTTCGGGTGCTGGGGCGCGAGATCGAGGACGGGCCGGAGCCGGTCCACATCCACATCGACACCGTCGACGCGCCCTGACGGTTACGGACGCGAGGCCATGTCCAGCGCCGAATTGCAACCGCCCGGAAACGGGGTGTCGAAAGGCGGCGGGACCGCGAAGATCGTCTATGTCCTCTATCTGGGCGGCATCGTCATCGGACTGCTCGCCCTCGTCGGCGTCGTCATGGCCTATGTGAACCGGGACGACGATGGCACGTGGGTCGCCGACCATTACCGTTTCCAGATCAGGACGTTCTGGATCGGCTTGCTCCTCACCGTGGTCGGTGTGCTGACCACGTTCGTCGTGATCGGCTGGGCCGTACTGCCGATCGTCGTGGTCTGGTGGATCGTGCGCTGCGTCAAGGGCCTAAAATACGTGTCGAGGGCGGAACCCTATCCCAACGTCACCACATGGGTGTGGTGAGGCCGGCACCGGGCGGGCCGTCCGGTCACTCCTCGACATAGGGGATGTCGTTCACGAAATCGACCACGTCCGGAACGATCGGGTTCGACTGCTCTTCCAGCACATGGGCGACGAGGCCGGCGGCCCGGCCGACCACCGAGCACGCGCGCATGACCTCTACCGGGAAGTCGATCTCGCTCAGCACGGCGCCGAGCGCGCCGGTGACGTTGAGGGTCAGGTGGCGGCCCGCGGCCCTGTCGACCTCCTCGCCCAGCATCTTGACCAGCGCGATGTAGTCGCCCTTCGCGCCGTTCGCTTCCGCGATCTCGAACAGGCGCGCCGCGCGCGGGTCCTCGGGCTTGTAGTAGGGGTGTCCGAAGCCCGGAATGAAGCGCCGCTGGGCCCGGAACGACGCGACCTTGTCGGCCAGCCATGCCCGTTTGTCGCCGTCCTGGGCCATACAGTCCTGCAGGATCCGGCCGCAGCCCGCCATGGTGCCGGCGAACTTGTTCCCGACCATCAGGAGGCCCGAAGCGACCGGAACCTGCAGGTCGGTCGGGACCGCATCGTGGACCAGCCGCGAGACCAGCGCCTGCGGCGTGATGCCGTGATCCATGAGGACGATTACGCAGGCATCGAAGATCCTGCCTTGCTCCTTTGTCAGCTCGCGGCCGGTGACGATGAAGTAGAACGCTTCCGTGAAGCTCATCTCGCCCACCACCTCGGAGAGCACGTCCTTGCCGCGCATCCTGAATTGCGACGTGTCCGAGGTGGCGCTTCCGATGCGCGTGGTCGGGCTGCTCATTTGAACGCTGTCTCCCTGTTGCGGAACCCGGTAGTTCGGTCGATGGTCAATCGTGGCACCGCGACCGTTTCTTGTCATGTAGTGCCGGACATGTCCGATCCGAACCGGCGGATCGGAGACGCGGCAAACCGGCGGCGTTGGCCGGTGCCGCGGAGGTGGTGTATCGTCCCGGTTCGCCAAACGCACTTACGCGAGGCCCCTATGAGCACGATGAACAGCGAAGTTTACGACGCGCTCATCGACGCTGGCGCCGATGAGACCAAGGCCCGCGAAGCGGCGAAGTCCGTCGCCCAGTACGACACCGACATCGCCGAGATCAAGGCCAGCCTGCTCGTGCTCAAGTGGATGGCGGGTTTCATCCTGGCGTTCGTCGTCGCGCTTACATGGCGGACGTTTCAGTAGGCGGACCCGATGTATCCGAGCATCCGGCGCCCGCCGCCCGACAGGAGGGGGGTTGCGGTAGGCATCGTAAGTGGGCAGCGTGTCGTGGACGATTATCTCAAGGGAGGACCCCCGAAATGAAAAGGATGTGGACTGCGCCGCTCGCCGGAGCCGCGCTTGCGGTCGCCATGGTCGGCGCCGTGGAGGCTGCGAGCCTCAAGCTGCTGACCAGCTGGAACAAGAACAACTGGCCGACCTACGCCGTTCTTCAGCAATATCTCGACAACGTGAAGGAAATCGGCGGAGATACCGTCAAGATCAGCGTGCAGGGCCCCGAGGTCGTGCCGCCGTTCGAGCAGCTCCAGCCGGTCGCCTCCGGCGTTTTCGACATGCTGTTCACCCACGGCGTCTACCACGCCGGGTCGAAGGGCATCGCCCTGGTCGTCGATACGATCGACGTCGACCCGCTCAAGCGCCGCTCGGCGGGTATCTGGGACGCGGTCGATAAGTACTACCAGAAGCACAACAACATGAAGATGGTCGCGCTGGTGGCGGCGAGCTTCTCCGGCTATCACATGTTCCTCAAGGAACCGCTCAGCCCCGAGGGCGACGTGAAGGGCCGCAAGATCCGCGGGACCCTGTCCTACCACGGCGTGATCCGCGCGCTCGGGGGCTCGCCGGTCGTGCTGCCCGGGTCGCAGATCTATTCCGCGCTGGAGAAGGGCGTGGTCGACGGCGCCTGCTGGCCGGCCGCCGGGATGCTCTCGATGAAGCACTACGAGGTCGCCAAGTACCGCGTCCGCCCGACCTTCGGATCCTCCAACCTGCCGGTCCTGGTCAATCTCGACGCGTGGAACAAGCTCAATGACAAGGAGAAGGGCGTATTGCTGGCGGCCGGTCGCGAGACCGAGCTCGAGATGCCCTGGGTCGGCAGACAGATTCTCGCCGAGGAAACCGGCAAGCTGGACGGGTTCGGCGTGAAGACGCTCCACCTGCCGCCGGAGAAGGCGGACCTGGTCAAGAAGGCCTGGAGCCAGAGCCTGTGGAAGGTCGCGCGCGACTGCTGTGGCGACGGCGCGGACGGCCTGTACAAGCTCGCCAAGGACGCGGGCATGACCGACTAGCCCTTCGGCTGGACGAAGCATGACGGGATGCCGAGGACAAGCCGATGGGTGACGTGCTGAATACGCTCGCGCGGTTGCACGACGGAGTCACGCGGGTCGGATTCCACCTCTCCAAGCTTTGCCTCGGCATCATCGTCTTTGCCTATTGCTACGAGGTCTTCGCGCGCTACTTCTTCTCGGCGCCGACCTGGTGGTCGAGCGAGGCGGTTCAGTATTCGCTTTGCATCGGCGCCTTCCTGATGATGCCCCATGTCACGAAGGAAAAGGGCCATGTCGCGGTGACCGTCATCCTCGACATGCTCGCCCGGGAAAAGACGCGGACTTTGTACTGGTTCATCTATCTCGCCGGGTTTCTGGCCTGCGCGGCCGCGACCTGGATCAGCCTCGACGAGAACATCCGCCAGATCGTCAAGGACGTCCACCTGATGAAGGTGAAGCCGATCCCGAAGATCTATATCTCGGCCTGGATCACCTACGGCTTCGCGTCCTCGGCGATCTACTTCCTCCGCATGCTCGACCCGAGGACCCTCGGGGTGGAGAAACCGGCGAGCGGGATGCACGGCTGACCATGGTCTGGTGGGGCACATTGTCGGGCGGTCTCGCGGTCCTTCTGGCCGCGTTCATGACCGGCGCGCCGATCTTCATCGCGTTCCTGGTGATCAACATCGCGGGCGTGCTGATCGTCCTCGGCCAGCCCGGCTTCGGCATGGTCGCGAACTCGATCTTCGAGACGACCAACATCGCCGCGCTGTCGGCAATTCCGCTGTTCATCCTGATGGGCGAATTGCTGTTCCGCTCGGGATCGATCGACATTCTGTTCGATTCGGTCGACAAGCTGGTCGGCAAGGTGCGCGGGCGGCAATACGTGCTGTGCATCGTGCTGTCGACCATCTTCGGCGCGCTCTCCGGGGCGGCGATGGGCGTCGCGGCGATGATGGCGCGAACCCTCTATCCGGGCATGATCGAGCGCAAATACGATTCCCGCCTGTCGACCGGGGCGATCCTGGCCGGCGCCAGCCTTGCTCCCATCATCCCGCCCAGCGTTCTCGTCATCATCATCGGAACGCTCGCCGACGTCTCCATCGCCGGGCTGCTGATCGCGGGTATCGTCCCGGGGCTGCTTCTTTCCGCGATGTTCCTCACCTACATCTTCGCCCGCGTACGGGCGAATCCGGAGCTTGCACCCTACGGCGAATCGGACGTCGCGCCCGAGGTCACGACGTGGGAGATGGTCGTCGCAGTGCTCAGGGTGCTGCCGTTCGCGGTCATCATCTTCTGCGTGATGGGCTTCATCCTGCTCGGCGTCGCGACGCCGTCGGAGTCGGCGGCGACGGGCGTGCTGGGCGCGCTGCTGACGGCGGCCTACTACCGCAAGCTCAACTGGCAGATGATCTCCGAATCGGTGGCCTCGGCCGCCTTCATCACCTCGATGATCCTGGTGATCATGGCGAGCTCCAAGATGTTCAGCCAGCTCCTCGCCTTCACCGGTTCCACCCGGGAACTCACCTCGCTGATCGTGACGCTCGATTTCGAGCCTTACGTGATGCTGTTCATCATGATGCTGATCCCCTTCATCCTCTGCATGTTTATCGACCAGATCGCGCTGATGCTGGTGGTGATCCCGATCTATCAGCCTCTCCTCGGGACCCTCGGCTTCGATCCGATCTGGTTCTGGCTGATCATGCTGCTGAACGTGACGGTGGGAGGGATCACGCCGCCTTTCGGCTACACGATGTTCGCCTTCAAGGGGTCGGCGCCCGATGTGCCGTTGAGCGATATCTTCGGCGCCACCTGGCCGTTCGTCGGCATTTTCCTGGTCGGCATGATCGTGATCGCGGCCTTCCCGCCTCTTGCAACATGGCTTCCCGGGCTGCTGTAATCGCGGTATTCCGCGGCGGCGGCGCGAGCGAGGAGATTTAGATGGAACTCCCGACCGGCAACGAGCAGTTCTTCCGGATGAGCGTAGATTCGTTCGACACCGACAAGGTGCTGGCGAACGCGGCGAAGCAGCGCGACCGGCGCAACCTGCAGGACGTGCTGATCGTCGACGTCGATTCGCACCACTACGAGAGCGAATCGATGGCCGAGATCATGGAATACATGGAGGATCCGGTCCTCCAGCAGCTCGCCCGCTCGGGCGGGCAGGTCGCCCAGCGCGGCGGCGGCATGTTCGCGCTCGGCCGGGTCGGCTACCAGGATATCGGCGGCAGGGTGACGCGCTACCCGCTCCGCCGCATGGAGCAGACGCCGGCCGACGGCGTCCACCGCGACATCCATCTCGGTCACCGCTGGATGGACGCGATGGGGGTCGACTACACCTGCATGTTTCCGACGCCGATGCTCGGTCTCGCGATGCACCCGCAACCGGAGGTCGAGAACCATCTGGCGCGCGCCTACAACCGCTGGCTGGTCGAGCGCGTGCTGCCCGGCTCGTCGCGGATCAAGTCGATGCTCTACCTGCCGTTCAACGACCACAACGCGGCGATGAAGATGGTGGAGGACTTCGCCGACTATCCCGGCGTGATCGGCTTCATGGTGACCTCGGTCCGCCACAAGCCGGTGCACGACAACGACTACATGAAAATCTACCGCGCCGTCGAAGAGCGCGGTCTGCCGCTCGGCTTCCACTCCGGCTTCAACTGGGACGACCCGATGTTCCGCACCTCGAACCGGTTCATCGCCGTCCATGCGCTCGGCTTCACCTGGTACAACGTCGTCCACTGCACCAACTGGGTGGTCAACGGCCTGCCGGAGCGGTTCCCCAACCTCAAGACGATCTGGATCGAGTCGGGGATCGCCTGGGTGCCCTGGCTGATGATGCGGCTCGACAACGAGTACCGGATGCGGAGCTCGGAATGCCCGTCGCTCAAGCGGCTGCCGAGCGAGTACATGAAGGAGATGTACTACACCACCCAGCCGATGGAGCGGCCCAACGAGGATTGGCTGCTGGAAGCCACCTTCAAGGCGATGGATGCCGAGAATTCGCTCCTGTTCGCCACCGATTACCCGCACTGGGACATGGACCTGCCGAGCGTGATCTGGGACCTGCCGTTCCTCGACGAGAGAGCCAAGCGCAAGATACTCGGCGAGAACGCGCAGAAGGCGTTCAAGCTCGACGTAAGCGAGCGGTATCCGCAGCAGGTGGCCGCCGAATAACCGGATAACGGCCGGAAACCGCCGCGACAAAGCCTACGGTAATCGAGAACAGGGGCGTCCATGGAAGCCGACATGCTCGGCATGGCCATCAAGGCCGCGACCATCATGGTCGATCCGGAACGGATCGGCTTTCTCGCCCTCGGCGTGCTTATCGGACTGGTCCTGGGCGTGATACCCGGGCTGGGCGGGCTGGTCGGCCTGTCGCTGCTCTTGCCGTTCACCTTCGACATGGACCCCTACACCGCGCTCGCCTTCCTGATGGGTTTGCAGGCGGTGGTGGTCACATCGGACACGATTCCGGCGGTGCTGTTCGGGGTGCCCGGGACAGTGGGGTCCGCCGCGACGATCCTCGACGGCTATCCGATGGCCCGGAAGGGCGAGGCGGGACGCGCCTTCGGCGCGGCGTTCTCGGCCTCGGTGATCGGCGGCATCTACGGCGCGTTCCTGCTCGCGATCAGCGTGCCGATCCTGCGCCCGGTGATGCTGCACATCGGCTCGCCCGAGCTCCTGTCCTTCTGCGTCTTCGGCCTGTCGTTGGTCGCCGTGTTGAGCGGGGGCACGCCGCTCAAGGGGCTGGCGGCGGCCTGCATCGGGCTCATGGTGGCGACCGCCGGCGACGATCCGCAGACCGGGACGCTCCGCTGGACCTTCGATTCGCTCTATCTCTGGGACGGGCTGCCGGTCGTGCCGCTCGCCCTCGGCCTGTTCGCGATTCCGGAGATCGCGGACATGGCGATCACCCGGCAAAGGATCGCGGCCGAAGGGCAGGTCAAGTCGGAATTGAGCCAGATCGCGGGCGTCCGGGACGTGTTCCGCAACTGGTTCCTGCTGCTCCGCTGCGCCACCATCGGATCGAGCCTCGGCGCGGTGCCCGGGATCGGCGCCTCGGTGATCGACTGGATCGCCTACGGCCACGCGCTCCGCAGCGAGAAGGACACCGCCACCACCTTCGGCAAGGGCGACGTGCGCGGCGTGATCGCGTCGGAAAGCTCGAACAACGCCAAGGAAGGCGGGGCGCTGGTGCCCACGATCGCCTTCGGCGTTCCGGGCAGCGCGTCGATGGCGCTGATCCTGGGGGCGTTCCTGATCCACGGCCTGACGCCCGGCCCGGAGATGCTGACCAAGCATCTCGACGTTACCTACACGCTGGTCTGGTCGGTCGCCTTCGCCAACGTGATCGGCGCCGGGATCTGCTTCCTGTTCGCCAACCAGCTCGCCAAGGTGGCGCTGGTGCGCATCGGGATCCTCGCGCCCGTCGTGCTGGCGGTGGTCTTCGTCGGCGCGTTCCAGGGGTCCAGGCAATGGGGCGACATCTACGCCCTCCTGATCTTCGGCTTCTTCGGCTGGGTGATGAAGCGCATGAAATGGCCGCGCCCGCCGCTGATCCTCGGCTTCGTGCTGGGCGGGCTGGTCGAGCGCTATCTGTTCATATCGGTGGAACGCTATGGGGCGGAGTGGCTGACCTTCCCGGTCGTGATGATCGTGTTCGCGATCACCCTGTACGGAATCCTGCGGCCCATCCTCAAGGGCTACTTCGCCAAGCCGCGGACCGGCGAGGCGCGGGGCGCGACGTTCGGGTTCCGCCGCGAGAGTCTCAATCCGGATCTCGCCTTCTCGTTCCTGATCCTCGCGCTGTTCGCCGTTTGCCTTGCCATCTCGTCGCAGTGGGAGTTCGGCGCCCAGCTGGTGCCCCAGGTCGTCGGCTGGTCGGGCCTGCTGTTCACGACATGGCTGATCCTGGCCGCGATGTTCGTGCGTCCGGCGCAGGTCCAGGCGACGGGACTGCTCGCCGGCGCGCCGCCCGGCGAGGCGCACAAACCGGCCGCGGAAGACGTCCATTTCGACATCCAGGCCGATTACGGCGACCTCGCGGTGCGCACGATTTTCCTGCGGGCGGGGGTCTATTTCGGATGGCTGCTGTTCTTCTTCGGCGCGGCCGCGCTGGTCGGCATTCTGCCGGGCATGTTCCTGTTCCTCGTGGGCTACATGCGTTTCGAGGGCAAGGAGACCTGGACGACCACGCTCGGGATCGCCGTGCCGATGTGGATCTTCTGCTACTGGCTGTTCCACAAGATCCTGATCGTGCCGTGGCCGCAGACCGTCTTCGGCGATCTGTTTCCGGAACTCCGCTCCAGCGTCTGGCTCAACCTGTTCTAAGGCGTATCCGTTTCGGATTGAACCGGGGTGCCGTGGCGGTTCCAGGAAAAACGGGCACGCCTTAGCCGGCTACCCGCCCAGCCAGGGCAGCCAGACCGCCAGGGGCGGGAAGACCACGATCAGCAGGGTGAGGAGCAGCGCGCAGCCCATGAAGGGGAGCGCGGCGAGGCAGATTTCGCCGAAACGGGTGCCGGGCGGCGCGACGCCCTGCATGACGAACAGCAACAGGCCGAACGGCGGCGTGGTGAAGCTGATCTCCATCGCCAGCAGCATGATCACGGCGAACCAGATCAGCTTCATGTCCATCGCCAGGCCGAAATCGAGGCCCTGCACGATCGGGAAGAAGATCGGCACGGTCAGCAGCATCATGGCGAGCTGGTCCATGAACATGCCGAGCAGCAGGAGGATGCCGAACATCATCAGCAGCATGACGTAGGGCGAGACCTCGAAGCCCGCGACCCATCGGATCAGCGCCGCGCTGGAGCCGGAAGCGGCCAGCACGTTGGAAAAGAGCGACGAGCCGAACAGGATCATCAGCGCGATCACCGTGACCCGACCGGCGCCCCAGAGAGACTTCCACATCGCCGTGGCGAAGAACGGCCCGAACGCCCAGGCCTCGCGGAAATCGCCGCGCAGCAGCGGCGCCGCGAACAGGTAGCCCACCGCCAGCAGGATCACGCCCACCGAGCCGTAGGCGGCCGCCTCCGACGGCGTCGCTACCCCGCCCATGATCAGGGCGATCACGAAGACGATGATCGAGATCA